>CAZMCW010000262.1:0-5132 GCA_964564405.1 uncultured bacterium
ACCTATCCCCTTGTACTTTCAGAAGAGCCTGTAACTATTCAACTTACCGTAACTGATGGCCAAGGAAAAGCCAGTCAAGTGGTTAAGAAAATACTAGTTGACCCCGGAGTAATGCCGCTACTTGAGCCGTTTAACTAACTACACCTTTGATTTGACAATCTAAAACGAAATACTTACGGCATACGGCAGCGCATCTGATACAAATACGCTGCCGTTTTAGGTGTTTTGTGTAGTGGTATTGCTTATTCGTTTAAGCTATAAATCCGCGTGTCCGGCATAAACGCTGCCCACGAAAACCACAACGTGTTGTCGTGAACAATAGGTGTAAGGTTACTACCTGCTAGTTCACCTGCAGTAGCCTGACCTAATAAGTTCCATGTGCTCCCCGTTTGCGTATCAGTGAAGTTGTCACCGTCCCACATGAACTCGAGCACTTGTCCATCTAGTTCACTGCTAAAAATCCCAGCCCCACCCACATCTGTACTTTCAGCAATAACCGCGCCATCGAGCGCACTTTGGGTGCCTTCTTGCCAAAACACAACTACAGGACTGTCACCAATAGTGTCGTTGACAACACGGGTTTGCGCCAAAACCTCAAACGGGTAGGCCACAGCGCCACTAGCATCAAATACACTGATTACGCGGGCTTTGGGCGTTAAGCGGCCGTCTATTTCGCCATGAAATAAGAAGGCTGGACTGTCTACGTCGTCGTAACCAACATAAGGGTTGCGGCCATAACCACGGCTGTAGCCGGTTTCACGGGAAAGTACTAGAGCATCTGGAAAAGCGTCCCGAAATTCGCCAAAGCCAACAATCTGGGCAGGGTAGCGTAACAAAATGGTATCTGTGAGTGCGCCCACGTTGCCATCACCAGAAAGTTGCGACCACAAGGTGCTGGTGTCGCTGTCAAACATAAGCATATTGGATTTATAAAGCATGCCGGACACACCGAAGGTGACCTCGAGCCCATTACTCTCAGGCGTCTGCCCCGTTTGGCGCACGTAAGCTTCCATAAACGCCTCATCCAAAGGTGCAGCGGTTGCAGCTTCGTTAAACGCTTGCACCTCAGCAAGGTCGTCCTCACTTACGGGAACGCGTCGATCAAAAGCTAGCGCGCTGTTACAAAGCGGGCAAAATGTCACGGCAACGGGTACACCGCCAACCACATCATTGGCAATTTCGTGCCAAGTGAGCACTTGCAGGGGGTAGGCTTTGGCTTCACCGTTAATGACAAATGCAATCACCGGTTCACGTTCACCGAGCCACTCGCTAGCCTCGTCTTGAGAGACAAACACAGGCTCATTAGACGCACGCACTACGCCCTGCCACTCGCCGCCAAACCCTAGCGCTGGAATACCTTGGGGTGGCGGGCCCCCGCTCAGGATTTCGTTCAAAGGAATGCTGGCTTGGTCAGCGTTAATATTTAAACTACTTAACGCTGCTGGCTGAGCTATTGCAAAAGTTGATACCCCTGCTAGACACATCCCAAGGACTGCACCCAATTGGAGACCCAACCTAATATTTAGGTTAAACAATAATACCTTACAAGCTTGCTGAAGCGGTACCGATATTGTCATGAGACTTTCTCCTTTATAGAGGTGAAGAGCTTTTGTAGAGTGTAAATAGTTAGTAAGTTCAGCAATATGTTTGTTTGTGTGCCTATGTCGTGAGGGTTAGCGTCAACAAATACCCACTAGCATTGTAGGTTACGCTGAAATAATGTCGACGTTGCATACCAATGTCAAGCGTTAGCAACAGTTGGAGCGTTAAATCGGAGTGTTATTAACCCCTATATACAGCTTGTAATAATTGCAAGTACCTTAACCAAAGCTCGAGCCTAACTGTGTCAAACGCTGTACACAGTTTAATAGCCGTATAAGCTTTGTAGTACTACTTGTACCTTTGCTCGGTATATGAGTAACACCATTTCAAGGATTCAGGTACTTAGTTTTTCTCGTCTAGGACGCATTTTTCTTAATTTTCTTCACACATTTATCAATTGCTCGAGCTATGTGACCTAAACCTCTATACCCATAACACTTGATGACTTATGGTTGTAATTACCTAGTCAATAGACAAGGTTTGTACAAGGTTTGGTGCAGTATCTAGTTGGGCTAGCTAAAAAACTGACAATTAAAGCTTAAAGCCAAACCACGTTCCAGCTTGATCCAAGTTTCCAAGGAGGAAATTATATGAAAAGATTATTGATCTTATTGGTTGCTGCACTCGTTGTTGGTGGTACTGCGTTTGCACAAGATGACGACATGCCTGAAACTGTGCTAGACATTGCACTCAATAACAGTGACTTTGGCACATTGTCTGTAGCTATCTCTGAAGCAGACCTTATCGCTACTCTTGCTGATGACGGTCCCTTCACAGTTTTTGCACCAGATGATGATGCGTTTGAAGCTAGCCTTGAAGCACTAGACATGACTGCTGAAGAGTTGCTCGAGAGTGAAGATTTAGTAGGTATTCTTACCTATCATGTCATTCCAGGCAAACTTATGGCAGCCGACGTAATCGATGCCGTTGAAGGTGCAGAAGACGGTATTGCTGAAGTTGAAACTGTCAATGGTGCAACCATTAGCGTGAGTATTGTAGATGGTATGGTTATGTTAAATGACAGTGTAACTGTAACAATGACTGACCTTGAAGCAGAAAATGGTGTTGTACACGTTATTGACGGTGTAATCTTACCACCAATGGATATGTAGTTTAATTCAAGTTCAGAAAGCTATTTCAAACAAGCCGAAGTGAGTTTCACTTCGGCTTGTTTTTGTTTAGGTATCCTTGATGTAAGCTTTGTACAACCTTCATAAAAAACCATCTCTACATCTGATCATATTTACAGAATGACTGTTGAGGACTAAAAAAATGCCTCTGGAACAACATTCATGAACAGTCATTCATGAATGACTTTAGCTAAAATCTTTGTAAGCCATCAACCTATGTGTACCTATTAAGATGACTTATGCTTCGTATTGTTGAATCTAGGTACAAGGTGTGTAGAAGGTTTTTGTACAGCATTGTATTGATGATTCCAAATCTATGTTTTAAGGGGATACACATGAAAAAGATTGTTCTTTTACTCGTTTCAATGGTTGCACTCAGCGGTGCGTTCGCACAAGACATGATGGAAGAAACCGTAGTTGGTGTTGCGGTCAACAACGAAGGCTTCAGCACACTTGTTGCTGCTGTTACCGAAGCTGGTCTAGTTGAAACCCTTTCTGGCGAAGGCCCATTCACCGTCTTTGCACCTACCGACGACGCATTTGCTGCTGCCCTTGAAGCACTCGGCTTAACTGCTGAAGAACTTCTCGCTAGCGAAGACTTAGCTGGCATCCTCACCTATCACGTAGTAGCTGGCAAGCTTATGGCTGCTGATGTGATTGCTGCTGTTGAAGGCGCTGAAGGTGGCGTTGCTGAAGTTGAAACCGTTAACGGTGCTACCGTGAGCGTAAGCATTGTAGACGGCATGGTTATGCTTAACGACACCGCAACTGTTGCAGTGACTGACTTAGAAGCTGGTAACGGCGTTGTACACGTAATTGATGCAGTCATCTTACCACCAGCAGATATGTAATCTAAAAACTCACTGAGTTTTTGTTAGCCGGGGCGTTTGCTCCGGCTTTTTTTGGCTGTAAGAAGCAGACCTATCTTTGTATAGCAATAGCATTCATATCTAAATTTGTTGGGTCAACCCCAAACATGAGCTAGGCGAGTAGAAAAAAGACCCTTTGCGTATGAGGAACTTATCATGAAACTGCTACAAGAAGCTTTAGATCTATAGTAACGCTAGAAAACACTGTTATGTCTAAGATATTTTCCCGACTACACATGCTGTCTATGCCAATGTGAAATATAAATACAGGATAAGGTAGACATGAAACAAACAGTCAAGAACTTCTAGGCAGTTATTCAGTTACTGACATCATCAAAACAAATAGATGCAATAGTAGTACAGATGTTGATCTTTCTAAGTACGTTTAATAGATGACTAAAACTATGCTAGATTTTAAACTTATGGTTAAACCTTGAATGTAAGGTCTTACCCTCTACTGCATAAATAACACAAAAGAAGAGCTTTAGTGTGTCACCCTAAGGTTTATATGTTGATAGCACAACGTTTGCCTTGAATAAGACCAATCTCACAAGTGATCTTTAAATTCTCATATTTATGCTCAAATCCATTTTCAGATAGGAAACATAGCGCTGCATGCATCTTCTAGTTTCAACGTTCGCCCAGCTGCGATCCAAATGGACAATCATTCTACTTGTTTTAGTCATGTCAGCATTACCGATAGGGTTTGTGTTGCTGCTTAATGTATTAAGAAATGTCCCTATTGGCGACTTAACGCGTGATCCAACAGCAACTATTGGCGCACCTATTTACACAGGCTTTCTCTCTCAAGTAGGTATTTTATTTTGGGCAGGAGCCGGGGCGATTTGTATGCTTAGCACTACAGTTGCCTCGAGCATATCCCACAAACATGTTCTCACACGTTTCTTTTTTGCTTCTGCACTATTGATAGTCTTGCTTGGCCTAGATGATGCGTTTTTGCTTCACGAAGAGGTTTTTCCATATTTAGGTTTTGCTGAAGAGGTTGTATTTGCAAGCTATACCGGGCTCATTTTGATATACCTCTTTGCCTTTCGCTCATTTATTTTCAAAACAGAGTATGTTTTACTCGGCATGGGCTTTTTATCTTTTGGAATGTCTGTTGGGTTAGATGTTATTACGCCTCGAGGCGTAGATCTACTTTTGCTTGAAGATGGCGCAAAACTAGTGGGCATCGTAAGTTGGCTTGTCTATTTTTATCGTTTGGCAACGTCGGTTATTTGCCAGCATGTGGCGCAATACCATGCGTTTCCAAGAACTGATTAAGCGTTTAAATACAAGCTATATTTTGCATATAATACTAAATCGGAAAAATAACGTCATAATCTTTACCGTTTAGGGATACCCTCGAGCTACGCTGTACTTCGTGAACACGAGCGTTTTGCACAGCACGTTGTGGTACGCCAAAATCACTTTGGCATAAGCCCTGCCAAATAACCAACCTGTCATAGACACAAATGTCATAGACACAAATGTCATAGACACAAATGTCATAGACACAAATGTCATAGAC
>CAZMCW010000262.1:5232-7055 GCA_964564405.1 uncultured bacterium
ACAAAGATACAACTGCCAATGCTGATAAGCTACTTAGGTGGATGCTTTTTGGACTGCCGTCAACGCTGTTGTTCCCACCTTTGTGCTCATTGTGGTAGGTGCGGTAGCTGACCGCGCGTTTCCTAACCTCAACATTGAAACCCTCACCCGTTTAAGCGTACAAGTGCTCATTCCAGCACTTATTTTTAACGCGCTTATGAACACTTCAGTGAGTTTAACAGACGCGTTATTTTTGACGCTAGGTTATATCATCTATCTGGTCGCCTTGGGCGTACTTAGTTTGCTGCTAGGACGCGGGCTTAACGGCAATCAGCGGCGCGGCATGGTGGTCTCGAGCCTATTTGGCAACACCGGCAACATGGGCTTACCAGTCACGCTTTTTGCGTATGGTCAAGCTGGCTTTGAACGCGCCGTTATTTTGCTGGTCATTTCACTTATGCTGATGTTTGTGTTAGGTCCTGCCCTGCTCGCAAATGACGCTCGTGACGGCAAGGTGCTCAGCAGTATCTTCCAGCGACTTAAAGCAGCCCTGTTACTACCGCCTATTTGGGCAACGGCAGCGGGGTTAACGTTTAATGGCTTTGGCTGGACCTTACCTGTTGGCTTAGCCAGAGGGGTTGAACTTTTAGCAAATGGCACCATCGCCGTGATGCTGTTATCCCTAGGTATGCAAACGCGCCGCTCGTGGCGTTGGGGCGCAGATGCTGTGTCGCAGCGGGCAGGTGCGTTGCGGCTGGCTATTGGCCCGGTGATTGCCTATGCTGCCAGTTTGCTACTTAGCTTGAGCGTGCTTGATCGCAACGTGCTGGTGTTAAGCGCGGCGATGCCCACAGCTGTGACCATGTTTGTCGTTGCTGTGGAAGTCGGCGGCGACCGCGAAGGTGTTGCCAGAGCCGTCGTCGTGACAACAGTTGGGTCTATTTTGGCTATTTCCGCCGTGATTATGCTGCTACCAAGTTAAACGCTTATACTAGTTCAACGCAACAAAGTCATAGTTTAATGATGTCATAACGAATACTGCCAACATGTTTGAACACCGACGGAATCAAAGCTTTTGTCAGGATTCATCCTCGTATTGATGGAGAAATACTACGACATTATTCGGGTGAGTTGATATTAGGATTTGCGTTTGGGCCACTGGTTGGCGCGTATATTTTGCTCAGCAAGGTCGGCGGTTTCTGCAATGCGTTTGGCTCGGGTTACAGGGCGTTTTGCATTACTAATCCACTCGAGGATGCCCCGTTTTGCTGAACGCGGGAACGCTTCAAAGTTTGCTGCTGCTTGGTCATAGTCTGCAAACGCAGCAGCAAGGTCGTCAGGGATTTCTAAGTTCTCAACCGCATCTAGCGCTGTCCACGAGCCGTCTTGTTTGGCTGCCTCGAGCTTGGCTAAACCTGCTGGCATCATAAGTCCAGCGGCTAACACCTTGGCAATACGCTGTTTGTTGAGCCGTGACCAGCCTGAGCCTTTTTTGCGGGGTGCAAAGTAGAGCATACTGCGCTGATCGTCTAGCTTGCGTGGGACGCTGTCTATCCAACCAAAACAAAGAGCTTCTTCCACGGCGCTGTCGTAATCAACGTAGGGTAAGCCGGTGGCTTTTTTATAGCTGATGAGCCAGACGCCCGTGGGTTGAGTATGGTTGGACTCGAGCCACGCCCGCCATTCACTGCGCGTCTTAGGGTGTACTGAATTTTCAGGGGATTCTATTTGAGCTGTCATCTGCTTGAATTAAATTATCACACTTTTGATGCTATCTAACTTTACCGTTGAAGATGTCATCATCATTAAAGACGTTATCAAGAAAACGTTGCCACCTAAACAAG
>CAZMCW010000263.1:0-5169 GCA_964564405.1 uncultured bacterium
AACCCAGCCATTGCAAACAGACTCTCCCCTGTTTTGGCCCCTGCTGCATCACCTACCGTAAATTCATAGGGCTGCTTACCACCGGGCTCACTACGCCATTCGTAATAGCCATTCGCTGGAATTAAACAACGCCTACGCTTAAACGGGGTTTTGAAACTGGCTTTTTCGTGAACGGTTTCGGCTCGGGCATTAAACAAACTGCCCTTAAAACTCGCTGGGTCTTTGACCCATACAGGCATAAGCCCCCAGCGGCCCAGCTCAGCGTGGCGGGCATCATCTTCTGTATGAATAAACAGCACCTGCTGCGTTGGCGCAATGTTGCGGCGCGGGGTGAGTTCGGGGACATCGGGAACATCAAACAGACGTTGCACATCGTCAGACGTTGCAGTTAAACGGTAGCGACCACACATACTTATATTTTACGGTATTTTTGAAGTTATAGGTTGAGATTGGCAAGTGCCTCGAGAATGTTATTCAACCCATGCGTTAACCGTATTATCTTGCGGTCGGTAGATTGCACGTTTACCTGCCTTCGACTGAACATATACTTCGGTAGGTTGATGACTATCATCACTGTCCTTTGTTTCAATGGGGTGTTCTTTGAGGGTAATCTCGAGCTCGCCCCCTTCAAGCGGACACGACGCTTTGCCGTGACGCTGAAACTCGAGCCAGATAGCTTCCAGTTGCTCGAGGCTATAATCAGCGGACTTATCGGTTTTGGTTGATGTGTTTGCAGACATATCACTGAGCATATATGAACGTTGTACCTGGCTAACAGGCGCGTTCATCCTCACGTGATGACTGCAGATGTACTACTGGAGCGAGATGTGAACCAAGGCCTCGAGCGTGACCACCTCACCTGCCTCGAGCACGTCCTGCGGTAACTCTCCACGCAAGTCCAACATGTGTAACGTAATAGCTACATAAGTCTCATCTGCCAACTTGCGTGGAAACGGGCGCGGCATCGTAGCTTGAATGTAGTAGGTTAACGCTTGGGCGTTACCAAAACCTGTCAGTGTGTCCTCACCGCGTAAAGCGGGCGCTTCACCAATGTCAAATGCATTGCGGTTGGTCATGGTTTCCATAGACATTTGCGGTGGGTTGTTGCGGCGGTGGCAGTAGTGGCAGGTACGGTGGTCTTCGGGAAAGGCAAGTTTAGCCTCGGCAAAGCCCAAACCAGTATCGCCGTGACAACTTCCGCAGTGGATGTCGTAGTTAATTGCGCCGTGCTCGAGCTGCTCGCTGAGCGTTGTTAAGGTGACGGTATCATCATCATCTTGAGCTTGTACCGTTGTCACAGCACTCATCACCATACTTACAGCCAACATCAGCATTAACCCTAAAAACTTGATGTGGACGTTTTGCCACATGCTTTTTGTTTGTGATGGTGCTCGGCGAGCTCGAGGTAAGTGGCGACGCATGACAACATTGTATCAAGATGTGTTCGCGTGAAGACATCCATACATTGAAGACATCCATACATTAAGGTATCTCAGCACGTTTTGTCTTGACCTGACAACATAACTGCCAAATTTGAGACACAAATGCTAGGCTAGTGGCTATGACGCTCGAGCCTACCCCGTCTTCTTCTGTGTCTTCTTCTGTGTCTCCCTCTGAATCTTCATCACCCTCTAGCGTTACCCTGCTGCGCGGACAAATCATGCATACACCGCGCAATCCGTTCGAGTATGATGACGCTTTGGTCACTTGGAGCGACGGCGGACTTGCATTTGCCGAGACTGTTCTTGCCGTCGGTAACTTTGCAGATGTGCACGCAGATTATCCTGATGCCACCGTGATTGACGCAAGGGACAGCCTCATCTTGCCTGGCTTTGTGGACGCGCACGTGCACTACCCGCAAGTACACATGATTGGTGCGATGGGCATGACGCTCCTCACCTGGCTCAAAACCCGCACCTTACCTGAAGAAGCCAACATGGCCAACGATGCTTACGCTCGGGTGGCTGCGCACAATACCGTTCAGTCACTGCTAGCTAATGGCACCACCAGCGCGCTGGTCTTTGGTGCCCACTTTGCCTCGGCCCAAGCTATTTTGTTTGAGGAAGCCCTCAAAATGGGTATGCACATTATTAGCGGACTCGTGGTGTCTGACCAAAACCTGCGTCCAGAGCTAGAAGTAAGTCCTGAGCAAGCCTATGAACAGAGTAAGACGCTCATCCAGACCTATCACGGTGAGGGGCTAGGCTACGCGTTACAACCGCGTTTTTCGGTGAGTTGTAGTGAGGCCATGCTCGAGGTTGTCGGTAGCCTCCTCAACGAATTTCCAGATGTCTACATGCAAACGCATATCAACGAAAACGTCGATGAAATTGCTTTTGTACGCGAGCTTTTTCCAAATTCAAAAGATTATTTGGATACTTACGACGCTCACGGTTTACTTGGCCCGCGCAGCAGTTTTGCCCACAACATTCATGTAAGTGACCGCGAACTAGCGCGGTATGTTGAAACAGGCTCGAGCGTCATCCATTGCCCGTCTTCCAACATGTTTATTGGCAGCGGCGTCTTTGACATGAAACGGCACCTAGCAATCGGCATTCCTTTTGCTTTGGGGTCAGATGTCGGCGGCGGTACGGGCTACAGTTTGTTTAAAGAAGCACTCATGAGCTATCAAGGACAAATGTTACATGATGACGGCTACTTACTTGGCCCAAGTCACTTGCTTTATATGGCAACTCAAGCCGGTGCAGATGTGCTTGGCATGCGTGATATTGGCACGTTCAATACAGGCAACCGCGCTGATGTCATGGTTGTACGTCCACCAACTGGCAGCAGCCTCGCTAATGTACTCACCCATAGCCCGTCAGCTGAAGCCAGTTTGAGCGCTGTGTTTACCCTTGCTAGAGAAGAAAGTGTGCGCCAGACGTATCTGGCAGGCAAGCTTGTGCATGAAAAACCTGCATAAATCGTTGCATCATCTCATCAAAGGCATATTTACTTGATTCAGCTAAATTATCTTGATGATTTAAGCTGCAAAGTAGCTCGAGGTCCTTTATCTCAACAACTCATCAAACTAAGTACCTCCAAGTTGAAAAGTGGCAATTATCAAACTCAGCAGCGCCCATCCTTAACCGCTAAACGCTATCTGAAAACTGCGGTTTCCAGATAGGAGGTACTTACTAGCTAAATAACCGTCCAGAACGTAGCAACATAAACGTTTGCCAAAGCTCACATATACATTCTCACCTAGGTGGGCTAACCTGTAGCTGATGGCTTACTGTGTCATTAGTATGTTTGCAAGACACTAGCTTAGCAACACTAGTTTGATAATACTAATTTGATGATATTGGTTTGATGTTACTAACTTAACAAAATTAACTTACTAGCCCTTACGCAACAAACCTGACAGCCGCAAGCCAGCGAAGGACGTTACGACTATGCCCTTAACTGAAAAAGACAAACTCCCCACCGAAATTACCTACGATGATTACTATCTGGATAGCTTAAATGATCTGACGCCGACCAGCGCTGAGGGGGTTGGGCTCGAGCCTCACCTAAACCCTCCTCACCTAGACCCTCATGCTGAACCTGTGATTGAAGTTCCTGCCAACCCTACCCAAGTTACCCAGCAATGGTGGGGCGACTTTGAGCTAGACGAATATCAAGTTGGACGCTGGAAGGTAGGACCTACAACACTTTCTATTTACCGTTTACCGCGCGAGTGGCGCATTGTCTATAACCAAGGTGATGATCCCTTAGATACCACCTTAGACATCGACGTTCCAGCTGAGGTTGAACCTATTGATGTTGATGACAACGTACGCCGCTACATGTTTAATCAAACACAAAGCCTTGTCACCGTCACTCCGGTACTGGCTGACCGACCTCTTGTCGTGCGCCCGGCTATTCCTTTTGCAATTGAAACCCACGAAGAAATCACCCTCTATGTCAGCTTGCCACTGTGGTTGCGGATTAGTGTGGGTGGTATGGGCAAATACCTTTACGAAGTCCCCAGTTACAGGCCCTCTGATACTTGGTTCGGTGGGTCTACCGTCACCGGGGAACTTTGCTATGCAGCCCGCACACCCGGACAACTCAACGTTGACGAACTGCCTAAACGCCCCTACCGGGTCATTGCACCCATCGTGCTGCGCAACCGCGATGAAGGATCACTTATCTTAGACCGCATTAAAATTCCTGTACAGTATTTAGCGCTCTACCACACCCAAGAAACACATGAGTTTTGGACCCAAAAAGTTGTTTTAGAACAGCGTAACAAGCGCACCCGTTTGCGGCTTGGTTGGGGATCGCCACAAGAAACCGGCAAAACCGAGCGCATTGCAGGTGCACGTGAACGCGCCCGGCGCGGGTTAGATATTGGCGCGTTTGGGAGCATTTTTAAAAACACCCGGGGCACCGATTAGATGGTACTGCTACAAGCTCTGCAAGCGTTTTGGCGCAACACAGCGGCGTTTTGGCAGACCACATTTGACCAGTGGGCAAGCTGGCTAGCACGTCTTTTTCGTAACGCGCCCATCGTCAATCAATTTTTCTTTGATGCGTTTTGGGAGCAATTTCAAGCTATTCGCAATCCAGACATCAACTGGACTATTTTTTGGGATTTTACCTGGCAAGACCTAGCTGTTGGTTGGACAGCATTTCAACAATTTAGACGAGCTCTGTTCGACTTTTTGTGGATTAGCTTTTCAGCCCTTTTACCTAGCGTTGACACGCTCTGGAACGACTTTCTAGCCATTCTTCAACGCGATGATGCACCCGCTTATCTCACGGTCATCGTGCGGTTTATTGCTATTTACTTTGTGCTTCGCCTCGTGCGCCCGATTGTCAACCGCTTGTTTGCACGTGGCACCACACCGCAACAGCGCATGTTGCTACGGCGCGGTATTCAAGCGACCATCATCGTGCTCTTTTTGCTGTCGTCGCTGGAACTGCTCAATATTGAACCCGGTGTATTTTTTGGTGCTGCTGGCGTACTCACATTAGCCATTGGGTTTGCTGCCCAGACGTCGGTATCCAACCTTATTAGTGGGCTGTTTTTGATTATGGAGCGGGCTATTGAGCTAGAAAATTTAATTGAGGTTGACGGTACGACGGGCTTTGTCAATAGCATTGGGCTGGTCTCTACGCAAATACGTACCTTTCAAAACTTGTTGGTGCGCATTCCTAATGAGACGATGGTCAAAGCTAAAA
>CAZMCW010000263.1:5180-7039 GCA_964564405.1 uncultured bacterium
TACAGCCGTTTGCCCATTCGCCGAATTGACATCAAAATTGGTATTGCGTACAAAGAAGACATCGCCCGCGTGCGCACAATTTTGTTTGACCTTGCTGAAGCTGACCCGTTGGTGCTCGAGGAACCCCAGCCTCTCTTCATCTTCTTAGGCTTCGGCAATTCTTCGCTAGATTTACAGCTTTCCGTCTGGACGCTAGGTGCCAACTTTTTAAGCGTACTTAACGGCATGCATATTGCCATCAAAACTGCCTTTGACGAGCACGGCATTGAAATTCCGTTCCCCCACTTAACGCTTTACACAGGTGCGGAGACAGAACCCTTCCCGCTTAGCATGACCGAGCAATTGTTTCAACAAAAAGAAGATGCGCCAGCAGAACTTGAACAGACGCAACCCGAAGAACCTGAAAACACGCCCAGCCAACCCAGTAGCCAACCGCTTACACCAAGGCCTTCAGAAAATGCTTCATCTTGAACTAACTTGAAATTTTCAGCTTAGCCGTTTAGACTCGAGCGTTTGCGCAAGCTTGCCTCTTATGGCATGCCTTGCTAAACTGCAAGTACAACTTATTTAGGTAAGGGCCCTTAGCTCAGTTGGTTAGAGCAGTCGACTCATAATCGATTGGTCGTAGGTTCAAGTCCCCCAGGGCCCACCATGACAAATGCCGACTAAGCCGGCGATCACAGGCGTGTAGATTTCCATTTCTACGCGCCTATTTGTTGTAGTTCGTAAGTTTCAATCCTCTACGAAGTTAATTGGAATTTTGACACCTTTACCCTTGTTATCTACTAGGAATGAGTGTATTTCAATCCTCTACGAGGTTAGCTCCGATTTCGGCCTGCATTAAGCCCCTCAAACCCAGTACCCGCAAGATGTTTCAATCCTCTACGAGGTTAGCTCCGATTTCGGCGCAAGCCTGCGTCAATGCCCGTGATAGTGCCTGATGGTTTCAATCCTCTACGAGGTTAGCTCCGATTTCGGCAAAAGGCATTATGATGCAATTTCCACGATGAATCTTGTTTCAATCCTCTACGAGGTTAGCTCCGATTTCGGCGAGAAAAAAACAACCATTCTTTAGAAAAGCTGTAATGTTTCAATCCTCTACGAGGTTAGCTCCGATTTCGGCCTGACGTTGAAGCTGATTGGTTGCTTAACAACCTGTTTCAATCCTCTACGAGGTTAGCTCCGATTTCGGCTGCCGAGGTAGCGTAGTAATGCCAGGCTTCATTTCGTTTCAATCCTCTACGAGGTTAGCTCCGATTTCGGCAAAAGTTCAGCGGCTGGATTCATTCGTGGGGCTAGGGGTTTCAATCCTCTACGAGGTTAGCTCCGATTTCGGCCATAATCGTCCCCCTCCCCCTCATCGACCAGCTTGTTTCAATCCTCTACGAGGTTAGCTCCGATTTCGGCGTCATATGACCAACAACAAATACACTGCTCATACGCGTTTCAATCCTCTACGAGGTTAGCTCCGATTTCGGCCGTGGGGTTGTCGGGAATCTAAATTCACACGCAGTAGTTTCAATCCTCTACGAGGTTAGCTCCGATTTCGGCTAAACTTCGACTATATCAGAAGGATGTGGCATTACTGTTTCAATCCTCTACGAGGTTAGCTCCGATTTCGGCCTAGGCTGTCGAGGTCTGTTGTGTGGTAGAGGCGATTGTTTCAATCCTCTACGAGGTTAGCTCCGATTTCGGCGTTCTATCATCTGAGGTGGCGTCGTGAAGGTCTCGAGTTTCAATCCTCTACGAGGTTAGCTCCGATTTCGGCTGTGAAAACGGGCTATGGAAGCGGTTGAAAAAACTGGTTTCAATCCTCTACGAGGTTAGCTCCGATTTCGGCTTTTGGAGCGTCTTGGGGT
>CAZMCW010000264.1:0-5083 GCA_964564405.1 uncultured bacterium
CCCGCCCATAATCACGTGGTTGGGGTCGTCGCGCGTGACCCACTTGCCACGGGGCTCGAGCACTGAACGAATCGTTGGGAACAAAAAGTCAGAGGAGGTGAACAAGAAATCCACGTCTGGGTTGGCAGTCACAGCTGCCTCGAGGTTGGCGAGGGCGGTGGCAGCATCCCACTCGGTAGCTACTTCAATCACATCATTAAATAGGTCGGGGCGCTTTTCAACAGCAGCATAAAAGCCGTCGCGGCGGCCAACTGCGTTGGGATCACCAAGGTCACCGACCATAATAAGTGGCGTGAGTAGCTCACCTGTTTCTTGAAAGCGGGCGTCTGCTAGTTCAACCATGTAGTCCACAGCTTGCTCAGCGATGGCGGCGTTATCAGCAACAACAATGATGCCTTGACTCAGGTCGCTAGGTGGGCGGTTGAACACGGCGATGGGCACGTCGTTATCTTGTGCTTCACCGACAATGGTGACAGCACTTTCACCGTCTTGTGGAATGATGATAATGCCATCTACCCCTTGGGCGATGCAGTCACGGACTTGCTCGAGCTGCCGGTTAGCATCCTCGTTAGCATTGCGCTCAATCACGTTTACACCAAGGTCAGATAGCGTGGTGGTGATGGCTAAGTGACCTGCTACCCAAAACTCGGTTTCTAGGTCTTGAAATGCAAAGCAGATGGTTTGGGCAGATCCATAACTGCCGTGACTAAGCACAAAAGCAACTGTCAGGGCAACTAATCCTTGAAATACACGTTTAGTAATGCGGTGGGTCATACACGCTCCTTTAGATATCAAGCAAGTGGTGGATACAAATGAATACACATGACTTTAATAGCTGGCATATTGTTGACAAAATTTGTCCGTAATTTACAGATAGTCCAAACAAACCTCCTTTGTTAGATGTTCTTTACACACTCGCTAGCTAATAGCATTTGCTGTTTGCGAGAGGGTACGTTAACTGAGCGCCTTACGGCATTCACTGGCAACACGGGTGTTAATGTCAATATTGGCTTGTCTCAGGGCGTCTATATCGCGAGCTTGGTAGGCGGCTAAGATGCGCTGGTGGTCGGTGATGACTCGAGCCTCATCGTAACCGTCATCAACTTCTGCGCGTTTGTAGAGTAACGCAGCAATTTGCGCCACGATCTCTGACCAACTGCGCAACAAATGAGGGTGACCACTGCGCACCACTAAATAACGGTGAAAGTCCATATCAGTTGCACGCACACGCTTAAAGTCGTTGGCGTCAATAAACTTTTGTTGTGTGTCAATAAGGCGCTCGAGCTTACTATAATCAGACGCACCAAGCTCGTCAATAATCCGTTCACCTGCAAAATTTTCTAATGTGGTACGCATCGAAAAAATATCCTCAACGTCACTCGCTGAGAAACTGCGTACATAGGTACCTTTGTGGCGGATGGTTGCAACCAGACCTTCGCGCTCGAGCAAAATCAGCGCTTCACGCAAGGGCGTCCTGCTGATGCCGAGTTGCTCGGTAAGCTGAACTTCCACCATGTGATCACCGGGCTTGAGTTGCCCCTCAACAATCGCTTGGCGGATGTGCTCAACAACCTGTTCTCTAAGGCTAGTAGGTCTTAAATCATGCATGGCCATAACTATCATTCCAAGCGTGAACGTACTTTAAACAGCATTATTCAAGCTAGACTAAAGACGAAAACGCACACAACGCCACTTAAATTTGCGAATATGGTCGAATTTTGGAACGTGCTTGATTGTATACAATCTTGGCTCAAAAAGCAAGAGGGTCTGTAAGATGCAGTTTTGGGCGTCTCCAGCAAATAGCTAGGTAGAGTGTCTTATAAGGGCAAAAGTACTTGTCGGTATCTGTCAAAATAAAGTAATGAGCTTGAACAATTAGGCATTACTATGACTATTACGACTAACGCCAATATCGCCGTTTTGGAAAGCTCTATGACGACATTTTGATCTAAAGTTCTCATGCTAAGGAGCTTGCGAATGTTAGTAAATATACGTAGGTCAATAGTTGTAATTATAGCGGTGCTAAGTTGGGCGCAAGCAGCAACATGGGTTGTGACCAAAGTGGCAGATACAAATGACGGCACCTGCGATGCTGACTGCAGTTTGCGTGAGGCTGTTGCTGCCGCTGCTGACGGTGACACAGTCACTTTCGCCGCTAACTTATCCAAACAAGTTATCATTTTGTCAGGGACTGAGATCGTAATACCGCAAGTTAGCTTAACCATTGATGCTAGTGCGCTGACAGCTCCTGTAGCGATAAATGCGAACAATGCCTCGAGAATCTTTAATCAAACCAGTGGCATCGTAGGTATCAATAGGTTCACTATCAACAACTTAATTTTGATAGGCGGGAATGCAGTTGGTGATGGCGGTGCTGTGTTTGCCTCGGCTAATTCCTTTGTTAGCATCAATAGCAAAATCATTGATAATCAAGCGACAAATGATGGTGGAGGCATCTATGCCAACGGTGAAGCAAGACTTGTCAATAGCATTGTCTCAGGCAATCAAGCTGGGCGCGATGGTGGTGGTGTTGCAAGTGGTGTTGTCGCTGATGCTATAGGCAGTCTTATCTCAGGCAATCAAGCTGGTCGAGATGGTGGCGGTATTTATAGTGACTTCATAATTGGCGTAGGAAATACAACTATTGTTGGCAATAATGCTCTAGGTAGTGGTGGGGGATTATATTCATTTGATGATGCTAGACTCGAAAATAGTTTAGTGTTAGCCAATAGCGCACCGCAAACGTTTGCGCCGTCTTTCTTTGTTGTGGTAAATAGCGTTACAAACTTAAACGATTTTGGTGTAGGTACTATGCTCACAGATGTGTTCGTTGATCCAAGAACATTCGCAAATGCGCCAACAACACTAGGTGATTACCGTTTGGCAGCCAACTCTCCAGCCATTGATGCGGGTGATAATAGCCTGATATCTCCACTGCTGACAACGGATCTTGAAGGTAACTTCTTTTGTCAAGGTACCATCGACTTAGGTGCCTATGAATTTGCAGCAAGTCCCATACCTTGTGATAGTGCAAGCGGTAGTGTCATCAACCCCAACCAAGACATGCGAATTCGCAATGGTGACAGCACGGCTGCAGAGACGATGACCTCCAGAGGTTTCATCCCCCTACGCTACGGCCCATTTAAGCGCAATGAAACTGTAACCCTCAGTTATTTTGTCCGCAACCCTGGTGCCAAGACCCTAGAACTAGGGGAGCTTAGCTTGCCACCGTTTTTCTCGGTAGTGAGTGACGTACTACCAGAACAGCTGGCAAGCTTTGAAAGTGCTGTGCTCATTATCGAGGTAGATACATCCTCAGCAGGTAGTTTGGTTGGGCAGGTGAGTTTAGCCAGCAACGACCCAGACGCACACGAAAACCCGTTTATCTTTGATGTCATTATTAATGTGGGAGATGAGCCTGCAAATGCACTCTATGTCCTGCCGGGTGTTGATTTAGAGGACATTACAGGTGATGTAGATCAGCAGAATGTTTCTGTCTACAGTGCTAGGCTGTTTGTGCCAGAAGGCTCAGCTGATGTCACACTCAACTCATTGACATTCAATGCAAGTGACCTACCTGCGTTGAGAGATGTTACCTCGCTGCTGCTAGTTATTGATGGCGGGACGAGAGGTGTTTATGATGCGCGGGATGTTGTGCTGATGCGGCTCGAGCCACCCTTCTCAACAGACGGCACCATCACCTTAACCTTCCCCGAACGAACCCTATCTCCAAATTTGCCGCTCTGGATTTTACTTGTTGCCAACTTTTAGCACGGGGACTGAAACGCGGTAGCATACCCCTATGAGTACACCTACCGTAGACATCAACGCAGATGCTGGCGAGTCTTTTGGGCACTGGCGCTTAGGGCACGACGAGGCGTTGTTTGAACATATTACCTCGGTCAATTTGGCTTGCGGCTTCCATGCGGGCGATCCGCTCACCATGCAACAGTCGGTGATGCTCGCCAAAACGCACGCTGTGGCCGTGGGCGCGCACCCGGGCTTTGCTGACAAAGTTGGCTTTGGGCGGCGCATTGTGCAAGCCTCTGCTGCCGAGGTGTACGCAGATGCCCTCTACCAACTTGGTGCGCTCAAGGCATTTTTAGATGTTGCTGGTTTGCCACTCCATCACGTTAAACCCCATGGCGCGTTGCATTGGTACGCGCTTGCGAATGCAGATATCTGCGCGGCGCTTGCCAATGCTGCGCTCACTGCAGACGTTCCATTTGTTGCCCTAGCAGGTACCTCTATGGTTGAGGATGCTGCGCAAACGGGCGTTCAGGTTGTGACGGAGGCTTTTCCTGAACGGGCTTACATGCAAGATGGCAGTTTGGCCCCGCGTAAGTTGGCGGGCTCGAGCATCCACGACCCTGACCTAGCCGCACGCCGGGCCGTCAAGATGGTGACGGGCGAACCTTTGGATACTCTTGATGGTGGCAGCATCCACTTAGACGCACAAACCCTCTGCATTCATGGCGACAATCCGGAAGCGGTGACTATTGCTAAAGCCATCTGCGCGGCACTAACGGCGAATGGCATTACGGTTCAAGCGTTTTGAGGTGTACGCAGATGCCATCCTCAAAAGCTTTAACTTCAGCACGCCCCTCTTGGCGCGGCTTTCATCTTGACCTTGCGGACAGTATTAACAAAGCTGACAACCGCCGCATTCACGCGCTGGCAGCAGCGTTACTACACAAACATCTACCCGGTGTGACCGACATTATTCCCAGTTACACCACGCTGTACCTCGAGTACGACGCCAATATTGTCCAAGAAAATGTGGTGCGAGGTTGGTGCGAAGCTGTTCAGGTAGAGCTAACATCATCACCTGTAGATGAAGTTACAGCCACCAAAACCGTGCCTGTAAAGTACGATGGCGAAGACCTCACTGAGGTTGCCCAGCGAGCTGGTTTAACTGTGCAGCAGGTGATTGACCACCACACACAGCCTGACTACCACGTGTTTGCGCTGGGGTTTACGCCTGGTTTTACATTTATGGGCAATGTGCCCGCGGCCATTCACACGCCGCGCCGCTCGAGCCCTAGAGTGCGCATTCCCGCGCACAGTGTGGCCATGACTGGCG
>CAZMCW010000264.1:5093-7036 GCA_964564405.1 uncultured bacterium
GCAAACGGGCGTTTACCCGAGTGCCTCGCCGGGTGGTTGGAATTTGTTGGGGCAAGCGCTGGTAGCCATGTACGACCCGCACCGTGAGCCGCCGTTTTGGCTCGAGCCCGGTGATCGGGTGCGTTTTGAAGCGCGTGAAGGCAACCCGCCAGCAGATGTACATCCGCTGAACCTGTTGCCGGAAGACCCTGAAAATCCTGTGCTCGAGGTTGTCAAAGCGGGCTTGCTGGACATTGTGGTGGACGGCGGCCGCATGATGGCTGGGCGTTACGGGTTGTGTCGCGGGGGCATGTTGGATGCTGTTTCGGGTACGCTTGCCAACCGACTCGTGGGGAACGTGCCGTTTGCACCACTAATTGAGCTAAACATCACCGGTGGACGTTATCGCGCCTTGGCACCTTGTGTAATTGGACTAGCGGGCGCGGGCATGGTCGCTCACAAAAATGAGGTTGTGCTAGAAACCCCTTGTAGCATCCAGTTACAGCCAGACGATGAGCTCAGCTTTATACCGTCAGCTACAGGCGTGCGCATGTATTTGGCAGTAGCAGGTGGTATCGACAGCCAGCAGTTTATGGGCAGTAGCTCAGTAGATTTAAACGGCAACATCGGTAAACCGCTAACTGCTGGCGTAGTACTAGGACAACAGCAAGTGCGTGATGTGCTGACGACCTCGCTGCTCAACTTTCAAGCGCATCAATTTGGAGAGACCGTCAGTTTACGGCTTTTACCCGGCCCTCAAGCGTCAGATGAAGCTCTTAGCGCATTGACTCAGCAAGTGTTTAGCATTAGCCAAGCTGACCGAATGGGCTTGCGTTTGTCAGCTAGTTCTGGGGATGTTCCCGACGTTCCCGGGGGCGAGTTAACCTCAGAAGCTGTGCCCATCGGTGCCGTGCAAGTGCCGCCGGGTGCCGCGCCGATTGTGCTTTTACACGACCGAGGTAGCATTGGCGGCTATCACAAACCTGCCGTGATTCATCCACACGATTTGCACCGCGCCGCCCAACTGCGGCAAGGGCAAAAACTGCGGTTTTGCGTTGTAGGTGACGCCACCTCAACCTAGCTTTACTGCCGAAATGCCGTGAGCTGATGGTTGATGTCTTTGACGCTAGCGTACATCTGCTCGTAAATGTTGAAAAGCTCTTGGTAACGCGCTTGGGATTCAGGTTGAGGCTCAAAACACTCGCCAAGAGCGGTCATTGTGCTAGCAGCCGTGGCAGTATTGTCATACCAACCTGCTGCCACGGCGGCTGCGATGGCGGCACCCAAGTTGCTAGCTTCGGTAGTGCGACTTAAATAGATGGGTTTGGCGAGCACATCTGCCAACATTTGACACCACAAGCGATTGTTAGCCCCGCCACCGGTTAGCACCAGTTCACGTAACAGCGTACCACTTAAACGCTCAACATCTGCGGTCATCGCGGCTTGTTCCAAGGTGATACCCTCGAGCACCGCCCGGTATATCTCAGGGCGTTTATGAGCACTGCTCAAACCGATCATGGCACCCTTGGCGCGCACGTCCCAGTGGGGTGTCATGCTGCCGGACCAGTGCGGAAGTAACAACAAACCTTCACTGCCAATAGGAACCTTGGCGGCGGCATCTTCCAAGGCCTGCCAGTTGACGTTACTGGGATCATCCAAAAAGGTTTCGGTAAACCAAGTCAGCAAAAACGTGCCCGAGCGCAAGCAGGTTTCCAAGATGTAACCTGCTTCGCCACACGCCACTAGCGTACGGCAAGCGTTATCAACCATCGCTGTGGGGCTATAAATCCCAGACACCACGGCAGTTCCCAAGTTCAGATAAGCGCGTTCAGGGAAGGTGGCACTTAGTCCCAAGCCAGCCGCTTGCCCGTCGCCACCGCCTGCTGCCACAAGGGTTCCCTCAACAAGTCCAGTTGCTTCAGCCGCAGCCTTTGTCACCGTTCCCAATGGGGTCGTGGTGGCGT
>CAZMCW010000265.1:0-5924 GCA_964564405.1 uncultured bacterium
TTACGAAGTACAGCGCAGCTCGAGCGTACCCTTAGATGATTCAGGCTATGACATTCAAGAGTCAATTTGGTATTACGGGTAAGTTGTTCATAAACACCAATACCCTAGGTTTGATGCTTTCAAATAACTAAAAATATGTTTCTAGTGAACATCATGATATAGCCATAAGAACCATCGGTCTTTGAATGAGTATCGTTTAAGCTACACAGCCCACTTTTGGTGTGTCTCAAGACGTAGTTTCTCCAATGATCACACAAGGCGTGTTTCTGACGTAAATCAACCTCTGACGTAAATCAACCTGTGACGTAATTCAATAGATTGATAACCTCAAGCAAGCATCTCAACAACCTGTTTGTCCATTTTGGTCATAAGGTCAAATCCTCGAGCACCCTGTTGCTAATAGATAGACTGGGGAAAATGAGCACAAGGAAAATGAGCAGCCCACCAAGCTAAGTGTTAAACCCTAAACAGGCTCACATCTGACATTACCTTGACCGTGCTAAACTATGCTCACTTAGACCGCACCACAAGGAGGCAGGACCGCAGCTAACGACCTGGACAATCTAGTAGACCCGCTCCAAGACAGTACATTCGCTGATGACATTTTTTCAGCTGACGATGTTAATGACCAGAGTAGTGACGGTTTTAGTGATAGCGCCGATGACATAAGCATCGCCAATCCTAATTCAGCGCGGGTACTTATTCTCAACGCTAGCTACGAGCCTTTGCACGTGTGCTCGGTTAAACGAGCTGTTTCGCTACTCATGCACGAAATTGCTGAACGGGTTGAAGATGGTCAGCAGGTCTTGCGTTCCCCCAGCCAAATTTTTATTGTGCCGAGCGTGATTCGCCTCAAGCGCTATATTAAGCGCCCGCCTCGGCACCGCGTTGCGTTTAACCGCAAAAATGTGTTCCGGCGTGACGACCATTCTTGTCAGTATTGTGGTCTCAAAAGCAACGACCTCACCCTAGACCATGTGTTACCCCGCAGCCGTGGCGGGAAGACAAGTTGGGAAAATGTAGTCGCATGTTGCCGCCGCTGTAATGCCAAAAAACGCGACCGCACGCCAGAAGAAGCTGGTATGCACCTCAAACACCGTCCGTTTGCCCCCAAATTTATGTTTAGCGCAGCTTACGGGTTACTGCCTAATATTGACCCTATTTGGGAGAAATACTTACCTCAAAGTATGAAAAAGCGCTAGTAATACCAAATCCGGTTGATTCTTTGAGAATCAACCCCTGCAAGAGCAGGTAGGATGAACTGCGAAATTCGTGGTAGACGCAATGATGCCTATAGGCGTTATTTGGGATACGAACGGATTCTGTACAAGGAGAGGCTATGCCTTATATGAATATTAAAATCACCAAAGAGGGTGTGAGCAAACCACAAAAAGACGCCCTGATTGAGGGCGTCACGCAACTTTTATAGCGATATGCATAAACATTGGGCTGTAAACGGAGCGGGTCTATTGGTACTCGCCTAGCTTGGTAAGTATGAAGCTAGCTCCATACTTACGGCTAACGCTATAGTAGATGTGCTTGGCAAAAATCCGCAGACGACGGTAGTTGTTATTGATGAAGTGGTAACAGACAACTGGGGCATCGCCGGGGAGTCCGTTACGGTTCGCCGTGCACGTGGTGAATAAGGTTAAGATGGTATTTGTACCATCTGTTGACGCTTTTGGTACATTTGCCATGCAAACACGCTAGCACCTAGGGTGAGCCCTACAATATTGGTGATGGTGCTTCCTAAAATGAGTAAAACAGCTGCAGCCAAGGTGATAAGTTGCCACGGCAAACTAAGCTTGCCAAACAACCACGCTTGTAAGCTCGAGGCCAGCAAGTACACGCCTACAAACGCAATCACAACAGCGAAGATGATATTGAGCGGGGTGTTCTCGAGCAGGAGCGCCGGGTTATAAAAAAACATAAAAGGAATCAAATACGCAGCTAAGCCCAACCTAAACGAAGCTAACGCCGTTTTAAGGGGGTCGGTGTTGGCAATACCTGCTGTTGAGTAAGCTGCTAGCGCTACCGGCGGAGTAATTGCCGACACAACGGCATAGTAAAAAATAAACATGTGGGCTACCAAAGGCAAGATACCTAAACGCACAAGCCCCGGTGCAACCACGGACGCCGCTACCGCATACGCAGCTGTCGTGGGCATGCCCATGCCTAAAATAATGCAGATAAGCATAGCAAATAGAAGCGCCAACACTTGGTTTTGCTGAGCTGTAGCAAGTAGCAACGCCGAAAACCGTCCACCAATTCCGGTAAGCGAGATGATCCCCACCACAATGCCAGCACAGGCACACACCGCCGTGAGCCCAACTGCTGCTCGCACCCCTGCATACATAGCGTCTGCCATGCGGCGCAGTCCCATACGGGTGTCTTTGTTAAACCAGCTCACCACAATGCTGCTTAAAAGCGCTAGCGTACCTGCTCTGGTAATGGAATTTCCCCGTAACATCACTGCAATGAGTAAGACAACGGGTATAAATAAATAAGCTTCTCGTAAAACAGCTTTAATGTCAGGAAGTTCTTTACGTGGTAGCCCCAATAACTTGAGCTTAACTGCCTCCAAGTCCACCATAAAAAACACCGCGGCGAAGTAC
Source organism: uncultured bacterium (assembly GCA_964564405.1). Lineage (GTDB taxonomy): Bacteria > Deinococcota > Deinococci > Deinococcales > Trueperaceae > JBCCBI01. The sequence continues at coordinate 2,616 of CAZMCW010000265.1, forward strand.
AAAAGCGCAGGAATGATGGCAGCTAAGATAAGTTCGCCATAAGGGATGCCAATAATCTCCGCCATAATAAACGCGCCAGCACCCATGATAGGCGGCAAGATCTGCCCGCCCGTAGACGCAACTGCTTCGGTTGCTGCTGCAAACAGCGGTTTGTAGCCCACCCGGCGCATGAGTGGAATGGTAAAACTACCTGTGGCAACAGCGTTACCTGCTGAGGTGCCGTTGAGCATGCCCATAAGCGCACTCGAGACCACCGCAACCTTAGCTGGACCGCCCCGCGCGCCACCTGTGAGCGAATACGAAAAACGAATAAAATACTCCCCCACACCAGAAAATTCCAAAAATGACGCAAAGACAATAAAAATGAGGATATAACGTGCAGATACTGCTGTAGTTACACCAAAAATCCCGTTGAGGCTGTAAATATAGCTAAAAAGCCTGTCAAAGTCATAACCACGGTGCTCGAGCACCCCCGGTAACCACGGTCCCACGAACCCATAACCAATAAACACAAGTGCCAAAATGGGCAGTTCCCAGCCTACGATCCGGCGGGTTAGCTCGAGGACAAGAAACACCCCAACCACGGCAACCACAGCATCTAGCGGCGTGGGTACAACGCCAATACGAAACAGGAGTTGCGGCAACCTGCCACTAAAAAAGAAATAACAAAAATAGCCACAACACGCTAAACTCGCCACAATAAGCAGCCAATCCAAAATACTAATATACCGACTCTGACGGGGGCTGCGCCAAACCTTAAACAGCGCAAACCCAAACGCGGTACCAAACGATAAATGTACACTACGAAAAATCAGCGGATCAATCGCACGAATGTTCAAAATATAAATATGGAATAGCACATAAGCAATGCCTACACTGTAAATAAGCCAGTGTTGCCAACCTTGTAAATGGCGTTGTTTGGTGAGGGTTGGTTCAGCTTCAACTGAGGGGTCAGACGGGTTCTGCGCATCAACTGTGGCTTGCGCTGTCACGGGAGTATCTTGCTGCGTCGCCATATTCTTCTCCTTTGAATGTTTGTACGCATAACCTGCTATTTGGTGAAGTGTCTTTAGGTCATGAAAATTTTGTGATTGAACGTTTACGACGGGGTTAATTTTCTATTTTTGGAGGTGAGCGCGTTGATTTTGTATTATTTCACACATATGTATTTTGGTACAGGTAGATTTGCCCCGCTATACTTTTGCCAGTTAATTTCTCTTGATATGAATCCAGACGAAATACGCAGTACTAGCTAACGCTGTCGTGCGTATAAGCTAAAGCCTACAGGAGATTTTTGATATTTGACCAAAATTGACAATATAATTATAATTGCTTGCGTTTGCAGCACGCATTTAACGATTTATGCAGCGTTTCTACGAGTAACTGCCACAAGCAGTTGCGCGTGCGACCTAAGGGAGTAAAAGTCGACCAACTCAGTGTGAGGAACCAAGCTTGAAACTGCTCGTAGTTGATTAACAGTTGTGATTACGTACATACAACTGTGTTTTTATGCACTAGTTGAGTGAAATTAGAGACTCCCCACGACAGCAAGTAATTATGTGAGGAGTCTTTGAGTGACTTAGTTAGCTTGGTATTCAGGTGGGTAAAGTTCTTCAGGTACTTCAATACCCATTTCTTCGTAATAACGAATGGCACCAGGGTGCAGCCACAAAAATGCGTTGCGGTCAAGATCATCTGGGCTGGTATCGCGGGCGGCGCGGTGAGTTTCAATCATAAAGTCGAGGTTGTCAAACACAGCTTTGACAATTTCGTAGGCCAGGTCTTCAGGAATATCTTTGTCAGCAACGGCAAAGTTGTACATGCCAACAGTAGGTAAATCTTCAGTTAGGCTGCTGTAAGTACCTGCTGGAATGATGTCCTCATTAAGATAGCTAAAAGTAGCGAGTAGGGCGGCGCGTTGGTTGTCATCAAAAGAGAAGATATTGGCAGCTCGTTGTGCTTCAATTTCGCTATAAGCAGCAATAGGAATACCTGCAGCAAACCCGATGGCATCTAGCTGGCCGTCTAAAAGTTGGGAGGCCATATCGCTAGCACCTGCTTGACGGTCGCGAGTATCTAGCTCGAGCGCGTCTAAAAACTTAGGCATAAACGTGCCAGACGTTCCCCCAGCAGGACCAACGCCTACTGCGGTGCCATCTACCTGAGCTACCTGGTCAATGTCTGAACCTTCAAGTGCAATAAAGTGGAATGGCGTGTTGTACATGGGGAAAAGCGCTCTGGCTTCGCGCAGTTCAGCGCCGCCAGTAAGGTCGCTGCTCCCACTCCAAATTTCAAAAGCTGGCCCTAGCGTGACCATGCCTAATTCAATATCGCCAGTTTCAATGAGCAACATATTTTGGGCGGGTCCGCCAGTAACCTCGGTGCTGGTAGGAATCCCCAACTCTTGTTGAATAAGGTTAGCCCAACCGCCACCATAGATAAAATAAGTGCCACCTACCGACGCCGTACCCACAGTAAGCGAACTAGGCCAGTCTGGGTTTTGAGCCCAGCTTAGGATGCTTACAAGCCCAACACTCAATACGAGCAGTACACGTTTGATCATGAACGTCTCCTCTAAGCTTTGAATTACTCACTTCAGCAGCTTTGTCACCTAGGGTTAAAGCTTTTGTGTGCACTAGCCTACTTTGAGCAGTAACTTCTGAAAAATAACTGTATGCTATATGTTAAATACATGTTCAAGCAATATTTGTGAAGCGATTGCTCGAGGCTAAATGCATGTGAACACAACAAAGCTATAACAGCCCTAGGCCACTTGTTGAAATGAGTTTGCTGATGCAGTATATCAAATTTGTGGTGTTGTGTACATTATCCCAACATGTAGCTAACACATAGTAACTTGTGAATCTCATGTGAGCTTTGTTGGTTGACTTCAAAGGTGGATTTGTCTCAGTCGTATACCCCGTTGACTTACAAGGTCAGACGCTAGCAGTCGTTCAAGGTAAACCACATTCGTAAGATGAGCCCTTGATGTTCACATGCATTTGCACCTAAAATACTCGGGATTTGTAAGAGATAACTTGCTGAGAATGTAAGAACTATATTTTAGGTGTGAAAGCAAAATGGTAGGGGCTCGAGCAAACTAAGAAACATCCTCTACTTAGCTATACGACCCTCTCAGACTTGCGTGTCACACAATCATCAGCTAGCTGGTGTAACGGTAGTAAAGTGTGTAGACGCATTTTGAGAAGTCATTAAAAACCCAAGCAAGCAAGAAAGGAGAAACACAATGCGTATGTCTTACGTTTCTATGCTAACGGGAGCTATTCTCGTTGTTGTTGGTGTGGTGAG
>CAZMCW010000265.1:5934-6989 GCA_964564405.1 uncultured bacterium
CGGCGTGTCGCAATCTAGTAGCGTTACAGCACTTATCCCCAGTTTTATTGGCGTGGTGTTTGTCGTACTGGGCGGGTTAGCGCTTCGCGAAAACCTTACCAAGCACGTGATGCACGCGGCAGCTGTGGTGAGTTTACTGGCTATTTTTGGCTCAGTTGATGGCATTGCCCCATTTTTCCGTTTGTTAGGCGGTGCAAGCATTGACCGACCTGCTGCGGCTGTTGCCAAAGTTATCATGTTGGTTGCGTGTGCTATTTTCTTAGCGCTAGCGGTGCGGTCGTTCATTGAAGCACGGCGCGCGCGGCAGCAAACATCAGCAGCCTGATTATTAATAGCCTGATTTCAGCAGCACACCTTACTAGGCTATTTACTCGGTTGGAAACATCCAGCCGAGTTTTTGTTGCCTTGAGCTTGTAGATATTTGGGTTACTGCAACGCTCACGTAAGTTGGCAACGGCGTGTGGTGTTGATATAACCTATATCGTCGAAAGTGAGTTTAGCAACGTCATCTGCCATCTTGGTGTATCAACTTATGCAAAATAGTAGTATCTTCTGATTTTACGAGATGTTGATTCAGTGTACAAGCGTCAACACTGTCAAAATTGATAAGTTATTAAACACACACTTAAACCATTCAACAACGGTATGAGGTACCAGCCGATGCTATAGCATCAGCTGATTTATCTTGCGAAGGGATCCGAACCTTATTGACTCGTTGAGCCAGCTATATCAACTAGCTACGCTCCACCACGACAACTTGCTCAGAAGGTTTGACAAACGAAGATAGGGCCATGTTCACCAAAGAGTATATAAGCGCGCCAAACAGCGCACTCCAAAAGCCAGCAATTTGTAGAGGTGTAAGTACAGCGACAATAGCTAACAGTAGTGCGTTGACAACAAGCAAAAACAACCCGAGCGACATAATGGTGAGGGGCAGGGTTAGTACGACCATGACCGGGCGCACAAATGCATTGACAAGTCCCATTACCAAAGCTGTAACAAGTACGGGCCAAATACCCGCTCGAGCAAACGACAGACCGCCAACCAACGAAGTC
>CAZMCW010000266.1:0-6962 GCA_964564405.1 uncultured bacterium
TATGAAATATATGGAAAACTAATCAGAATAGGCTCGATGAAATTAAAGGTGAAACACTAAACAACCTATCAAGAGCTATTTAGAGACAGACAGTATGGCTGACCACTTTGCGCAGATGTGTAAGCAGCAAGGGCAACCTCGAGTGCTTTTAGCCCATCTTGACCTGTAATAGTTGGGGCGCGTTGAGTGGCAATCGCATTACAAAAGTCAGCCATGAGGCGGCGGTCAATGTTGCTACCCCAATAGTGCTGTTCTGGTGTGCTGAGGCTGTTGCTGTAGACCGTAGCGTGCTGCTTAAACGCATCCACCCATAAGGTGCCGTTACTTCCCACTAGCTCGAGCGTCACATCTCCCCACGTCGGATACGCCTCTGGACGCGACCAGGATGCATCTAAACTAACCATCAGTGGTCGTGTTAGTAGTCCACCAGTCATCGTGAACGACAGCAAACCAGCATCATCAATCTGCACATTTGGGTGCATGAGGCTGTGACGGATGTCTGCATAGACCTCAGTAACTTCTGCACCAGTTATCCAACGAAGTGCGTCAACAACATGTACTGTGTGATCCATGACGGCACCGCCGCCCGCTAAGTTGGCATCACAAAACCAGCCACCGGGCATTTTGCCGTGGTTGGTGCAAGTCGCGCAGTACAGTGTGCCGAGGTTGCCTGCTTGTACAGCGTTACGTAAGCGCTCCACTGGGGGTGCAAAGCGCACGGGAAACGCAAGTTGTAAGTGGGTGTTGGTGGTACGGCAACGCTCGAGCATCGCTTGCCCATCTTCCAACGTAGTCGCTAGGGGCTTCTCACAAAGAATATAGCCTACCTTGCCAGCAGCCGCCTCGACATGTTTGCGGTGGTGGGCATTTTCTGAACAGATGATGACACCATCTAAGTTAGTTGTGAGGAAAGCCTCGAGGTCATCTTTATATGTTGTGGTGTAACGCGTTGCAGCAGCTTGCGCGCGGGTAGTGTCATCGTCATAAACTGCCACAAGCTCACAGTCGGGTAGCGCAAGAATGCTGGCCGCGTAGCTATGAGCATGCATGTGTGCAAAGCTCAAAATCCCTAAGCGTAGTGGTTGCAACCTCATGCTAAGACCTCAGTTTCACTAGGTGCAAACTCACTGAGGACAATAGGACGTTCTTGTTTAACCGAGGCGGTTGCTGCTAAGGCAAGTTTGAGTGTGGCGAGTGCATCCGCAGGCTCAACCCGGAACGGCGCACCTGTGGTCATGCAATCTAGCGCGTGGGCAAGTTCTTTGGTGTAGGGGTCGTCTTCAGGTGCGAGCGGACTTGCCATATCGTTCATCACGCTTGTGAGGTCGCTACCTGCATCAAACGAGCCCAGCACGGGGTCAGGCGCAAACCCGCTCCACTCAAAAATGCCGTCACTCCCAACTACTTCGAGCGCGGTCACAAACTTACCTGGTGGATAGGCCCAACTACCGCTCACATGCCCTAGCGCGCCATTTTCAAACTGCAAACTGATGATCACGTGATCGCACTCAGGAATGTTCTCAAAGGTGAGGCCGCGGGCAAAAACTTGCGTCACCTCGCCAAAACACCAACGCGCCATGTCGAGGTCATGAATAGACAAATCTAAGATGACGCCGCCAGCTCGAGTATAATCACCATACCAGCGCCCGGGAAAACTGCCGCCCCGACTCAACCGAATAACGCCGGGACGGCCTAATGTGCCAGCATCTAGTGCAGCTTTGGCAGCTTCGTACTGACTGAAAAAGCGCACTACGTGAGCAATAAACAACCGCACGCCAGCTTGCTCACAAGCATGTGTCATGCGTTGGGCGTCTTGTAAAGTGCGCGCCATCGGTTTTTCACAGATGATGTCTTTGCCTGCAACCGCAGCGGCTATGACAACATCTGCATGTTGGTCGGTGGGCGTACACACGTCAACAATGTCGCAAGCAGAAAACAGAGCATCAAGCTCTGTAAACACCGGACAGTCGCAGGTTTTAGCTAGTTCAGTCGCACGCTGCTGATTTTTATCAAAGATGCCAGCGAGCTGAACAGGCTGTCCTTGCATACCTAGCCAGCGTGCTACGTGCCAACTTGCCATCATGCCTGCGCCAACGACGCCAATACGTTTTGTGCCCGTGTGTTTCATGAGGTCCTTAGTTTATCAGGCTAGGTGTGTTACGTCTCGAGCTAAGTGATATCTGAAACTAGGGAAAGGGAGCGTGGGGGAAGCTTTTAGAGAGATGCTAAATGTTGATGCATAGTAGACACAGCCACCGATCCTTCACCGACTGCAGACGCAACCCGTTTAATAGAGTTGGCGCGTACGTCGCCAGCAGCAAAAACGCCGGGCACACTGGTTTCTAATGGAAATGGGTTGCGCGGTAGCGGCCACGTTGCCATAGCAGGTTCGGGAATATCTACGCCGGTGTAGATGAACCCGCGTTTATCTCGAGCTGCTACCCCCTCGAGCCAATCCGTGCGCGGCGCAGCGCCAATAAAGCAAAATAGGTAGTGGGCAGGCACGTCGTGATCATCACCTGTTTGGTTGTTGCGCAAGGTGAGTTGCTCGAGGCTACTATCGCCATGACAGGCCGTAATTTCGTGATGAACTAGCACCTCAATGTTGTCAGTTTGGTCAATGCGATCAACCAAGTAGTGCGACATCTTGGCAGCAAGTGACTCACCGCGTACCAACATGACCACTTTGGCAGCGTAGTTAGCAAAATAAATAGCGGCTTGACCGGCAGAATTACCTGCACCTACGGTGTAAATGGTTTCACCTTGGCAGTTGATGGCCTCGGTGGTAGCAGCACCATAGTAAACACCTGCACCTGTAAACTTGCCTTCTGAATCAGCTGGTAACGTGCGCCAGGCCACACCCATAGAGAGCATAACTGTGTGGCTCGAGATCTCACTGCCATCTGTTAATTCCAAAATGCGGTAAGGACCTTCTACCCGCATACGGGTGACGCGTTGAGGCGTTAAAATCTCAACGCCAAAACGGCGCGCTTGGGTAACAGCACGGCGTGCCAAATCGTCACCGGACAGCCCGTTAGGAAACCCCAAATAATTTTCAATGCGGCTGCTAGTACCCGCTTGACCGCCAGGCGCTTGACCTTCAATGAGCACTGTTTCCAGACCTTCAGACGCACCGTAAACAGCTGCTGCTAAGCCGGCTGGGCCCGCGCCTACAATGGCGAGGTCGTAAAAAGGGTTAGCTGCTTGGCTTTGTAAGCCTACTTTGCTAGCAACCTCACTGACACTAGGCGCAACCAACATGTCCTCACCGGGAATGTGGACGAGTGGCAAACTATCATAGCGGGCGGCGGCGGTTTTAGCGTCGTCATTTGTTTCAACGTCGGCAAAGGTGTAGGGAACTTGGTTACGCGCTAAAAAGTCTTTGATAGCGTGAGCTTCAGCTGACCAGCGACTACCAATAACGTGCAAACCCTCATAACCAGGGCGGTAACCACTTTGCCAGTCGTCTAGCAAGTCACCTACAACCGGGAAGAGGCTAGCGTCGTCCCAGGGTTTAAGCAAATAGTAGTGCACTTTGGATTGGTTGATGGCAGTAATGGCCGCGTCTGTATCGGCGTAAGCGGTAAGAAGCACACGTTTGGCAGCGGGAAATACATCTGTTACGCGTTCTAAAAGTTGTACGCCAGATACAACCGGCATGCGCTGGTCAGAGATAACCAGAGCTAAAGGTTCAGCGCGTTCTTGAAGTTCAAGAACGGCCTCGAGCGCCGCCTCACCACCTTCTGCCCGCAAAATCCGGTAGTCCTGTCCGTAAGTTTTACGCAGGTCACGGGCAAGTGCGCGCAAGACCTCAACTTCGTCATCAACAGCTAAAATGGCGGGTTTAGCCATAAGCTACTCCTTCAGATAATTGGTGTGTGTCATGGTACTTCTGGTAAGACAACTTGGTAATTTTGTTGTCGTAAATGACGTCAGGCTTCAAAGATGCTATCTCAATGTTCTGGGTTTCATGGTTCTGGGTTTCATGGTTCTGGGTTTCATGGTTGTGGGTTTCATAGTTCTGGGTTTCCATGATACCGCTGGCGTCAAGGTTAGTCTCATCATGTCACGTATGGGTAAACAGATGTTCGCGACGCGTATCTTTAGAATGTGCACCTTTGTTTGTAAATAGCGTTTCCACGAGTAACTGCCACAGGCAGTTGCGCGTGCGACCTAGGGGAGTAGAAATCGACCCACTCAGTGTGGGGGGACCAATTCTGGAACTGCTATAAACATACTCGTAGGCAGCAAAACGGTGTTTGTAAGCAAAAGAATAACTGTCCTACCGTGAATTACGGCGCCAAATGATCAAGCATCACGTTGATAAAACTAGAACGTTAGGTCGGTAAAGGTAATTGCACTGTGAACGCTGTGTGCCCTGGTTTGGACTCGAGGTCGATGACGCCGTTGTGTTGATCTTTAACAATTGACGCCACAATGTCCAAGCCTAACCCCGTTCCTTCACCTACATCTTTAGTGGTAAAAAATGGTTCAAAGATGTGCGCTTGAACGTCCTCAGCAATGCCCGACCCATTGTCGCTAACACTGACATATAGACACGTTTCACTAGGTTCTACGCGAATCTGCAGGTGTGGCTCAGCAACGTCTTTCATAGCATCTATAGCGTTATCAATTAAATTTGTCCAGACTTGATTGAGCGCGCCAACGCGAGCCGGCACTTCAGGAACGTCTTTTGGATAGTGCGTTGTCACGTGAATGTTGTTGCTTCTCAGTTTGTGCCCCAGCATAACCAACGTACTGTTGAGCCCTTCGCGTACGTCACATGGTTCAAGGCCGGTGCTTCTATCCATGTGGGTGTAAGTCTTGACCGACTGGACGAGCGTCACAATGTGGCTAGCAGCTTGTTCCATGTCGCGGGCCATGGTCTGTAACCCTGCCAGCATATCGAGCCAGTGTGCTGCGCAATTTACATCAGCATCGTCTATAAGCGCAAGGAGGGACGCCAAGCTTTCTTGGGTGAGACCAACATCCACTAAATTTTCGCTGAGTTCCCAAGCGTTGTCTACTCCACGGTCCTCGAGCCAGTCAGCAAGCTCGTCTTCACGTTCGCTGCGGGACAGGCTAGCAAGGTCAAGCGGCACAGCTGAGTTAAGTACGTCTTTAAAGGGTGCCACCAAAACCTCAGGCATAGGACGCGTTGTGAGGCTCATCAGCGTATTTAGGCGGTCTTGCAGGGCACCTGCTGTGCGTGCTAGAGCAGCGGCTGGGTTATTGAGTTCGTGGGCTAGCCCAGCTGACAGTTTGCCCAGTGCCATCAACTTTTCTTGTTGTTGTTCGTTTTTGGCAACGTTGCGAATGCGGTCAGACATGCGGGCTGCTAAACGCGCGTCTAAGACGGGAATACGCGCTAACATCTCGGGAAAGTGGTCACGGTGAATGCCGCCGATGACCGTTTCGCCAACCGTTTGGCTGTCCGCTCCGGCGTGCGTCATGCGCGAGTGCGGCAGTGCGCCAGATACATCGCCTTGATCAGCCCGGAACGCCACCTGGCCGTTGGCAAAAACCACAAAACCACCGGCGACTATCACAAACATTTCGTTGATGGGGTCACCGTCGTGAAACACTACCTTACCGTCTGAATAGCGGTAGACCGTGGCGTGTTCGGCTAACCACGTGAGGTCGTCAGGAGTTAGATCAGCAAATAGGGTGATGCGGCGCAGTTCGTCGTGACTAAGTTGATCGCGTAACACATTTACCAGTATAGCGTTGACACACTAAAACGCATGTGAACGCTTACGCCCAGTAAATTGGGGTTAGCCCAAATAAACTAGCATGATGGTACCTGCTGAGCTAGTGGCTTCGGTGGTTAAACGTCCTCCGTGAGCTTCAATAATACGGCGGGCAATAAATAACCCAAGGCCGCCTGTACCTGCTGTGTACTGCTGCCCAGCAATAGTGATAGGTTGCGCGTTAAAAGGTTCAGCAAGTTTTTCTAGGGGTGCAGGTAAACCGGGACCGTCGTCAGAAAGCCGGATGAGGCCTGCAAACACCTCAATGCGAATGCGGCTCTCGGCGTAGCGCACGGCGTTACTGACCAAGTTGTAAAGGGCCCGTTCTAACTCCCGTGGATCGATGTTGGCTCGAGCGTGCCCCCGCACCTCGAGGTGAATGTTGCGCTTTTCGGCAAGTGGGGCTACTCGGTCAAGGACTAGACTGGCAACTTCCTCGAGGTTAAACGGTACTTTCCGCAGCGGTACACCTTCCCGTTCATACTTGTGAGCCTCAACCATTTTTTGCAAGAGTTCAATTAACTTTTGATTTTCCCGCAATAGTTGCGCAATTAAGGTAATACGTTCTTCTCTGGGCAGGTTGTCATTATCCCGAATGACGCCTAGCAAGTGGTTGCCTGCCACTAAGGGCGTTTTGAGGTCGTGCATGAGCGTAGCTAAAAAGGCACTGCGGCGGGACTGCTCGAGGTGAACCTGTTTAAGCAAGTTATTAAATGCCAACTTCAACTCGCGGACTTCGCGGGGTTCGTCTTCGCGAATGTATAACTGAGCTTGGGCAAGGCGATTAGTAACACGCTGCATGGCGGTAATTTGTTGACTGGCTTTGGACAGTGGACTGAGCAGTTGTTTAGATAAAAAATAGCCCACACTAACCGAGATAACAAGCAGTGCAACGCCCCACGTAACTAGCGGCAAAATGGCTCTGGTGGGCATTTCAGTGGCATCCCTGACAATGGGCAACAGTAAAAAAAGTACGACGACGAGATTGGGAAGCATTGACAGGGCAGCCACAACGAGTGCTACTTGGGTACGAATGCTGAGGGTACGAGGACCCTTGCGAAGACGCTTGAACACGCGGTTAAGCATAGGCATAGTGTACTTGATGACGCCACCTAGATAGCAGGAGACGATAAGCGGACGTCAAACAGGCTGTTAAGGGTAGCGTTTCCACGAGTAACTGCCACAGGCAGTTGCGCGTGCGACCTAGGGGAG
>CAZMCW010000267.1:0-6936 GCA_964564405.1 uncultured bacterium
ATGAAAGTCCAAGAAAACTACGGCAAACTAGGGCAGGACGACGATTTTGATATAAGGTTTTGGCAAAGTTAACCTCCCGAGGTCATCTTTGAAGCCGTGGAAGACTTGATTCGGGACTATCTGCTCCTCAAGGAAGGTTATGCTGGCGAACTCAGACTTCAAAGAACTGTTGAATCTTTTCAAAAAGCATAAGGTTCGCTATAGGCTATTCTGTTCTTCGTTATGTACTACTTGTACTAAACTATGCCTATGAGCCGCTTCGAAACTATGGGTCGTATCGTTGACTATTTGCATAATCTTGATGACGCTGCCCTGGGGGAACTGCTAGCAGAACTGACAGGCGAGATTACAGATGCAACGCTTGAAGTTGTGACTCGAGGCAAAGATGATACCGAGCATATTTTAAGTAGTCCTGTAAATGCTGCTGATTTAGACGAAGCTGTTAAAGAGTTGGCAAATCAGACATTGCTGATGCCACAACATGCTTCTTAGTTTTCGTAAGCAAGTTTGGTTTGAATTATAGATATATAGACCCCAAAACCTGTTGGATTTGGAGAATCTCGAGCAAGGCTAATTACCTCAACTGAGTACAATAATGTGTGAACATTGAAAGCATCATGTGGCTCGAGCCTCGTTATGTAAGCTTAAAGTATGTCACCTTTGAGCTCGTTGGTAGCACCTCTGGATTCAATCTGTTAAACCGCTTTATTTCTGCTTCCGTGCTAAAATTAATTCATGAATCGTCAACAAACCCTTGAGATCATTCAAACCTTGTTGCCAGTTCAGCCTACTGAAAAATTAGAGGCTTTGCTGGCATGGCTCGAGCAAGAAGATGATGACTTTGAGGCTCGAGTCCGTGCTGACGCTGAGGCCGGTAAATTTGATGCCTTAATTGCCCAAGTTGTTGCTGAAGACGATGCAGGAGAGACGTCTGAACTTGAAGCATTGTGCGAATAAGAGTTTTTGGAAGCTGTACAAAGCCTTATCACCTGAACTGCAGAAACAAGCCCGTAAGCAATACACACTTCTCAAAGCAAATCCTCAGTATCCATCGGTTCGTTTTAAGCCTGTTGGCAAGTTGTTGTGGTCGGCAAGGGTGAACGACAATTATCGTGCCCTAGCAATCAAGCGCAAAGATGCTTATGTTTGGTTTTGGATTGGGCTTCATGACGAGTACGAAAGAATCTTGTCTTAACACCCATGTAGCCTTTTGACTAGAAACCGTAGAGAATATGGCATGTTTTGACAAAATCATACTGTAAACTTAATTCACGTATGGAAGCTGTACGGTTCACACCTTTGAGCTCGAGCCATTAAGTGTTTCTATTTCTTTTCGGCTTAACTAAGTATAGTAACATGTGAATATTGAAAGCATCATGTGGCTCGAGTCCCTCTCACAAAGCTAGTAACACCAAGGACTAATAGCATTAGTCAAGTTTAAAAGGTTAACTAAGAGTATTGTGGTTTAGGTAACAGTAAACAGTCAACTCATAATAGACAAAATCTAATGTAGACCTAACGTGACCAGGGAGCTACCTTCACCTATCAAAGATTTCAGCATAAAAATGTCAACTACAACTTGGCTTATAATTGCTAGTGGAGTCTATTACCTCACAGCAGTTACAGGCATGCGGGTTTTTTCGCTTCAACCCCAGAACATCACGCTGCTATGGCTCCCCCTTGGTATCGGTCTAGTCATGTGCATTAAATTTAGTTGGCGAGCTTGTGTGTGGATTTTTGTGGCTAGTTTTGCTGCGAACCTTCCGGGGATGACGACTAATTCCTTGGTGGCATCTGTTCGCCACACAGCGATTGCAGGAGTAGCAGATGCGGTGACACCGCTGCTAGCAACGTGGCTTTTGCAGCGCAACCTACCTACCCAGTTAGCCCGCGCGAAACACCTGCTACCCTTCTGCTTCTACGTTTGTCTCATTCCTGCTGCGGCATCAGCTTGTGTACTTGCTGTTAACTTAGCAGCAGGTGGCTACATTGCGTGGTCTCAAAGCCTCTTTACAGGTGTCGCACTCATTTTGGCCGATAGCCTCGGCATCCTGCTCGTTTACCCGATGTTTGCCATTTGGCAACCAAGACCCCTAGTCTCTAGTGAGATTTTATCGCTTGTACTAGCTAGCATACTCAACCTGTTTTTGGTTGCAGCAGCGTTTCATGGCTTCCCCAGTACAATCTATTTGGTCTTGCCAACACTACTGTATCTTGCTGTTGCAGGCTATCGCGCAGGACATTCTGTTGTCTTGCTCATCACCATTGTTGCTATCTTGTCGTTTGCAGCTCGTGGGTTTGGGCCATTTATGGGTACTACCTTTGAAGATGCCCTCATAGGGCTGATGACGTTCGTTTTTTCGACCACACTGGTGTCTCAAAGCATTATGTTGCACCATATGGAGCTGGTGGAATCTTCTGAAGCCCGCGAGATGTGGTATCAGCAGGCAATTCGTGACGCGTTGACGGAACTTTACAATCGCAGCTATTTTTTAGCCCAGTTAGATGACGAACTCGCGCGTAGTGAGCGGACAGGGTGTCCCTTTGTGGTAGCACTAATAGATATAGATTTTTTCAAACAAGTGAACGATCAACATGGGCATCCGTTTGGTGATAAAGTGCTTCAAGCACTCGCATATGAACTCCAACACCTTTTGCGGAGTGCAGATGTCATTGCGCGGATGGGTAAGAATTTGCTGTCTTGATGTCAAATGTGTCGCTGCAGCAAGCTATTCCTGTGTTGGAGAGATTGCGCAGTAATCTCTCAACGGACGGCCTCATGATCAATCAGCAACGCTTTGCACTGACGGTGAGTATTGGCGCGTGCGAAAATGAGGCTCACTCGGCTGAGACGTTAATCAGTGCAACAGATGAGCTTTTGTATAGTGCTAAGCATCAAGGACGAAATTGCTTAGTGACAAACATGATGACATGAAAGTATTCAAAAGCTAAATCTGAGTATGATAATGTGTGAAGGTATTAGGTAGCTCGAGCTATTAAACCCCTTTACGAACTACTGCTACAATTGAATCATGAAAACCGTGTCGGTAACTGCACACTTTGATGGTCAACATATTCAACTAGATGAGCCGCTAGACCTTGCGCCAAACACAAAGCTCATGGTCACGGTTTTGAGTTCTCAAGATTTTGAACGTCACGCGTGGTTACAGGTTTCTTTGCAAGGTTTAGCTCGAGCTTACAGCGATGATGAAGAAGACTACGACCTGAGTGACATCAAAGTTCATAACCCTGCCTATGACCGAGGGTGACATTGTTTTGGTGTCATTGCCTCAAGTTGATGGGTAGTTAAAAACTCGTCCTGGTCTTGTTTTACGTATTCTTCTACCGTTTAACGATTTGCTTGTTTGTGGTATTTCAACACAGTTACATCATGAAGTCAAAGGTTTTGATGATGTTATTCTAACGAGTGATAGTGACTTTGTACAAAGCGGTTTGCGTGCCACGTCACTCATTCGCCTTGGGTTTCTAGGCGTGGTACCAATATCACAGGTTGCCGGCTCGATTGGCTCAATTGATTCGCAGCGTCATGAGAAATTACTTAAGCGATTAGCTAACTTTCTCGTTCAAAGCGTTGCTAGATGACACACCGCAAAGGGTGCTGTCGGTTTTGCGCTTTGCTGTATAAACTTACGTCATGTCACCTTTAGATTTGTCGGTACTACCTTTGGGCTCGAGCCGCTAGGCAACTTATGGATGAACTCCCTTACCTCCAAGAAATTGGTCTCAAGACCGACAAAATAAAATCGTTCGACAACTTTCCATTTTCTCTGCCGTCCATAGCCTCACTTAAATCGCTTCCCTTTGCAGATACGGTTACGTTTTTTGTAGGGAAAAATGGCACTGGCAAGTCCACCCTCATCGAGGCTATCGCAGTTGCCATGGGGTTCAATGCCGAAGGTGGAACCAAAAACTTCAACTTTGCAACTCGCGTAACCCATACCTTACTCCATGACTATTTGAGGCTTTCCAAGTCCTTTGCACGCCCTAAAGACGGCTTTTTCTTACGTGCAGAGACTTTCTACAACGTGGCAACCAACATAGATGACCTCGACGAAACGCCGGGTAGCGGTCAGATCATTGACGCGTATGGTGGACAAAGTTTGCACCATCAGTCTCATGGTGAGTCATTTCTTAGTCTTGTTTTGAATCGTTTTTCGGGCCGGGGCTTGTACATCCTCGACGAGCCGGAAGCTGCGCTGTCACCCTCGAGGCAACTCACTTTACTAAGCCGCATGAACCAGCTCGTGGAACGCCAGTCTCAGTTTATTATTGCGACGCATTCGCCTATTTTGATGGCGTATCCGGGTGCATGGATTTATTACTTTTCTGAAAACGAAATCGAGCGTATCAACTACGAAGAGACTGAGCATTATCAGATCACCAAAGCGTTCCTCAACAATCCTGAGATGATGTTACATGAACTCTTTCGAGATGCTGATGTTGGTTCTGAGTAAGATACGTTGGATGCCAGTAAGATTGTTTAATAGGCAATTAACTGGTCATCAAATAGGAATAATTCATTGTGAAACTCTTAATCATCGCGAGTGTTTGGCCGGAACCCAGCTCGTCTGCTGCCGGTAGCCGCACACTGCAACTTATTCACAGCTTTTTAGGCCAAGGCTATACAGTTGACGTGGCTAGTGCCGCCAACCACAGCGAGTACGAAGTTAACCTCGAGGCTTTGGGCGTGCGTACTCACACGATTAAACTCAATAGCTCGAGCTTCGACCATTTCATCACTAAATTACAACCAAATGTTGTCGTGTTTGACCGCTTCATGACAGAAGAACAATTTTCGTGGCGGGTTGCTGAAGCTTGCCCGCAAGCCCTGCACATCCTCGATACGCAAGACCTCCATTTTTTGCGTGAAGCTCGCCGTAAAGCTATACAAGCAAATCACAAAGACGTATATTTGCAAACCGACCTTTGTTTGCAAACCGACCTCGCCAAACGTGAAATAGCGGCCATTTACCGCGCTGACCTTAGCTTGATTATCTCAGCGTTTGAGTACCAGTTGCTGACGGAGGACTTTTCAGTTCCTGAGGCTATTTTGCACTATCTACCTTTTGTGCTCGAGCCCCAACCTCAGCAAGCTCGAGAAGTGCTCCCTTCCTTTACGGAAAGGCAACATTTTGTTAGCATCGGCAACTTTTTACATGCCCCTAACTGGGATGCCGTCCACCAGCTCAAAGAAAAAATCTGGCCGCTCATTCGTGAAGTATTACCTAACGCGGAGTTACACGTTTGCGGTGCGTATCCATCCCAAAAAGCGTTTGCGCTGCACAGCCTTCAAGATGGATTTTTAGTCAAAGGTAGAGCGGAAGATGCTAGCGAGGTACTGTGTGAGGCTCGAGTACTCCTTGCGCCGTTGCGGTTTGGCGCAGGCCTCAAAGGCAAACTTATAGATGCCATGCAGTGCGGGACTCCAAGTGTGACAAGCTCGGTTGGCGTTGAAGGAATCTTACATAAAGAATGGGCTGGCTTTCAAGAAGATGAGGTGACAGCATTTGCCAAAAGAGCGGTACAACTTTATACGAATGAGTTGCTTTGGACGCAAAAACAAACGATAGGGTTTGAACTACTAAGCCAGTTTGATAAAGCCAAACACCTTCCCTCATTCTTGCAACGTATTCAAGAAATCCATGATGACCTAGACCTACACAGGTCACACAACTTCATCGGCAAAATGCTGAGGCATCACAGTATGCAAAGCACCAAGTATATGTCACGCTGGATTGAGGCAAAGAACAAAGTTGTTGGTGAAGAAGTGTAGATGCTCGAGTTGGCTTAGGTAAGCAGCAACGGTTGTGTCACTACTAGCAAGTAGCATTGAACGACCTCGAGCCCAGCTACAACCATGTTGCTGCTTTTAAGCTTGCGGCCTTACACTTGGGCACTATGATTAAACAACTTGCTCATGTGTGCATCCACGCCGAAGATTTGACAGTTACAGAAACATTTTATGTTGAGGTGCTTGGCTTAGAGCGCGGGTTCACTTTCATGAAAGATGGCACCGAAGTTGGTTTTTATATCAAATTAGGGGCTTCCACCTTTATTGAAGTGTTCCAAGGTAAGCCTTCTGACGAAGGCTCAATCAAGCACTTTGCGATTGAGGTTGATGACATTGATACTGTGATCAACAAGCTTAGATCCCACGGTTGTGAGGCAACTGATAAAAAGCTGGGGATTGACCATTCATGGCAGTCATGGACGCAAGACCCCAACGGCATCAGAATTGAATTCCATCAGTACACAGCAGATAGTTTGCAGTTGAAGGGTGGCATTGGTGAGGTCAATTGGTAAAAATACTATTGCAATCATTGTAAATAAATAGACGGGTAATTAAACTTCAATTTTGAAATCTTCTTATGGATATTCAACGCGCAACCTTAGACACCTGCCACCTAGCTAAAGACACGGTTGTCGTCATCGACGTGCTGCGGGCGTTTACAACGGCTGCCTTTGCGTTTTCTGCAGGTGCAAACGACATTACCCTGGTATCAACCGTAGCTGAGGCATTTGCTCACAAGCAGGACAATCTGCAAATCTTACTTATGGGTGAAGAAAAAGGCCTACCCATTGACGGCTTTGACTTTGGCAACTCACCCACCGAGTTAACAGGGCAGAATTTTCAGGGTAAGTCGCTTGTTCAGCGGACCTCTGCAGGAACACAAGGCGTAGTGCTGACACCTGAGGCTAAACGCACTCTTGTAACAGGATTGTGCACGATCAGCGCAACGGTAGCGGCTCTCAAACAGCAGCCTATTGAGGTCCTTACCTTAGTCGAAACAGGTGGTTTTAAGCGTCCGGGTGATTCAGAAGATGCTGCTTGTGCAGACTTAATTGAGGCTATGATGCTTAAGTCAGTGATGCTCAAGTCAGTGATGCTTAAGTTAGTGATGCTTGAGTCAGTGA
>CAZMCW010000268.1:0-6904 GCA_964564405.1 uncultured bacterium
TAGAACTTGAAACCCCTGAAGATTTACCTGCTGACTTATTGCCTATTCCCATCAGCGACTCAGACAGTGTGCGCGTGGGGCAAAAAACCATCGCCATCGGCAATCCCTTTGGCTTTGAGTCTACAGTGACGGCGGGCATTGTATCTGGCATTGGGCGCAACTTACCCGGTGTGGGCGAAATTAACGTGCGGCTATTGCAGACAGATGCCGCCATCAACCCGGGTAACTCGGGCGGGCCGCTCTTAAATTCACGTGGTGAGCTTATCGGCATCAACACGGCAATTATTCCGCAAGTGGGTGCAGGCGGGCAGCGCGGCAACCTCGGCATTGGGTTTGCGGTTCCCAGCAATATTTTGGATGCCAACCTCGCTGAGATGCAAGCGGGTGTCTTTAGCGACATCGATTCGCGTCCGCGCTTGGGCGTCATCATTCGGGATGTCAACACCTACCCCGACAGTGTGCGTGATAACCTCAACTTGCCTGAAAGCGGTGTGGTCGTCATGGACGTACAAGCCGGTAGTGCTGCTGAGCAAGCAGGTATACAAGGGGCAGAGTTTGAAGTGACCGTTGAAGGGCAAACGATTCCTGCTGGTGGCGATGTGATCTTGGCAGTGAACGGCGAAGCTGTGCGCAACGCCAGCGATATTCAAGATGTTGTTTTTAGCAGCAGCCGTGGGGACGTGCTCGAGCTCACCGTCTGGCGCGACGGCGAAGAACAGATGATTCCTGTCACGCTGGATGTTGTGCCGGTAGCTGAAAACGAAGATTAGACTGAGAAAACAATCATAATTTTGACAGGGGCATCCGTGAGGGTGTCCTTTTTGATTGGGGCTGCTAGCTAGTCATATCCACAAGATATTGATGCTACTGTCTTCCTAAATCTTCAGCCCAAACATCACATACCCAAAGTTGATGCGCAGGTGGAATCACAAACTGTAGATACTGCATAAGTTGTATGCCGACAAAGTCAGCGTCATCTACTTCCCACACGAGTACCTCCACACCATGCTTGTGGGCGTAGTCAACCTCATGAAGTTTAAGCGCTAGCCGCAAAGGAAATGCCAACGCGCGTTCGCAGCGGGCGACACCATCCCACATAGATTCCATTTGCGTACTGTGATTACCAGCTTGTAAACTACTAAATCCCACGGGTTGACCTTGTTTGAGGACAACAAAAAACGCCTCATCAATGTAACTATCCTCCAAAAAAATTTCGTCCCAGTTTGCGGTAAGTGTTGGTGGGCTGTGGGCGTGCGTATCTGCGTAGGCTTCCAAACACAGCGAGATAATGTCGCTGGAGATGCTTTCTTTGTCAAGATCTGCCAGCGTTTTGAAGATGTAGCCGCTTTGCTCGAGCCGCATCAGCAAAGATTGATACTTGCTTACCTCAACCTTGCTAACATCCAACTCAGGCCCAAACGAACGCAATAACTTTTGATACCCAAGTTTCTCGAGAAACGCTCCAGCAGGTGATGTCTCGAGCGTCATCCCGCGTAATCGGGCAATCTCGACAGGTAGGTGCTCGATCACTGCCTCGTGTAATCTTGTCCCCAAACCCTGCCGCCGATAATCTTCTGCAACAACCACAACAACCCGAAAATCATGCGGGTGATAGTGCAAGCTGTTTTGGTAGATGCTAGCAAAGCCAACCAGATTACCTACATCTTGAGCAACTATCGTATGTGTGAAGGTTGGGGTGTGGCGGGTTTTACCGAAGTGTGCGTAGGCTTGCATAGCGTCATCGTCTGGGAAGGTGGTTTGGGTGAGGTGCTCGAGCACTCCACCATCACTCTTTCGATACGCCCTCAGCTCAATCGTCATCAGGTTTCTTCAGCCTGCCTAGCCTCGAGCGTTGCCAGCATCTTAAATACCGCCTCTTCAGACGGTACACTCAGCACATTTCTCGTCACAAATGCGTCCGTATCAGGATAATCAGACGCACGTAGGCGGGTTGCAGCAGCACTAACATCGTACTCGGTGTGCATAAACTTCACGTCACCATCTAGCAGTAACCAATACGCACCTGGACTCACAAACGACATGCCAATGCTGCCTGAATTGACGACACGCTTACCTGCGATCATCCGGTCAAATTGCATGTGGGTGTGACCGCAGACGACTGTGTCTACGGGTAGGTTAGCGAAGATGGGCTCGAGCTTAACCTCAGGTGTATTCACCGTAAATACGAACGTGTTACTCGTTGGAATGGCATGACAAAACAGCACGTCACCCAAACCGTTCACAGGCAGTGTGAAGGTGTCTTGCCAAGTCGATATAAAGTCTTGCTGCTGTGGAATTAACTTGTTGGCGACCCAAGCCGCGTCAGCATCTCCCTTAGCAGATAGGCCATTGCTCGCACCTGTTTTAGCGTAAGACACAATATCAGTGTCGCCATTGCCCATGAGCCAGTGGAGGGGTAGGTCAAGCGCTAGCAGTGTGTCCAAAGTTTCTAGCGGCAACGGCCCAGACAATACATCACCGCCAATCACTAGGGCATCAGGCTGATGGTGTTCAATATCTGCTAGAACAGCTTCTAAGGCGGGTAAATTCCCGTGAATGTCGTAAAGCGTGGCAAGTCGCATAATTATCAGTCTAACGCAGCAAGTTTATGCTGACACAGGCTATGCTAAGCTAACATCACGTGACAGCTTTAAGAAAACCCATGCGCATGCTACTGCTTATATTTGGGGTGGTCAGCACATTGATGTTGCAACAAGCTACCGCCCAAACACTCGTCTTTGCACAAGCTGGCTTACCCGTTACGCTAGACACCGGTCAAGACGACAACTCGCGCACTGCGGCGTATCAAATTTTGGAAAACTTGGTAAGTTTGGTGTCTGGTAGCAGCCAACTGCAACCTGCCCTAGCAACCTCTTGGGAGGCTAATGAAGACGCCACCCGTTGGACGTTCCAGTTGCGTGAGGGCGTCACCTTCCATGATGGTACGCCGTTTAATGCTGAGGCTGTGGTGTTCAACTTTGAGCGCTGGAATAACAGCGCACATCCTTATAGCTTCCGTGCTGTGGATGACGGTACAACAAATGATGATGCAAATGGCAGCATAGGCAAAACGTTTGTACCTTGGACGTGGCTGTTTGGCGGAGTTAATGAAGATAGTTTGCTCGAGTCTATCACCGCCCTTGACGACATGACAGTGCAACTTGACCTACGCGATTCTATGAGTTTTTTACCCGCCGTATTAGCATCTGGCTATTTGGGCTTGCACAGCCCTACAGCGGTTCAAGCTGGCGGCGTTAACTACGGCACATCTACTGGGAGCGCTGTTGGCACAGGGCCCTTTCAGGTTGATACTTGGACCGTCAATGATGGACTTGTGCTTACGCGTTTTGACAACTACTGGGGTGAGCCTGCAGGTGTGGCGCGTCTAGTCATACTAGGCATTGAAGATGCTACAGCGCGCTTGAGCCAACTTCAAAACGGCACGGTAGATGTTGCCGTGAATCTATCTGCAGATAACCTTGGTGAGATTGAAGGTGATGTAGGGCTCGAGGTTGTGACCGCGCCTACCAACCTCAACGTGGGTTACTTGGCATTTCACCAAGACAATGAACCTTTGAATAATCCCTTGGTACGTAGAGCCATTGCGCACGCCGTTGACCGCGATGCCATCGTTGCTGCATTGTACGGGAGTTTGGGGACAGCCGCTTATCAGCACGTGCCGCCCAACTTGTGGGGGCGTGCTGAACTCGCTAGTTTGACACCAACCTTTGGTACATGCCTTTGAGCCGTCCTTATTTCCCTTCACCGGAACCTGTTGCTGTGGCCATCGCGTCATATTTAGCAGATGTTGGCATCAACGTCGCCTTAAAAACAGAAGACTGGGGAAGCTATTTAGAAGCCTACCCAACTGGCGACTACCCTATGTATTTGCTTGGCTGGCAAGCAGATATTGCTGACCCCGACAACTTCCTTCACACGCTATTTGGCCCCGTTGGACAAGCTGAATTAGCTTGGGACGCCCCTGAGGTGACCGAGCTACTCACCGCGGCCCGCCAGGTGAGCAGCCAAGCTGAACGTCAAGCGCTTTATGCTGAGGTGAGTCGCATGGTAGACGGCGCACTGCCGCAACTTGCTATCGCTCACAGCAGTACATTGCACGCTGTACGCATGGGCGTCAATGGGTTTATACCAAGTCCTCTGGGAAGCACCGTTCATCTTGCGAGTGTTCGCAAAATTGAATAGGGGTATCTATGAATAGGTGGTTAAAAAGCTTATCACAGCAAAAACATCAGAGAAAAGGTGCCAGCCATGCAACTTCGTGAACTTCATCTACAAACAGCAGATTTAGGCGCATTGGTAAGCTTTTATGGCACGTTGGTTGGGGAGGATGCCGTTAAGTTGGTAGGTCATCAGCTCGAGGTTAAGATTGGCCGCTCGAGCCTCACCTTCACCCGTGCTAACCAACCTCTAAACGGCGTCTACCACGTCGCCATCAACATCCCCAAAAACCAGTTTGAGCAAGCTAAAACGTGGCTTCGTGAGCGCGTTCCGTTCATTGCCGATAATGCTGGCGAAGACAGTTTTTACTCCGAAAACTGGGACGCCCACATGGTGTATTTTTATGATCCTGCTGGGAATATCGTAGAGCTCATCGCCCGCCATACGCTAGATAATACCAGCGACGTCCCATTCAGTCAGGCAAGCTTGCTGAGCATCAGCGAAATTGGCATCGCCGCAGATGATGTAGCCGCGCAAGTTGCTAGCCTCAGTGAGCGTACTGGCGCGCGGCCTTACCACTGGTCAGGCAGTTCAGTGTTTACCCCGGTAGGAGATGCTGAAGGATTGTTTATTGTTGTACAGCACGGGCGGGAATGGTTTCCAGACACAGGCCAAGCCGCAGAGCATTTACCTGTAACAGTTGTCGTGCACACCGGCAAAGAGACCATGAGATTATCATTCCTTAAGCATTAACTATTTTTTGGCAAAGATATAAAAGCAATTTTTTATGAACTACTATACTGAGGTTATAGATAATATGTTTAAGAATAACTATATAACTGAGCAAGATGTAGAAATTATGAGGCGTCTCATCAAATATACTTGGGACAAAGCATTGGAAAATAAGACGTTCACAGGTGCCTTTATTGTCAAAGACAAGGAAGTTGTTCAAAAGGCAATCACTTCTATAGAGGTTGACAATAATCCTCTTGCTCATGCAGAGCTAAAGGCTCTACAAGCAGCCATTAGACAGCATGGCCCTGAATTAGCAGGTTGCCAACTCTATACGACCCAACGACCTTGTCCCATGTGCGCGTCTGCTATAGCTTGGAGTGGCGTTGATAAGGTAGTGTACGGTCTACGCCACAGTGACTACCAGTGGGCAACGTTTGGTGATATTCACATCTTTTTAGAATCTCTCGGAATTGTTTGTGTAGGACCTGTACTGGAACAGGAATGTAAGGATATTGACAACTATCTTATTGCCCACGGTATCTGACTCATCTGTATTTTGTAGTTCAATATGTGCAAATCTGACCTTGACATGTCTTTTGGGGTAACTCCTTCTTGCAATGGTGCGATAACAAAGAGTTTCAGCACACGTTGCCTCACCTTTCAGTCAGTTGCGTCATCACTAGCTATACTTGAATGATGGCAACACTCGTCTCCCCTTCAAACAGTACAACACTTATTCCACCAGACAGCTCGACGCTCGAGCTTCCCCTGGTTATCTCTACCCCACACAGTTCAGGTTTTATTCCACATGACATCTTGTACCAGATGTTAGGGTCTAAAGTCACCGACATCGAAGCTAAAGAGCGCTTTTTAGCCTATATGTTTCACGAAGGTGACCCCTATACAGACGTCATTTTTCACGTTCCCGGTGCGTGTCACTTACACGCCCTAACCTCCCGCTTTGTGGTGGACTTAAACCGCGAGCGCGATGAACCCGGTGAAAACGGCGTCATAAAACTCACTGATTTTAGCAAGCGCCCACTTTACCCAGAAAGCTATAGCTTGAGTGAAACAAGTACCGAAGACCGCTTGCGCCGTTATTGGGACCCATATCATCACAGCTACGCCGAAATGCTAGCCCAAGATCACGTGCAATTTTTTATTGACGGTCACTCAATGGCTGCATTTGGTCCCAAGATTGGTCCTGACCACGGCAAACCGCGTCCTGCATTTACCATCATGACAGGTGGAGACACCAACGGTGAATCTGTTGGAGGTGTGGCTACGAGCATCGCCCCAGAGATTGCTAGGGTCGTTGCTGAACGGCTCGAGCACCACATGGCGGACTACCTCGCCCAGTTTCCACAGGTTCCCGCCGAAGCTCGCCTCAATGACCCGTTTCCGTTTGCCACCATTTCGAAGCGCTACAGCAGCTACACCACGGCAACCCCAAAACCAGGCTTTTCGTTAGAGGTTAACCGCGCACTTTACCTGACACCTCGTGCAGACGGCTTAAGTGATGTGATTCCGGGCAGTATCGAGGCTTTAAACACGCGCTTCGTAAACTTTGTTAATGACATTATGCCACTGTTTGCACACCCTCCTGTAGCTGTACAACGGGCCTCACAGCGCACGTCATAACTGGACATCAATGGCTGAGCAAGGGGTCACTAATCCAGCCCTCGAGCGCATCAGTATCTTGTGGGATACCAAAGTTATCCTGGCCACTTGCCCAAGCAGCTTGAACAGCAGCGAAAAGGGCATCCAGCAGGTCACCTTTGGGGTCGTTGATGATGGCATCTTGGAGTTGAGGGGGTAACTCGAGCCTCAGCCCGTAAACCTCAGTGAGCGCACCTTGGCTCAGAGCTGTTATCATTTGTGCTCGAGCATTGTGTTGGGTTTGAGTTTGCTTGCTGACCGTATCACTTTTATACGAAACACGCTGCCCTGCATCTGGCATCAGTTTGGCTAAAACTTGTACAACCAACGC
>CAZMCW010000269.1:0-6883 GCA_964564405.1 uncultured bacterium
GAATGACTTCATATAAACTGGTTGCGGCGGGGTCGCCAGCTAGCATGGCTTGGGCGTCTTGCAAAAGATGATGATAAATGTTGGGTACGCAGCGCATAAACGCCGCAGCAACAGTCTGGGGTGCGTCTACCAGTTTGCCAGACAAAGGTGATAGAACCCGCACCAAGCTGGCCTCGAGCTGGGCAAACTCAGCCTCCAAACAGGTTAATGAGCCAATACACTCGTTGGTCTGCTCGGGAAAAAGCGCGTGGAGTAAGCGCTCCGCAAAGTCACACACCTGTGCTGACGGCGGGTAGCGGTCAACTGTTTGGTGGTGGTGGTAAAGCTGCTCGAGAAACGCTTGACTTATTCCTTCGCTAGCTGCTTTGCCATTAAATTTGTTGGCAGCAACATTATCATCAAGCCTGTTGTCATCAAGCACATCAGGTAACACATGTTTGGGCGCATCGTCCATAGCCTGATTATAAGGTGACTCACTTCACAACACGTTGCAACCCTAACGCTAGCAAGCATCAAATCGTTAGCGCGAATGCCGTATTAAAGGTACTCAAGGCAAATCTAGCAAAGCAGTTTGAGCAGTTGCCCGCGACGACACAAGCGCGTAACTCCCTAGCGCGCCGGCTTGCTCGCTGGTGATAGCAATTATAAGTTGCGTTGTAGGCAACGGTCCTGCTAAGACGAGTTCCGCGTGATTGTCGCCAGATGTATTATCAAGGCTGTTCTCGAGCGCACGCCAGCGTTCATCTAACGCGTAGAGCACAGGTTCAAAGTCAGTACTTGTAAGCGTAATGCGCAAGGTACTGCCTTCGCCTAAATCGCTCACATCCATCACCACGTAGTCACTGAGACTGCCGGGGCGGGTGCTGCTGGTGCTGTCGCTAGCTGTTAAGCTGCCCTCGAGGCGTGCCCCACGGCGTAGTTCAGACAGGTCAGTGGCGTTAATGAGAAGGGTTCTCGAGCGCGTCACCGCATCCTCTGTCACCGTCAATATGGCACGATACAAACTTGCCTCTACATAACGGTAAGTTACGTCCTGGCGTCCCTCACAGGGTTTCTGGGTCATGTCGACCGTGCCGTCACCATCAGCGTCCAGCGTGCAGACAAGCAGCCTGCCGCGACCACTCTCAACTTGCCAACTGAAGCGAATATCATCTTCTACACTAGCCTGGTCAGGAAAATTAGCCGACGCCTGAAAATCACGTATCAAGGCAACATGACCGTTATCTTGCTGTGGGTTTAAGGTACTTGTATTAGCGAAGTTAATACCCTGAACGCGGGAGCCGCCACTAAATGTTACAAAGCGGCGTAGAGATGTTTCCCTAGCATGATCGTAAATCCAGTCAGTTAAGGCAGGCACGTTGGCATACACCCCAGGCAAGCCAGCAAAACCGCAACCCACCCCCCAGCTCGAGATACCCAGTTGTACCCAACCTTCACCTGCAGAATCACGTACTAATAAGGGCCCACCGCTATCCCCTTGGCACGCGTCCACATTGCCATCAAGCCTGCCCGCACAACGCTGTGTGTCCACGTTATCAATATCCTCGTAGATACTTGGCGCATTATCTTGATACAACTGCAAACAATCTTCACGCGCCATCAGCGGCACATCAACCTCGTGCAGCACATCTGGCAACGCGCCACCGCCACTGCTAAGATCACCCCAACCGACCACGTAGCCATGACTAGCTGATGATGATGCTGATGCTAACGGCACCGTAGGTAAGTCAACGGGTTCAGCGAGGGACACCAAAGCCACATCAAAACCGCTGCGTTCTTGTTGGTAACGCGGGTGGATGATGACCTGCTTAAACGGGATGATGACGCCCTGCGTGTCATCTAAATTTTGCCGCAAGTGAACGCTCCCAAGGTAGGCCTCTTCGTCATCTCGAGGCGCGCAGTGGGCGGCCGTCAGCAGCCAGCTCGAGCTAATCAAGGTTGCCCCACAGTAATGTACAAAACCACCCTCAGCCCGCTCAAACTGAAGCGACACCATAAATGGATAATCGCCTTGTTGCAGGCTGCCACCACCAACCACTTTGTTAGCTTGGGTGGCTATATCTGGTTGAGCACTATCTTCTACGACACTGCGCCAACCAAACGGTAACTTTTGCGTGATAGTGTAGGTTGAAGTCGCATCCAAGCCTGTGAGTTGATAGCGCCCAAGACTGTCTGTGAGGGTACTAAACTCAACTTCGCCACCATCGCGGATGCCATTGTTGTTGGCATCTACAAAGGCAATGACCTCCACCTCAGCTAAGCCAGATTCACCGTCATCACGTACCTCATTTTGGTTGACGTCATCAAAAATTAAGCCTTCTACAACAGCTTCACCAGCAGCAGGGGGGGCATCTTGCAACACGCTATCCAACACGTGAATGAGGCCGTTGTCTGCGCCATCATCTGTGCCGGTTAGGGTTGCGTAGCCCTCGAGCACCAATCCACCCTCAGCTGATAAGCCAACCTTGAGTTGCCGTCCACTAGCAGACGCAGGTAAGGGCGCGCCCGCATCTGCAAAGCCCGCTAAGTCAAACTCGGTGAGGTTAGCGCCTGTAATAAGGTGGGTCTCGAGCAACCGCGTAAGCCCAGCTTCACCTAGACCTTCCAGCAATGCATCTACGCCCGTCACATCTGCTGGCACATCTGGCAAGCTGTCAATAAGCGTCTCAAAGGCAGCATCATCAGGCACAAAGACTGTTAAGCTACCCGGCGCGTTGAGTGATGTTGCCACTCCAGTTGCAACGGCCGCCTCAGCAAAAAGTTGCGTGTTAGGTGTTGCTTGCAAACGCACCAGCACAGTTGTTGTAGCTGGCGGTTCAGAGGTTGTGGCTGGCAGCAAAAGTCCGTCAATCAAAAACACGCTGCCATTGGTTGTAGTGGGTTCTTGGCTGATGACCTGTACAGGCGTATCGTTACCCGTACCTTGGAGAAGTAGCGTACCGTCTTGCTCGAGGACCTTAATACTCGTCCCTGTAAGCGTCTCACCAACCTTATCCCGCAAATCACGGGTATTAAGCTGCTGCCCCAGCACCATGTGATAGTCAATAACCCGGCTTATCTGCGCGCGCGATAGCGTGTCTGCGTCCTCAAACGCAGCATCAATCGGTGCAAACAAGGTGAGCTCTGTTGTTGGGCTAGCCAGCGTTTGCCGTTGCTCACTGCTTAAACTGCGGTCTAACTCGCTTAGTTGACGGTTTTGGCTGACAATATCAGCTGCACTTACATCTGGCTCGGGAATAATAACGGGAGCCTGCTCGCTACAGGCAATGAGCAACACAGCGATTAACAAATACACACGCGCAAATGGCGTGGCTCGAGTCATGAATATCTCCTTGAAGGCAAACTTTCATTATGGTGGTGCTAAATTCGTTGATGAGGGCGCTTTGCTGTTGACAACGTAAATTGTCTAACGTTGACCTCTCAAGTAAAGCAGGTCAAGCTACTAGTACACAGGCTCAACCAAAACAAACACCACAACATACAACACTAACCGCGCAACATGTAGTGAAGGTTGAGACTTCATGAAAAGCGTTAGGGTGAACCAGAAAAAGGCTCGAGCAATTGCTCGAGCCTCCGTGATCAATATTTGTTTAGTAACCTAAGTGCCTACTCCACCGCCGTCACAAACACACTGCGCTCACGGGTTTTGTTGGCAGCTTCAACAGTTAGTACCATATTAAACTATCCAACCTCAGTGTCATCGTTTAATTTGCAGATAACACTATCTAGACGTCAATGTTTGCTTGACTTCTGCAAATATTGCACTACCACTGTCTCACCGTAGCACGACTCAGTACTTGAATCAGACATTTTTGGATAGTCTAATCATCGCTGTCGCCATTATCATCATCGTCGTCATCGCCATTATTGTCACTGTCATCGTCATCGCCATTATCGTCATCTGGCAGCAATATGCCATTCAATTTGTGAATCACACCATTGCTTGCCAGAATGTCTGTTTCGATAATTTCAACAGGTGTATCGTTACCGGCACCTTGCAAGAAGACACTACCACCCACCACAGAAACTACGATGTCTGTGTTTGGAATAGTTTCACCATCTAGGTTAGTAACATCTGCAGCGAGGTAACGTACAGCCAACACATGGTAGTTGATAATCTCTTCAACTTCGTCGGCTGTTAAGGTAGCTAGCAAACCTGCCGCCTCATCAAATGCACTATTGACAGGAGCAAGTACAGTCAAGTCAGCGGTTCTGTCAGAGAGAAGCTCGAGCTGACCTTCATTCAATGCCTCAACTAAAGCTGTAAGCTCAGTATCGTCCGCAGCGACATCTGCAACAGTATCAGCAGGTAGCAAGATGCCGTCTAGCTTATGGATCACGCCATTGCTTGCCAAAATATCTGTGGCAATAACCTCGATAGGTGCCATATTAGCTGAGCCCTGCAGAAATACTGAACCACCAACAACCGACACAGCAATATCTGTACCAGGTAGGGTTTGCCCGTCCAAGCCAATTACATCAGCTGCCAAAAATTCACCAACAAGCACATGGTAGTTGATGACGGCTTCAACTTCTTCAGCTGTGAGGGTAGCCAGTAAACCAGCTGCAGCTGCAAACGCGCTGTCAATTGGCGCAAGCACAGTAAGCTCAGCACTTATGTCTGACAAAAGTGCAACCTGATCTGCTGTCAAGTTGTCTACTAGTTCACTTAGATCAGCGTCATTTGTCGCAAGCTCGGCGATAGTTTGAGTAACACCGGGTAACAAAATGCCATTAAGCTTGTGAACAATACCGTTTTCAGCATCAATATCTACTTCAATTACTTCGATTGGCGTGTCATTACCCGCACCTTGTAAAAATACTGTGCCGTCCACAACGGATACAGCAATATCTGTATCCGGTAAGGTTTGCCCATCGAGCGCAATGACATCGTCAGCATCAAATTCATCTGCCAGCACGTGATAGTTGATGATGACCTCAATTTGCGATGGGCTAAGTGTTGCTAGTAGATCACCTGCTGCTGCAAACGCGCTGTTAATTGGCGCAAGCACCGTTAGCTCTTCGTCTTCATCAGCAAGTAACGCAAGCTGACCAGCTGTGAGGTTGGCAACCAGTGAACTAAGCTCAGCATCTTCAGCTGCAATTTCAGCAATTGTTGGTTCATCTTCAGGTAGCAGGATGCCATTGATTTTGTGAATCACGCCATTGCTTGCCGTAATATCTACAGCAATCACTTGGATAGGCGCATCATTTGCAGCACCTTGGACGAACACACTACCATCCACCACAGACACCATAATGTCTGTACCTGGAATCATCTGCCCAGCTAGCACAGTAAGCTCAGCAGCCGTAAAACTGCTAGCAACTACGTGATAGTTGATAACCTCGGCAATTTCCTCAGCGGATAGCGTAGCTAGTAAACCAGCTGCGGCTTCAAACGCGCTATTTACTGGTGCAAAGACTGTTAGATCTTGCGTGACATCCAAAAGTAGATCACCTTGGTCAGTGTTTAAATTATCTACAAGTGATGTGAGATCTTCTTCGCCAACAGCAATCTCGGCAATTGTTGGTGGCGGGGGTGCGTCAGCTAAAACGGTTGTTAAGGTATATGCACCTAGACCGCCATCTGTCACTGAAAAGACCTGGATAAAGAAGCCCTCAAGCTCATCATCTACAGTAAAGGTTATAGCGTCCTCTGCAATTTCTTCGAAGTCCAAAAAGCTTCTAACAATAAGCAAGGGCGAGAATTCTGTACTCTCAAGTGTCACAGTGATTGTTTGTCCAACCTCTGTTCCTTCAAGAAAGAAGAAGTCGTAGTAATCACGCACGCTGTCATCTGTGAAAAAATATTGATCCACAGTCGAAAGTTGCCCCGTGACCACTTCAGACACACCAATGACGCTATCTTTATTAGTATCGAAGCTAAAATCCAACACGCCATCAATTACATGAATAATGCCGTTACTCGCTTCAACATTAGGCTCAATAACTTTAACTAAGTTCTGCAGGATCACATCACCGTCATCCAAACCAACTGTAACAGTGCCACCTGTAAGCGTAGGAAGTTCAATAAACTCACCACCGTTGGCATTGATGGAGTTAATAAGGTCCGCAGCTGTGAAGATACCGGGCACGACATGAAAACTTAGAACTTCCGTGACAAAAGGAAGACCAAATTCAGCAATAAGTTCGTCTAAGCTTTCAAGCTCTAAAACATCAAGTAGGTCTAAAAAAGCATCATTATCTGGTGCAAAAACGGTTAACTCTGTATCACCAGACAGTGCATCAGCTAATCCAGCTGCCAGTACTGCGTCTAGGAGCACACTCAATTCAGGACGACTAGCCACAATTTCGGCGATGTTGCCTAGAGCAATGTCAACCTCAAAGTCAATGGTGTTGCCTTCAATGCTGATAGAGCCTTCGGTAATACCCTCAGCAATATCAATGTCATAAACAAAGGTCGTCGGTGTAGCAGTTTGATAAATAGTTGGAATTAAAGAGATGTCAATCCCTGCAGAGCTGGTAACTTGAAAGCCGTTGATAGGTAAGTCACCAATGTTACTGACAAGAACAACAACCTCATCGTCTGTTAGAACTTCAATGTTAGGACAAATTTGGATTTCTGCAGGTTCTTTGCTGTTAGCAGCACGATTCTGGATTTCACGAAGGTCTTCATTGTTTAAAATACCGTCGCAGGTAAAATCTGCTTGGTAACGCCGGTAATCGCTTAGTTCAGACACATCGCCGCTAGCTAGTACCTCGCTTAAAATACGTAGGTCAGCCGTATTGACACGTCCATCAGCGTTGATGTCGCCACGTGGATAGGCAGCAAACCTTGGTGCCAACTCATATTCAACATCAACTGCTTGCGTGGTAATTGACGTTTCCGTTTCCGGTGTGCTAGAGCTACCACAAGCTGCTA
>CAZMCW010000270.1:0-2990 GCA_964564405.1 uncultured bacterium
AACCCCGCTTCCAAGGCAATTTCAATCATATCGGTATACGTTGTTTCGCGGTCTTCGTGGGGGGCGGCTTCGTCACTGACCAGACTGTCGCTCACTGTACAGATAGCCAGCGCACGTACTTTGTGTTTGGCAGCAAGTGCGTAAAGCCCAGCGGCTTCCATTTCAATGGCTAACACGCCGTATTCTGCCCAAAGTTTCCAGTGATCGGGGTCGTGGGCGTAGAAGGTGTCGCTCGAGAGCACACTGCCCACTCGCGCGTCGATACCTTTGCCCTTGGCAACTTGGTAGGCTTTTAACAGCAAGTCAAAATCAGCTGTTGCCGCGTAGTCGAGCCCGTTAAAGATCACCTTGTTCATGGCCGAGTTGGTACACGCACTCATGGCAATAACAATATCGCGCAAGTTTAAGTCAGCTTGAAATGACCCACATGACCCAACTCGAATGAGCGTTTTGACGCCGTAAAACATCACAAGTTCGTTGGCGTAAATCGAGGCTGAGGGCATACCCATACCTGTTCCCTGAATTGACACGCGCTTACCCTGATACGTCCCTGTAAATCCGTACATGCCGCGTACTTCGCTGTAACAAACGGGATTATCTAAAAATTTTTCTGCCATATATTTGGCACGTAAAGGGTCTCCAGGCAGTAATACGGTTTCGGCAATATCGCCGTCGTTGGCGTTGATGTGAGTGCTCATAACAGATTAGTCTATCCTGCTGCGGGTCAAATTACCAAGGTTCTGTGCCTACCAGATAGGGAGACAGGGGGATGGGGAGAAAGGGAGATAGCAGCATTTAGTTACAGCCCTATATCACAACGTTGTTGCAGTGTTGAAAGCGGCATTGTGCAAGTTGGTTAATTAAGTTGATGTTGTTTTGGTACCCAGGTTTTGCCGGAGGTTGTAAAGGGCGTTGAGTGAGGTTGCGTGCGTGTCAACCGTTGTGGTGATAGTTTTGTGATAGCCGCCACCCATCATGTAGACAACGGGAATGCCCTCACAGGTTTGGAGGATGTAGCTATCGCGCTGCACAACACCTGCGGGTGTTAAGTTCATGCGTCCAAAGCGGTCGCCTGCGAGCACGTCCACGCCAGCTTGAAAAAAGACCAAATCAACATCGTTGACAAGGAGATTGGGGAGGTGGTGCTCGAGTAACCTCAAAAACTCACTATCTTCTGTGCCATCTGCCAGTCCCACGTCAACATCACTTGATTCTTTGTGGAACGGATAATTGCGTGCACCGTGGATGCTGAACGTTGTGACACGGGGATCATTTTCAAATAATTTAGCTGTGCCATTACCCTGGTGCACGTCAACATCAATCACCACGATGTGCTTGGCGAGGTTATGCTCGAGTGCGTGTCTTGCGGCTATGGCGATGTCATTAAACACACAAAAACCTTCGCCGTGGCCGGCATAGGCGTGGTGCGTGCCGCCAGCTAAGTTGATGCCAAGTTTGCAGGGTCCAAAAAGGGCGTCATACAAAGCTGCGAGCGTGCCGCCAACACTTGCTAAGGAACGTTCATAAAGCTCATAGCTAAGGGGAAAGCCTAGTTTGCGCACAGCTTTGGCGTCCAACGTTTGGGTGGCAACAGCTTGCAAATAATCGCTGTCATGAACTCGCATTAAGTCTTCATAAGCTGCAAACGGCGCGTTGCTTATCTGCCAGCCGTCGCGTTTGAGTTGAGCTGCCAACATGCTGTACTTATCCATCGGGAAACGGTGTCCCTCTGGTAAAGGCACGTGGATGTGGCTAGGGCTGAAAGCTCGAGGTCTGCCTATTTGTACGGTTTGGTGATGGTCATACAGGGATTGGGGCATCGGTATCTATCATGTGCTGATGATGGATTAACTGACAGTGAGCAGTGACGTGAAGTTGGGGAGAAGGGGAGAAAGGGGGAGAGAATTTACTGACGTGCTTACACCAACATACCTTGAGGCTGATATGGCGAGGATTGTTACTTGTTTTGCTCGAGTCATTCAAAAGATTAGGTGATGCTGATAACCTCACGGGCAGCTCAGCATCACCTAAAAACATCGTGCTATGTGTCGAGTTTAATTCAGCTTCCAGCGGCTCCCATCAGCGGTATCTTCTAAGGTCACACCAAGCTCAGCAAGACGTTTGCGGAGGCCGTCTGCGGTGCGAAAGTCCCTTGCTAAGCGTGCCTTTTGGCGTTGTTCCGCGATGAGTCCCACTAGGCCATCAAGGGTGTCTTTGGTATTACTAGGGCCGTCTGCAGCTAGCGGCAAGCCTAAAACGTCATCCAATAAATCTGTGTAAAACGCGTGTGAGGCTGCCAAAAACCCCGCTTCTGGCTGATTGTTAATGTGGGCGTTAATTTCCCGCGTGCCGTCGAACAACGCAGCAATGGCTTGGGGCGTGTTGAAGTCGTCGTTCATCCCCTCCTGAAAACGTGCACGAAAACTGGCAAGGGGGTCCTGCTCAGGTAAGTCGGGCGTGTCACCTGCGAGTAAACGGCTCACCTCGCGTTGGCTTTCTTGAATGCGTTTAAGCCCTTGGGCAGACGCTTGCAAACTTTCCGGGCTAAAGTCGCTGGGCGTGCGGTAGTGGGTGTTAAGAAGGTGAAACCGCACGGCTTGCGGGTCGTTTTGAGTGAGGAGGTCCTCGAGCGTCACAAAATGCCCTTTGGACTTGGCCATCTTTTCACCGGAGAGCGTTATAAAGTTCCAGTGAACCCAGTAGCGCGCAAAGCCTTTACCAGCTGCTTTAGCTTGGGCAATTTCGCATTCATGATGGGGAAAGGTTAAGTCGAGGCCGCCCCCGTGAATGTCAAATTCATCACCTAAATACTTGGTGCTCATGGCACTGCACTCAATGTGCCAGCCGGGAAAGCCTTCACCCCAAGGGCTGTTCCAACGCATGATGTGGTTGGGTTCAGCCTTCTTCCAAAGCGCAAAGTCTTGCGGATTGCGTTTTTCGGAACGGACTTCCACCCGGGTGCCCTCGAGCGCGTCGTCAATATTTCTACC
>CAZMCW010000270.1:3000-6851 GCA_964564405.1 uncultured bacterium
GAAAGTTCCCCGTAATCTGGCCACGACGACACATCAAAATAAACGCTGCCATTTACTTCGTACGCGTGACCGGCATCTAGTAACGCTTGGGTTAGCTCAATCTGCTCAGGAATATGACCGCTGGCGCGCGGCACAATGTCCGGGCGGCGCACCTGTAACTTGGCGAGGCTATCAAAGTATTTCCAAAAGTATTTTTCGGCAACTTCCATGGGCTCGAGCTTTTCCAGCTTGGCCCGTTTGAGCAGTTTGTCTTCACCTTCGTCGCCATCATCGGTTAAGTGCCCCACGTCGGTAATGTTATAGACCAACCGCACGCGGTAGCCTTCGTGCTCAAACCAGCGGCGCATAACGTCCAGCACGACGGGGCCCCGCGCGTGACCCAAGTGAGGTTCTGAATAGACCGTCGGTCCGCATGAATACATGCCGACCATGCCCGGCACCAGCGGCGTAAAAACTTCTTTTTGACGGGTTAGAGTGTTGTAAATTTTTAGGCTAGATGTTTCAGGGGTAGATTCAGATGACATGCCAAACTCCTTTGACAAGAAGATGTGTTTGAAGATTGATGGGTGTTGTGTCGTGTATGTGCCTAAGCCGATGTATTAGCAAGACAGATGCATCACAGATAACATCATCATAGGTGACATCGTCATGGATAACACCAGCACATCACGCTAAAACGCAACATCATTACATCACGCTAGGCGGTTAGACCAACTCAGTGCGATGACAAACGTACATCAGCATGATTGGCTGATTCAGCTACATTGAAACCAAATTTTAGACAAGGGAAAAGGTCAACAACATCGCCACAGACATGCTTGGGACAGGTTATTAAATTGCTGTGTCCACGTCTGCGCAAAATTCATAATTTCACTTTAGCAAAGTTCATCCTGAGCGTGTGCATAGTAGCTTGCATCACCGTAAGAAAGCTATGCGTGGATGCTTGCGTTACACTAGCAAGATGTCTGAGGCGAAAGCGTACACAACCATTGCTGCTGAGGTGAGGTTTGAAGATGTCATTAAAAACTCAACCTTTATTGGCACGGTGATGCGAGTAGATGATGTTAAGGCGGCGCAGGCTTGGCTCGAGCACCTCCGCACCCGCTACGCGGACGCCAGCCACAACTGCTGGGCGTATGTTGTTGCCGATATTTACCGCTTTTCAGACGACGGTGAACCCGGTGGTACTGCTGGACGACCTATGTTGGAAGTTCTGCAACGCCGGAACCTCGACCGCATTGCGGCTGTGGTCACACGCTATTACGGTGGCACTAAGTTAGGCGCAGGCGGCCTCGTGCGTGCTTACAGCGGCACACTCGCCAAAACCCTCGACCAAGCTGAGGTGGTCACCGTGCGCCCGCGCGTGCAGTTAGCCGTGCATGTGCCCTTTGCAGAGATGGATGCTGTGCACAGGTTTTTGGATAGTTGGGTAGACCTTCACAAAGCTGAGCCCACGTTTGACGCTGAGGGCATGGTTGTGGTTGTTACGATTTTGGCAGATGATGCTGAGAAGCTAGCCTTAGAACTTAAAAATTTGACTCGAGGCAGTGCAAAGGTTAGTGGTATCGACTCCGAAAGTGCGTAATTAATGTGAGAGGGACAAGGGAAAAACGGGGGATGGCGAGAATGTCAACGACTGCTTAACTACATCAAGAACTTATCCGAAAGAACTTAAAGTTGCTGAAAAAGGTCCTATCACAGAGCGTCAACTTGGTAAGGTAGTTGGGTTTGTACTACACTCGAATTTATGAGTGATATTGCAACCTGCCTTAACTGTAGCGCCAAAAACCGCCTAAAACCATCCGCAGATCAGTTACCTGTGTGCGGTAAGTGTGGAAACACGTTGCCGTGGCTGGTGCAAGCGAGCGAGACCTCGTTCAAGGCTGAGGTGGATGCGGCTGTGCCCGTACTCGTTGACTTTTGGGCGGAGTGGTGTGGGCCTTGCCGGATGATTGCACCAGTGCTCGAGGATCTCTCCAAAGAACTCGCTGGAAAGCTAAAAATTGTCAAAGTTAATGTAGACAATAACCGGATGGTTGCAGCAACCTACAAAGCCCAAAGCATCCCTATGCTCATGGTCTTTAAACAGGGTGAGGCCGTAGACACGTTTGTGGGAGCTATGCCCAAAGGGGCGTTGCTCGAGCGTTTACGACCTCACTTGTAACTAGTCAGACTAGTTAGGCAGCCACTTCTTCTTGAGCAGGTGTGCTCGAGGCTGTGTAGTCAGATGAAGCACTAGGCACGCCGGTCACAATCTCATTTGGCACATTAAAGTTTTTGGCAATTTCCCGGGCGGTCATCTTGGCAGACATCATCACTGAAGGCGTGCCGCCGCCGGGTTGCGTGCCTTGTCCAACCAAGTAGAGGTTGCTTACATCTTCACTGCGGTTGTGGGGTCTAAAAAAGGCCGATTGGATCAACACAGGTTCAACCCCAAACCCATTACCAACATAAGCATTAAGGGTTCCCTCAAAATAATCTGGCGTAATAAAACTCTTGTAAACCAAGCGCTCCATAAGCCCGGGGATGTAACCGCGCTCGTCCAAAAAGGTCAAAATTTTGTTGGCATAGGGCTCACCCAAAAGTTCCCAGTCCAACTTACTTTGATTATTGGGTACAGGAATGAGCGTGTAAGCTGCGTGATGTCCCGGTGGTGCCAGCGAAGGATCGGTAAGGGTGGGAATGTGTAAATACTGCGAAAAATCTTTGGCGAGGATTTTGCGGTCAAAAATATCTGTAAGGAGTTCTTCGTAGCGCGGTCCCAAAATAATGTTGTGATGCTGCAAGTTAAGGTTTAAATTTTCAGCGTTAAACCCAAAATAAATCACCATAAGCGACATGCTCTGCTTGCGTGCTTTCACTAATGCATCGCGGTTAATGCGGCGGTGCTTTTTGTCAATTAAGTTGAGGTAGGTGCTGGCATAATCACCGTTAGATACAACTAAGTCAGCATTTAGAGTCTCACCATTTTTCAGTGTGACACCTGTGGCAACGCGCTTGCCATCTTGTTTGATGACATCAATTTGTTCAACTTCAGCGTTCACCCGCAACGTGCCGCCGAGTTCTTCATACTTTTTGATAAATGCTTGCACCAGTGCGCCTGTGCCGCCTTTGGCAAAGTGAATGCCCCAAGTTTTTTCAACAAAGTGAATCATGGCGTAAATCGCGGGCACTTTTTGTGGGTTGCCACCAACTAGGAGCGGTTCAAAGCTAAACACTTGGCGCATTTTGTCGCTTTTGAAGTACTTTTTAATAAACGAAAACAATGGGCGAATGGCGTCTAGTTTGAGTAGGTCACCAGTCACGCTCAACATAGACTGGACGTTGCCGAAGTAGGTGTAACCTAGCTCGAGAAACCCCCTATCAAAAATCGCTTTAGCTGCGTCATGAAACCGCTCGTAACCTTCTAAATCTTCTGGCGCTAGCGCAGCAATTTGCTCACGGGTGTGCTCTGGGTCGCCGTCATAATCAAAATAGGTGCCGTCATCAAAGTAAATGCGATAAAACGGCAAAATGGGCATAATCTCAACATAGTCTGAGGTACGCGGGCCGCCGCTAATGCCTGTTTTGATGCGTTTGTCTTCACCCAAAATTTCATCTGGAAAATCGGGCTCACCTAGTCGCGCATGATCGCGCTCAACGGCAAAGAGTTCCTCGATAAAGTGTGGGACAGTGAGCACAGTGGGGCCCATGTCGAAGGTAAACCCTTCAGCGCGGCGCACGTAGGCGCGTCCGCCGGGTGCATCTAGTTTCTCGAGAATCGTTGTGTTAAAGCCAAGGCTCTGCAAGCGAATGGCGCAAGCAATCCCGCCAATACCTGAACCGATAATAAGTGCGTCTTTGCGTTCCAT
>CAZMCW010000271.1:0-1857 GCA_964564405.1 uncultured bacterium
GCAATTTCAGCTGCACTAAACAGTTCAAAATCAGCAGGTAGACTGCTTTCATTACCCCACTCTGTGAGCACATAATTAAGCGTTGACGCTAGTTGTTCATCACTGAGCTGGCTCCATGCTGGCATGATGCCGTTGTAGTTAGCACCATCTACCGCAATCGACCCTTGTAGACCGTAAAGCACTAGGTTTTTCAGGTACTCGCGTCCACCTTCTACACTAACTAGCTCAGGTGTGTGGCCAGCTAGTGGCGGAAACGCGCCAACAATGCCTTGACCTGTAGCTTGATGACAACTTACGCAGTTATTGCCATACACCTGCGCGCCAATATCGTGCCAGTCACTTGGGGCAGCGCTAGCAAGCATTTCGCCACCTGCAGGTGGCATGGCGACCGTTGCTGTGTCACTGCTTGCTGTGTCACTGCTTGCTGTGTCATTTGACGCTACCGCTTCAGCAGGTGTATTGGTTGCCGGCGTATTCATTGAGGTTGTACTAGCCACTTGTGCTGTTTGATATTCATCAAGATCGTCTACCACGATGATTTTGGCAAGCATGTTTTGATGGCCTATACCACAGTATTGGTTACAGGCAAGCCGGAATTCACCAGTTCTATTAAAGGTGTACTGAAACGTAGATACCTCACCGGGGATAAGTTCAGCGTTAATGTTGCTGCCTTGTACGTGGTAGCCGTGAATCACATCTCTAGCCGTTAAATAAAAGGTGGTTTCCACATCTTTTTCAAGGACAATTTCAGCAGGCGAAAACGCAAACGCTTGGGCTACGCCAACAACCTCAGCGCGGTTAGGACGCTCTAAATAAGTAACGCCAGGATTAGCAAAGATACCTTCTTGTAATAGTTCTGCAGGTTTAGCTCGAGTCACTTGTGTAGCAATATGGGGACCTTCTAGCGCCAAACTGTAAGCAATAAGCACCACATGTCCAATAGACATAAGTAAGAAAAACGAAATCCACAAAAACTCGTATTGATTAATTTTTTCGTAGTTGAGCATGGTTAGGCTTGACCACCCCTAAAAAGATATAGTGCGTACATTACGAGCCATAAACCTGAAATTGTAGCGATTAAAAACCCGACTAACGCGAGGGTGCCGATGGGAATACTCGAGCCCTCACCACTCGCAGATGTCTGTTGATCGTCTTGCGGCTGATTGTCCACTACAGTCCCCCTTGCAAGGTTGAAATCACGTACTACACAGTAAAAGCTAATCACCAGCTGTACTGTAAATAGATGTTGACATTACACAGTTTGTTCGTGACACCACGTACTTTGGGTCTCAAGCTACAAACTGACCATTGTAATCTATCACAGTAGTCCTCATGAGCAGCAGGGCAAATATCCCGGACGTCTGTAAAAGAACAATCAAACGCCATGTCACTTAACTTATTTGTAGATGCTGTTGAGTGAGCTATAGAAACTGTTGATATATTGCTTTGTTAACTTTAAAATATGATGTCAACCTCGAGATGCGTCAAAGACTTAATGGACGTAATTGCTTTGTCAGTGCAACATTAAGCACAAGACCATATACCTATGAGGTCTACGCTGCTACCAGGTTTACGAGATGTTTCTTACAGTGGCTACAGGGTTAAGTAAACTTGACTGACACTATCTACATGATTAGCTAGGATTCACGTAACGCCATCATGCACCCCTCAGAGACGGGGTTCATAATAGGCAGTGGACTTGATAGTAGATGAGGTCCTAGTTTTGTGGAAGTCCCAGTTTTGTGGAAGTCCTAGTCTTGTGGAAGTCCTAGTCTTGTGGAAGTCCTAGTCTTGTAAGGGTCTTAGTTTTGTGTATGTATCAACACGCTATCATTTCCCGAGCCGCATCGTCTTTTA
>CAZMCW010000271.1:1957-6824 GCA_964564405.1 uncultured bacterium
GCATCGTCTTTTAACCGTAACGTCTTTTAACCGTAACGTCTTTTAACCGTAACGTCTTTTAACCGTAACGTCTTTTAGCTGCATCGTCTTTTAACCGCAACGTCTTTTAACCGCAACGTCTTTTAGCTACCATGTTCCGTTCAAACCGTAATGTCCTGAGAGGTTTTTAGCTCCACTATGCCAAATCATCCCCCGAGTGACAGTTCAGATACATTTGAACAACCTCCACTTAAAACGCAAGCTAAATTACCTGAGGCTAGTTCGGGTACACAGCGTTGGCAAGCTGAACTCGCTGGTGGTCTGGCGGCAACCATTATTGGGTTACCTAAAAACATCGCTTACGGATTAATTGCGTTTGCCCCTTTAGGAACGCTATTTGTCAGTGATGGCATTATGGTGGGCTTTGTTGCAGCTGTTGTTGGCGGCGGTCTGGCTGCGTTATTAGGCGGTACCCCTGCACTCATCAGCGGACCTTCCCCAGCTGCTGCTTTGGTCTTTGCTAGCGTTTTGCAGCAACTTACCGCAGTAGCACCCCAGTTTGCCAGCGAATTTTCACCAGCAGCCTATACAACTGTCATGATTGTTGTGGGCTTTTTAGTTATGGCGCTAGCCGGCTTGTGGCAAGTTATTTTTGGCTTTTTCAGGCTTGGTAATCTCATTAAATTTACGCCCTACCCGGTGATTGCCGGACTGCTCAACGGGCTTGCACTGTTGGTGCTACTCAGCGAGCTAGGTAAGCTAGTGACGCTAACCGGGGCATTTCCCTTTGTTAGTGTGCAGTGGGCGCAGTTGCTACTAGCAAGCGTGGTCACCGGCATTGCTCTTTTTGGAAGTCGCCTATTGCGCGGTTTGCCGTCTGTTTTAGTTGCGCTTGTTGTTGGTTCAGGTTTGTACTACGCTTTGCGCTACGGCGGACTCTTACTAGGTATCCGTTGGACCAACGCTGAGGCCCGTTTGGGTGGTCGCTTAGGTGACATTAGCGGCCTGAGGTTGACGCCGCGCTATTTTACCGACATCTGGCAGGTGTTATCTCTCAACGGCATGTTAGACATTTTTGCGTTTGTTGTTACAGCGGCGCTTAGCGTTGCGCTACTTGCCTCAACTAAAACGCTTTTAGCGGCACTCAACGTACAAAACTTAAGCCACCACCGCAGCAGCGTTAACCGCGAACTTATGGCCCAAGGATTTGCCAACATAGTGGCAGCTGGGTTTGGTGGCATTGCATCAGAAGGGTCGTTTGGGCAAAGTGTTGGCAATTATCAAGCAGGCGGGCGCACCCTCTGGTCTGGCGTGGAGTTTGTTTACGCTCATTGGTATCTATCTATTTGGACCTGTTATTGGGCTTATTCCCAATGCAGTAGTGAGCGGTTTGCTTATTTATGTTGCCCTTACTATGACCGACCACTGGAGTTTGAACTTGCTTGTGCAAATGGTGCAGCACCCTAGCCGGCGTCAAATATTTTTAACCGACAGCTTAGTTATTGTTTTGGTCACGGTGGTCACGGTGGTCACCAACTTAACTATTGGAGTTGCTACTGGCATTTTGGTATCTATTATCGTTTTTGTTGTCAAAATGAGTAAAGCAACCGTGCGCAGACGTTACGACGGTGCTGTGCGTCATTCCAAAAAACAACGTGATGAGCGCGCGCTAGATGTGCTCACTGAACACGGCAGCAGTATTCACGTTATCGAGCTTGAAGGCTCGCTCTTTTTTGCATCTGCAGACGCGCTAGCGTTAGAGCTAGATACCCTGGCTGGACTTGGCGTGAGTGCCATTATTTTAGATATGAAACGCTTACACGACATCGATTTAAGCAGTGTGCGCGTGTTGGAGCAAGCTTATGCCCGCTTGGCAGATAGTAACTGCCAACTTGCGCTCAGTTATGCACGTGCGAATACGCTAGTTGAACAAACGCTCGAGTCCGGCGGCCTCTTCGCCAGCTTACCCGAACACGCCTGCTTTGCCGACACCGACGCTGCCCTCGAGTACTTTGAAGACAATCTCCTCAAACACAAAGCACCCCAAATTAGCAGCCGGGTTGAACTTGCCCTCACTGACGTTCCTATTTTTAGCGGTTTGCGCCAAGCTGAATTTGAGGTACTAAGTAAGTTGCTACACCGCCAGCACTACACCAAAGGTCAGCGGATTGTGCAACAAGGTGCGCCGGGCGACGCCATGTTTGTAATTACGCGGGGTTTAGCAGATGTTATTTTGGAAATTGCTGATAGCAGTAGAAGTAGGCGGCTCTCGAGCCTTGCTGCCGGCACGTTCTTTGGTGAGCTAGCACTCCTTGACCAAAGCCCCCGCTCCGCCAACATTGACGCAACCCAGTATTTGGTCTGCTACCGGCTAGATGCCTCTGACTTTGAGCGTTTACAGAGCAGTCACCCAGCTATTTCGATGAAGTTACTGACTAACATTAGCCGCACGCTGACGACGCGCTTGCGGTATGCGAATGAGACGATTTCGGAGTTGGAAGTTTAATTTGAAACAGCATCAACTTTTCGAGCCCTAGTATTGGAAAGTTCAAAAATCACTAAGACGCTGTGTTTTCCGCCTCAATGGCTTCTTTAATGGGTGCATGTTCGCTGGCTTGAGTCAGCGCTGCTTCAGCCTCATCAGAGAGAGAAGTGTGATACAGCTTGCCATCAAAGTCCTTGAGAGCTTCAGCGATGGTTTCTGTGAGCGTGTTGTTGACCAACAAAAACAAGGCAGAATCGCCTGGGGCTAGGTCGTCACTAATGCCACTAATAAACTCATTATCGATGCCAATATCAATATTGTGCCCGAGCAGACCACTGATGCCCATGCCTAACAGTGCCCCAAACAAAGGACCTCCAAACAAAAAGTCAATCAGCACGCCCCAAAGCCCACCCCTGGCAACATTACTGCCCTTAACTACAGATTCTAAGGTTTGATGTACCTTCACGCGTCCTTTGGCATTTTTAACCACAACGGCGGCATCTTCAATCCCGACTAGTGCTTTTTGGACATTGTCTTGTTTGAGGCTTGCAACATGCTTCAGGACGTCAGTAGCTTTATCTTCTTGATCGTAGGTGTACACGATTAAGTCGCTCATCATCATCTCCGTTAACTTGAAGGAATTTCTTTGTTTTGCTCGTCAGCCTTAAGCCAATTTTTTAAGCCTTGGTGGGTCGCTTCATAACCTTGCGCTATGGCTTCTTCGCCTCTATCAAAATCTTCAACACCAAACTGGCTGTCAAGTTCAGGGCGAATCAGCAGTTCAGGCGGTTGTATACTTAGTCGCATTTCAGTGAGCACCCGTTGTGGCACATCAAAAGACTTCATAAACAATTCTACTGTTAACCCCCGACCAAAAAGTTCATTTCTCATCGTGGTTTTGCCACTTATCAGTGCGTTCATCTGTTGCAAAATACCAGCGGTCTCAGACTCAAAGGCAAGCTCGCGGTCAGGTGGTGCAGCAATGTCAACTGCTATCACTGGGTCATGTGTCATCGTTCTAATAAGGTCTACGGGGAGGTTGTTGAGTAGCCCACCATCAACCAAATAACGTCCTTGATACTTCACAGGGCTTAAAAGTCCTGGAAGGGCGCTAGTTGCACGTAACGCTGGGACAAGTTGGCCTGAACGCAGAACCATTAACCTACCCTTTTGTACATCAACCGTTGTGACGCTAAGAGGCAGCTCTAGATCTTCAAAATGCTCGGGTAAATGGGCAGCAAGAAAGGCTTCTATGCCTTTACCTCCTACAAGCCCACCTAGTTCACCAAGCTGCCCTCATACGCTTCGTAAGCCTCGACGGCTCGACGTCCTACAAGCCCACCTAGTTCACCAAGCTGCAGCATTTT
This sequence comes from uncultured bacterium, assembly GCA_964564405.1. GTDB lineage: Bacteria > Deinococcota > Deinococci > Deinococcales > Trueperaceae > JBCCBI01. The sequence continues at coordinate 5,789 of CAZMCW010000271.1, forward strand.
TAGGTAAGGCAAATTTGCAACAAGGTCTTGTAGTTCATCAACGCGTTTGCCTGAAGCATACAAGGCACCAACAATGGCACCCATTGAGCAGCCACTGATGGCTGTAGGGGTCATGTTGTATTCCTCGAGCGCTTTTAGGGCACCAACATGGGCCAGTCCGCGTGCACCGCCACCGCCCAGAACCAAACCTATATTCATGTTACCTCTTTCTTAGCCTGTGGGATTATTTGTAAGAATACATATTTTAGTTTATATATATTTTTAACGTAATAGCAAATTTAAGGCATGGCGAATGCGAGGTGTTACAACGATCAGAAGGATACCAAGTTGGGTAGGTTAGCCCGGGATGAAATTAGTTAGCTGTCTTACTTTGCTTCCTGTTGAGCCGATATAACCAGCGTAACAGCGGGACAATTACAAGCACAATACGCATAGTAGTGCTCCTTTGCTGGTCATCAGTCAAAGTTATCATAGGCCATGTTTAAACTGCAAAATCTCACAAAACTCTTTGTGGACGCCAAGCAAGTCATTACCGAAGCCGATGTTGACTTTTATCAAGCAAATCCTGAAGAACTCGAGCTTATTATTGATAAAGAGGTATTACACCTTAGGTTTTTAACTTACTTTTTTCTGGTGGGCTTGCTAATGGTGGTGGGGTCTCGCATGGTTATTTACTTATTTGCAGACGTTCTAGGTAGCTTTGTAGCTGAAGTCATTTTAGAAGTTAGCTTTGAGATGGGTAATGCTGTACTCGGTGGGGTTATTGCTGCGTTTTTGCTCGAGTATTTGCAGAAAAAGCAATACCAAGAAAATGTGCGTTACCGCCAAGAAGTGCTTAGGCGCATTGCACAACGCAGTAAGACAGCGCAGTCAAACACCTGATAGCCCTTAGCCAGATAAAGGGCGTCGATTTATATCTTGAATACCTACTCTTGTTGATCGATTTGTCAGGGGTGATGACACCCCTGAGCCAGATGTATACAGTAGACCTCTTGCAAAAGTAGAGATACCTGTTTCAAAGTAAGGCATGAGATAT
>CAZMCW010000272.1:0-597 GCA_964564405.1 uncultured bacterium
TAATGATGTCTGCAATGATATCCCTTTTTCCTCACTAGCGAAAGTCCTAAATATAAAAACACCGTCACGTTGCCCTAATCCAGGAGTATCCATCAAAAATTGACGAAACTCTTGATCGTCATCTGTAACAAAATCAGAAGCAAAATCTAAATTCCCAGATTCGCATGAATACAATTCCGATAATCGCTTAGCGGGCTCTGGGAAGGATGCAGGTTTGCCTACCTCAACTCGGACACGATTATTGTCAAATATCCTTATATCTGCCGAAAAGTAATCTTCATCATTTAGAGCTGTAATCTCTATAGGCTCAGAAGTTGATTGATTACCTTGTGGGTCTTCTACTACCAAAGTGGCGGTGAGGGTTCCTGGCTCTCGCAGCGTTTTGATGGTATTTTGGAAGCGTGAGTCACTACCGTCACTAAAAGTCCAGTTAAATGTAAGATCATCTTGCTCAGTATCAGGATCAGTGACAAAAGCATCAAGTTCTACTCTTAAAGGTGCAAATCCAGTAAGTTGGCTTGCTTGTGTATCATTAATAACTGGCGCTTGCCCTTGTGGTTCGGGCTCATCTGTACCTTCTCCAACAGTCACCACTAC
>CAZMCW010000272.1:666-6810 GCA_964564405.1 uncultured bacterium
AACGTAAATGGTGCTACGCCTTGGCTAGACGAAATCGTAATTAAAGTAACGGGGCTTTGATTAGGTGTGCCACCATCATTATCACCTCCACCACTTGAGCAGGCAACAATAGCCATAATGATAAAGACGTAGAGCAGTAAACGCTTCATAAAACCTCCAGTTAGCCAACCAAGGTCGACTTAGATTTATTGTTTCATCTACACTATATCTAAACATAATTTTCTAAGCTTGTCATGTGAATTTCGGTTAATTTATGTCTAAATAATCGGCACGTGTTACCCCACCACGCCATCCACCCATCACAGGCGGTATAGTTGCAACCGTTTATGAAGCAGCGCATCCTTGTAACTGACAACGTCCAACTCGGCCCCACACACATCTATGACGATGTTGACATCGACAACCAAGCAGGTATCGATAGAAGTGACCTGCTCAGCATTGTTGGCGACTATGAAGCCATCATCACCCGAAGTCGTACCCAAGTTGATACAGAACTCTTAAACGCAGCGACGAAGCTCAAGGTCATTGGGCGCGGTGGTGTTGGGGTGGATAACATCGACCTGGTCGCGGCAAGTCGCAAAGGTGTGCTGGTCTTGAACGCACCTGAGGCTAATAACGTGTCGGCTGCTGAGCTGGCGGTGGCGCTCATGCTCAATGCCGCGCGAGGCGTGGCTCGCTCAGACGGTCTGGTGCGTCAGGGCGTTTGGGACAGAAAGTTTTTAGGACGTGAGGTCAAAGGCGCACGGCTCGGTATTGTGGGTCTAGGGCGCATTGGCTCGCTGGTGGCACGACGGGCGCAGGGCTTGGGTATGGAAGTTATGGCCTTTGACCCGTATATCTCGAGGCAACGCGCCCAAGATATGGGCGTGGAACTGGTTGATGTGCTCAAAGAAATGCTGGTCAAAAGCGATTTTGTGACCGTTCACACGCCACTTACCAACGAAACCAAAGGCATGATTGGTGCCGATGAGCTGGCTTGTTTGCCCTCGGGAGCCGTGGTTGTGAATGCAGCTCGAGGCGGCATTATTCAAGAAGATGCTCTAGTAGATGCGCTCAAAAGTAACAAGTTGTTTGCAGCCGGACTGGATGTGTTTGTGCTCGAGCCTCCCTCGGTTGATCACCCACTTTTACAACTGGACAACGTGGTGCTCACCGCCCACTTGGGTGCCAACACCAAAGAAGCTCAAGCCCGCGTTGGCGCAGACATTTTGGAACGCACTGTACTTGCCTTACGCGGCGACTTTTCCCGTGGTGCTGTGAATGCACCTGCCCTCGCGCCGGAAGTGATGAGCGCACTGGGACCGCACTTAAAACTAGCTGAAATTTTGGGGAAAATGGTTGCCCAACTGATCAAAGGCCGCGTGCGCGACTTGCAAGTGGAGTTTTCAGGTACGTTTCCGCGTGACCCTGAACCTGTTGCGATTGCCGCGACCAAAGGGTTTTTGGAACCGTTTTTAGATGAAGCCCCCAACTACATCAACGCGTCTGCCATTGCCAAAGAGCGAGATATACGTGTCTCCAGAGTTGTTGCCTCGCGCACGCGCGGTTACACTAGCCACGTAGAAGTGCGCGCCACTAGCGACGAGGACGTTGTGTATGTGGGTGGCACCGTGTTTGAAGGTGACCCGCGTATTGTCAACATCGGGGATTTTTACATTGAAATTAAACCGGAAGGCACCATGCTCATCTGCAGTAACTACGACCGCCCGGGCGCTGTTGGTAAAATTGGTACGGTTTTGGGCAATTCTGGCGTGAACATCTCGAGCATGCAACTTTCCAGAGTCAGTGGCGACGGCCTCGCTCTGTTTGCACTCACACTTGATCAAACACCCGAAGTTAATGTTTTAGACGAGTTACTTGCTTTGCCTGATGTGCTTCGAGATTTGAAGATGGTGAAGTTATAATCGTTGGAATACTGGGCTCGAGGTTGTCATAATCTCCAGGTCTGTGAGGGTATCTCCTCGAGCTCCCCAAACTTAATACCCATATCCAACCCCAAAATGATGTAATACACCTTATCTGATGTTCTCTCCCCCTCCCCCTTTCCCCATCTCCCTTTCCCCCTTTCTCTTGAAACTCCTTCATCGGCTTGCTTCTGAAGTGACCTGCAACACCACCTCGTAACACTGCTACACGCTAAAGCCCCCCTCAAAGGTGATATCCCAAGGTGATAAGCTTATGACCTCAACTGAACCCTTCAAACAACGCTTATTTGCGCCCGGGCCAGTATCTGTGCCTACCGCAGTACGTGAGGCAATGGCCCGCCCGCTCATTCACCACCGCACACCCGAGTTTAAGCGTGTGTTTAGCGGCGTCCGCGCCAAGCTGGCGCAGGTAGCTTGCGTGCCTTATGGCAACATCACCATCATCACGGGCAGTGGCACGGCTGCGTTTGAGGCTGGCTTGTTAGCAGCAGTTCCGCGTGGCAACAAAGTGCTGGGCATGGGCGGCGGCAAGTTTGCCGAGCGTTGGCTCGAGCTAGCTCGCACCTATGGCTACAACGTCCACGACATACCTGTCGCTTGGGGACAAACCCTTTTAGGTGATGATTTAGCTGCTTATGTAGAGCAACACAAAAACGCTAGCGCCATCACTTTGGTGCATTCAGAAACGTCTACGGGCACCTTGCACGACATTGCCAAGCTCGCCAAGACAGTTCGCGAGATTGCGCCGGATATGCTTATTTTGGTGGATTGTGTGACTAGTTTGGGTGTGGCTGAACTCAGGCCGCTCGAGTGGCAGCTCGATGGTGTGTTCTCAGGCTCCCAAAAAGGCTTGATGACACCCCCAGGCTTAGGCTTTGCGTGGCTTTCTGACCGAGCGTGGCAACGCGCTGAGACAAGCCAAAACATACCTAGTTACTACCTCAACCTCGCCAAAGAGCACAAAAAGCAACAACAAGGTGAGACCGCCTACACGCCAGCCGTTAGCCTTGTGCGCGGCTTGGATGTGGCACTGGATATAATTTTGGAAACGGGGCTCGAGCCCACCTGGGCGCGTTTAACAAGAAATAACAATGCCATCTTGGCAGGCGCTGCCGCCCTTGGCTGTGTACCTTTCAGCGTGCGCCCCAGCCCAGCCGTCGCCGCCCTCAAAGCACCCGAAGGCATTCACGCACCTGACATTGTCGCAGGTTTTGCAACAAGAGGCGTGCGCATTACCGGCGGTCAAGAAGCTGCCAAGCCCGTCCTTTTTCGCCCTTCCATCATGGGCAACGCAGACGTTTATGATGCTTTGATGATTGTGACTGTTCTGGAAGATGTGCTGCGTGAACTAGGTCAGCAGATTCCCTTCGGGCAGGGTGTTGGTGCGGCAATGGCATCTTTGCAACACCCTGTCATATCATCTTAAATTCAGTGACATGTTCAGTGACATTTTTAGTAGCATTTGATGAAATCTCCCCTTCCCCCTTTCCCCCCTTCTCTTCTAATCACACACCAAATAACACGTCACCAAACCATATCAGCACCTCGAGCCTTCCTCATCTCATGCAGCTAAACCTAACTACACCAGCGCTATTATTCCCGGCTATCTCGCTGTTGCTGCTTGCCTACACGAACCGCTTTTTGACCTTGGCCACGCTCATTCGCAGTTTACACGCGGAGTATCACCATCAACCCGAACCGCATATTAGGGCGCAGATTGACAACTTGCGGCGGCGGGTGAGGCTGATTCAAGATATGCAAACGCTGGGTGTCTCGAGCTTTTTTAGCTGTGTGCTCACCATGCTACTGGTCTTTATTGGCCAAGACCTACTAGCCAACGTGCTTTTTGGGATTAGTTTGCTGCTCCTACTTGCGTCACTATGGTTATCACTACGCGAAATTAGCATCTCGGTGGGTGCACTTACGTTGCAACTACAAGATTTAGATGGCGCGTAAATGAGTGAGGCTATAGCCCATTTTTATTGACACTCCATAGCTTCAATATGTAATCAACACATAGGTTTATGTAATGCGCTACACGGTGTGTATGATGATTGACCCATCTTGTATAGGTAGCACTGCACTATAAAATTGATGATGATCATATCTAAGTGAAACTACCATGGTGCAAGTAACATTTAGGTGATGATGTTAACCTAGACAATGACGCTTTCAACTCGGATGTTGACTACAAACCATGACTTTTAGTTAGATTGCTGGAGATACCTTTAGCCATAAGCTTACTTGTACCAATATCAATCAAGGGCAAGCTACACACTTCAAAGTAATTTTGCTCAATCCTGAAATTAAGTTCTCCTATCTGTATCTACAAAATACAGATAGCGGTAGCGGTTAAGGAACGTAATTTATTCACGTTCCCTTTCGCAAAGTCACTATGGAAACACTTAGTCTGCTTTGAACACAACACCCCCATCATCGTTGAGTAAGTTACGTGGGTTCAGATTGGGTACTGCATTAACTCTGACGTGTTTGTTCCGTTGGAGGCAGAACCTGTATCTTTTTCTTTATGTCTTTTGCTACACATTCTAGGCGGATTAATCCTTTTGAGAACCAACCGGAAACGGTATTTTTCTGCAAGCTCTGTAAAACTTAGCGAGGGATTGATGATATTTTCGTCTCTCAAAACTTACGCAACTCTTGAACTAAATGAGGTAATCATTGCTCTCTTCCATCCCCAACTACCGTGAACGTCAACAAGTTTTGCACAAATACGGGTTACTTGATAGTGAACCTGAAGAAATCTTCAACAAAATTACTCACCTAGCTGCCCAAGTTTTTGAGGTTCCCGTTGCGCTTATCTCACTCATGGATTACGACACAGAGCAGCAAAAGTTCAAGTCTTGTTATGGCGTTGACGCTCGGCAGACCGACTTAAATACATCGTTTTGTTTAACTGCCGTGCTCAACTACGAAACGCTTGTCGTACCGGATGCTTTGCAAGACGAGCGCTTTCGCGATTACAGTCTCGTTGTGGCAGAACCCCATATGCGGTTTTATGCAGGTGCGCCGTTAAAAACACCTGAGGGTATTGCCCTTGGCGCGTTGGCGCTCATAGATTTTGTACCTCGTCCGGCGCTTACCCAAGAGCAGATTGATCTTTTAGAGACACTTGCTGATGTTGTTGTTGATGAGATTATGTTGCGCCACAGTTTACAAGTGCAATTTCAAGCTGAACAACAACTTTATGAGTACAAACTCAAGCCTGCTCGAGAAAAGCTCGAGCAATACGAACAAGAACTTTTTATTGCCAACACAAAACTTGATGTCGCCCGTTCTATTCAGCAGTCCGTACAACCCTGCCAAGCTGATATTGACGCAGCTGACCTACTCGACATTGCTACCTATGTTTGTGCTGCTGACGCAGTTGGTGGCGACTATCACGACATTATTACTGCTAACGACAAAGTTTACATAGGTATTGGTGATGTCACCGGTCACGGGCTAGAAAGTGGTCTGCTCATGGTCATGGTTCAGACGGCAATTCATGCGCTGGTGCAAAGTGGCAAAAATACGCTTAAAGATATTGTCTCTGTCATCAACAAAACGCTCTATGCCCAATTAGAACGCAGCCATGTAGACAAAAGTATGACCCTTGCGCTGCTTGCTTATGAAGCTAAGCTACCTAAAACCGACACCACAGCTCAGCCTAGTCGCGGCAACGTTACCCTCAGCGGTCAACATGAGCAGGTTTTGCATGTATCTGTAGCAGCTGAGGTGAGTCAAATTGATACTTTTGCGTTGGGGTTCCCACTAGGTTTGGAAGACAACATCGACCAATATGTACAAACTCACGCGCTTACCCTCGAACAGGGTGAGGGTTTAATTCTCTACACAGATGGCATAACTGAAGCGGAGAGTTTAGCAGGTGAGCTGTATGGACTCGACCGCCTCGAGGCTGCAGTGGCTCGAGCTTGGCCAAATGCAACTACAGCCGAAGAGGTCAAAAATGAAGTTGTTGCTGATCTATACACGTTTATTGGCGAGCAAGATGTCCTCGATGACATTACACTAATTGTGCTGAGGCAATCTTGAATTACCTTAAAATAATAGTTGGTGAAGCCAAGAAAGCTTGCCTGACATAAATCTTTATAGCGTTTCCACGAGTAACTACCACAGGCAATTGCGCGTGCGACCTAGGGGAGCAGAAATCGACCCACTCAGTGTGGGGGAACCAATCTTGGAACTGCTACAAAATAAC
>CAZMCW010000273.1:0-6580 GCA_964564405.1 uncultured bacterium
CTCATAGCGTTATCTTAAACTCGTGTTCTGAAAGATACTCACATCACAGAGAATGTAAACGCAAAAGTTCCGCGAGCCTCTTCCTTAACCAAGATTCATAGCAAACTTGCGATTGTGCGCTACACGTGTGACATCTGATGAACTCTCCCTATCCCCCGTGCTCCCCTTCCCCCTTTCCTAAGCATAAGGTCAAACCCCAGTCACCTTATACAGCACACCGTGAACCTATTATGACGCAAACAAAGACGGCTGACGTGCATGACGCCCTTGTGCATCTGGAACTGCAAAGTGTTCCGTTGTCAAAGATGTGAGTTTTTGGTCGAGACCAACGCGTCTGCGAGCAACCCGAAAAAGCTGCCACAATTGCTCAGCGTAGCGCCCTTCACCTTTGGTGCGGGTGTGAAAGCGGGGGTCGTTGAGCTGCCCGCCGTGAACCTCGCGGATGCGGTTGAGAACGCGCTCAGCCCGTTCCGGGTAATGTATGTTAAGCCAGTCCACAAAGACATCTTTCACGCTGTAAGGCAGTTGCACAACGCCCATACCTGCAAACTGGGCACCAGCATCTGCGGCTGCTTCTAGCAAACTAGCAATCTCGTGATCGTTTAAGCCCGGAATAATCGGCGCAATCATCACGCCAACTTGCACGCGGGCCTCACGTAACTTGCGCACGGCGTCCAAGCGGCGTGTGGCAGTGCTGGTACGCGGCTCGAGCTTACTGCGCAGATCCTCATTCAACGTTGTTAGCGAAATCCCTACACTCACACAAGAAAACTCACTAAGCTCTTGCAACACATCTAAGTCCCGCGTCACCAAGTGATTTTTGGTGATGATAGCAACAGGGTTGCGAAACGCCGCAAACACCTGCAAACAACCACGGGTAAGTTGAAGTTTGCGCTCGAGCGGCTGGTAACAGTCCGTCACGCCGCTCATGCTCACGACTTGCGGTTGCCACTTGGGACGGCGCAATTCGACATCTAGCAACTTGGCAATATTGGGTTTAGTGAGGATAACCGTCTCAAAATCAAGCCCGCTCGAGAGCCCCAAATACTCATGTGTTTGCCGTGCATAACAGTACGCACAGCCGTGTTCACAACCTCGGTAAGGGTTGAGGCCGTAGCTAAACGGAATATCTGGACTGGTATTTTTCACGAGCGCCGTCTGGGAAGTATCAACCAGATAACGCGTAGGAACTGCGCCGTCATCATTGCCGTAAGCAAGTCGGCTGGGTTCATCTGGCACGTACTGCAAGCTTTCAAAGCGGTTGTCCGGATGAAAGGTTGCGGCGCGTCCTTTAAGCGTTGCCAGCTTAGCCGCATCTGAAGTCATTAAGTCAGTATAGCTTAAATTTTAAGGTACATGTTGGCTGAGGTATTCATAAAAATGGGAGATAGTCGTTAGACCCTTTAGCAGCAGCTAGCCTATGCTAGAAGCATGTCTGACCCACGGTTTATCGGTCTTGTTCAGTCCATTGTTAGTTCCGCACAAGCGGCACTGGGTGATGACAGCAGCCCACTTAGTCACCGCCTTGCCCAAGGGGGCGCGTTGCAGCGCAGTACAGCCCAAAAAAGTATTGAGTTGCTCGAGATGCTGCAACAAAAAACCCTCGGCAACCTCGACGAAACTGAACGCGACGTACTCCATCAAGCACTTGTCAACATTCGCACCTTACTCACGCCAGACACACTTAACTGATGCTATTAAGCGATGCTCAGTCATATTCACATGAGGTCGTCTGTAAAAGGTTATCTGTGAGAGGCCGTTAGTGCGCGTCCTTGTCCAACGGGTGCGTGAAGCCCGTGTTGAGGTTGACAGTGAGGTGGTTGGTGCCATCTCTCAGGGTCTACTCGTGTTCCTTGGCGTTGGTCACAATGATAATGCTGAGATTGCCCAAGCCCTCGCTCAAAAGCTCGTCAAACTGCGTATCTTTAGTGACGACAATGGCAAAATGAACTTAAGCGTTCGCGATATTGGCGGTAGCGCCCTGATCGTCAGTCAATTTACGCTCTTTGCAGATGCCAAAAAAGGTAACCGCCCCAGCTACACCCAAGCTGCCCCACCAGACCACGCCAACAGCCTCTATGAAACTTTTTGTGAGACTACAAATAAGCTTGGTATCTCCGTTGCCAAGGGCCGTTTTGCTGCTGACATGCAAGTTCACCTCATCAACAGTGGTCCCGTCACACTTTGGTTGGATAGCGATGACCTACTTGCGCGCTAAACGTCAAGGTTGCGTCCGTATTCAATATCTTTAACATTGTATCTTTAATATTGTCAAAAGGAGTCAACAAATGCTGCACTTGTCGCTGTTCGCATGTGAACTTTCACGTTATACTTATAAAAGACGATGAGACGCTTGCCACCAAAATATTTACTAACCAAAAGTACCCGCATGCTTGCAGTGATGGTGCTGAGCCTTGGAAGTGGTGCGCTCGTTATCGGTTGTAATGGCAGTGGTGATAGTGCACTTCCTAACCTTAGTTTGCGTACCAACACTACCAACGATGACACAACCGTTGCACTACATTCCATAGCTATTACCGTTCACCCTAGCAGTGCTGTTGTGTCGCTAACTGCTCAAGGTACTGGACTTATTGCTGTGCTCGAGCAAACTGGACCTACGGCCAACTTTGATCTACCTGCTGGTAATTACACCTACGAAGTGCGTGAGCGCGCCCATCAAACCTTCCAAGGAAGCTTCTCGCTGCCACAAAATAAGCACCTCGAGGTGTGGATGACGCCGCGCTAGGTGACGCGTCATTGTTCTTGGGTCGTTGTTTTCGACAAGCCACACATCAATTTTTTGACATCAACTCAACTGATGCTCACAACACAATAAAAACTTACGAAAAGCCATTATCAATTGCTCTAGCTTTTCGTAAGCTCTTGGATGCTTGCAACTCTATGTATTGATTTGTAGCTCTAGTTTTGGACATCATCTGCTTGTATCAAAATAACGAAGATGGTGTCCTGCGTGGACATCTAGGCTATTAAACTACGACTGTACCTACTGAAGATCTTTTAGATAACGTCTACAGCATCGGCAAGGTCATCAAGTTTTGAATACTAATTTGCCCTGCCAAGGTGCGTGCGGCGTTAATGAGCGCGTTTGCACTAGGGTTGTCTGGATCACTCAGGCTCAAAGGCTTGCCAGCGTCCCCACTTTCCCGCAGTGCTCTCGTGATAGGAACCTCACCGAGTAACGGGATGTTTTCAGCCTCAGCAAAGCTTCTTGCACCACCTTCACCAAAAATATAATCGCGGCTGCCATCCGGTAGTTGGTAATACGCCATGTTTTCAATGATGCCCAGGACCGGAATGTGCGTTTTGCGAAACATAGTGTACGCGCGTTTTACATCCATGAGGGCAACATCTTGTGGGGTTGTGACCATGACTGCACCCGTCACCGTCACCAGTTGCGATAGCGATAGCTGCACGTCACCTGTCCCTGGCGGCAAGTCAATGACGAGATAATCCAACTCGCCCCATAAGGCTTGCTGCAACATTTGCGTAAGCGTGCCGTGCAAAATAGGCCCGCGCCAGGTGAGTGCTTGACCGTCTTCCACTAGGTTGGCAATCGACAAAACCTTGACGCCGTAGTTGCGTAACGGAATGATGTTTTTATCTTCGTCTGCCATGAGCCTGCGCCCGCCAACGGCAAACATATGAGCTTGGCTGGGACCGTAAATATCAGCGTCCAATAACCCCACACTGGCACCGTCGGCAGCCAAGCTAGCAGCAATATTGGCAGCTACCGTAGATTTGCCTACGCCGCCTTTACCCGAACCTACCGCAATGATGTTTTGGACGCCGGGCAAGCTGTCGTTTTGCTTGCTGCCACGCACTTGGGCGGTGAACTCGAGCGCCACATTGATTACCCCAACAGCAGCCAGGGCCGTTTTAACATCTGCCTCAATTTTGCCTTTGAGGGGGCAAGCTGGCGTTGTAAGTTCAATAACTATATGCGTGACATCTTCTGCTAGGGTTATGTCTTTCACCATGCCCAAACTCACCAAATCTTGATGCAATTCGGGGTCTTGGACAGTTTTAAGTGCATTGAGAATAAGCTGTTCGTCTGCCATATCGCTTTACAATAGCGCGAAATGATAGCTGTTAAAGCTGTCTATACAGCCTTGTGATAACTGTAGCTAGGGAACTAAGTATTTCCTATCTGTATCTGCAAGATACAGATAGCGGTAGCGGTTAAGAAACGTGATTCACTCACCTTCCATTTTGCAAAGTTATTATGGAGACACTTAGCAGCCTTAGCTTTAACGTGAAATATCCTACATTAGGTTTGAGGCTCACGTATGTTGAACATTTGGAACGTCGTTTGCACATCCTGTGACGTAAACTAAGGCAAGGTGTAAGATGCAAGCGTGTGCAGTTAACGAATATCTAGCTGCTACTTTTGAACCCTTGAGCGTTTTAGTAACCTAACTTGTCAACGTGTAGCTTCTATGGGTAACGCGCACGCTCGAGCTTACCTACACACTCTCCTTAGCTCATCCAAATTAGCTCATGCAAAGCTGAGTTAAGCTAGTAACAATAGCCTGAAGATAAGTACGTTTAGAACATGTGTTAAACAACGTAAGTACACGCGTCAAACAAACACATAGAGATACACATTAAAGTGGTTTATGCTTGGGAATACGTCTTAGCCTGTTGGTGATATATTTTGGCTCAGTAGTACATCTCATCAGTAGCACATCTCATCAGTAGTACATCTTGAATGAGTAGCACACTTTAGATAAATAGCAAATTGTGATACTAACCTGAGATATCACCTGTTGAGCTAGCACCTGTTGGGCTAGCACCTGTTGGGCTAGCGCCTAGATCACATTTGCCCTACCAGAATCTCAAAAGTTTGTAGGTAGTCGCAAGGTGTTGTTGGAATTACAAGCTGAATTTGCAAGATTGGGTATTTGCTTATGACAAAAACAACGCGCTATCAAGTTAAAGACACCCTCAGCAAACGCGGTAAACACCGTACCTTACTGGGTGTTGATCCGCTAACGGGTTTACCGGTGCTGATCTATGTCTTTCCAGATCGCCCCCGGGTCACTGTGGGGCGGCTTGAGTCAGATGCTATTCCCAGCATTTTGGCGGCGCGTTTTAACAGTGAAAAAACTATGGGGCAAGTTGTGGTTGCGCACAGTGAAGAGCGCCAAACAGTTAGCTCAATAGCCACCAAAGAAGATTCCCTCAGCTTGTTAGTGGACACAGCCAAAGCCCTAGCCGCAGCTACCCACGCTAAAGTCATTCACGGTGACATTTCGCCACCTCGCTTTATGGTGGAGAACGGTCACTACTTGCTCGAGGGCTACGGGGTCAACTGGCCAGCCCAAGACGCCCGTTTTGCACCGCCCGAAGGTGGGGTAAGTCTCAAAGGGGATATTTTTTCGTGGGGGCAATCTGTTTACGATTTAGCTGGGCACATTTTGCCTAGGGCGCTTACAAAACTTGTTGCTACCTGTTTAGCAGATGATCCTGATAAACGCCCAGATGCTCCCAGTTTACTCAGTGAGCTCGAGGCCCTGATTGGCAACAGTGATAGTAGCAGCGCACCTCAAGCTAGTGACGGTACCAGCACTAACGCGCCTGTAACCAGTCCATCTCAACCTGCGTCAGCAGATGACGACTTTGCGTGGCCCGGTGCTAATACAAGTTCTGCTAGTGGAGCTAGCACAACCAGCTCAGCTAATACGCCCGATACTGCAAGCAGTTTTGGAGATTTGGACTTTGACCTAGATTTCAAAGACAATGACACGGAGACGTTTCAAACGACTGCACATGCTGCCATAGAATCCGGTGAGCGGTTGTCGGACTTTGACCTCGAGGGGCTTACCGAAGCCGCTCCCCCGGCTTCTTTTTTAGATGACGAAACAGCTTCTAACAATCCACTTGCCCACAAAGCGCTCGAGGTCACCCCTATACCTGAATCTCGTATGTCAGATGACGCATCTACAGTTGACGATTTTAGTTTTGTCAGTGGGTCTCAAATTGGTGCGTCTCAAGAGAGTACATTAAGCAAGTTAGATACTGCAGATGGGTTTGCCAGTTCAGAAACCTCTGCTGACGACATTAACTTTGTAGATACGCCGCAACCTGTTTCGCCTGCTCCATCGGGCGCAAGTTCGGGCAGTGCTGGTGCTGCAAGTGGGTTGAGCGACCTCGCAGATATTTTACCGTCTAGTTCTTCAGCAAGTGCGTCAAGTACATCAGGTAGTCAACCCTCACCCAAAGATACCTCTACAAGTGTCTTAACTGCACCCATAACAGACGGTGATGGTGGTTTTGTTAAGGGTCTACCTACGGGTGCCAAAGTACGCACCGTTGAAAGCAAGAAAAAAAGCAGCCCGCAAGATGCAGCGGCTAGCCAAAAGTTTCCTAAAACCTACAGCCCAATCAAAAAACAAAAATCACAACGCTCATGGCGACCAGTGTGGCTGACGATGCTTGCGGTTGGAGTAGCAGTTTTAATCTACATTTTTTGGCCACCACCACCACCACCACCACCACCACCAGGCCCACTACCGCGCACCCCGGTAGGCCTGCTGCCAGACGCACACGGTGCAGCCGC
>CAZMCW010000273.1:6590-6808 GCA_964564405.1 uncultured bacterium
ATCGGTTTAGGTGTTCTCATTTATTTTTCTATTGAACGCTGGGGGTCTGGTTTTGGCGGAGGTGGAACGATTGTAGAACAAGAAACGACGTTTTACGCGTTAAATGTGAACATTCGTCCAGACCGCATTTCGCAAGCGCAACTTGTGGTGGTGGTAAGTCCTGAGGGGTCAGTGCATGAACCTGGCGATGAGGTTGCCACGGTGCCTGCTCGAGTCTT
>CAZMCW010000274.1:0-6772 GCA_964564405.1 uncultured bacterium
AAGCTTACATATCTCGCCGCTGCCATGTTGCAATCTTACTATGGATATACTTAAATTTATCTTGCGAATTATTGACTTACGGTAAAAGTACAAGCTAAAACTACCAGATGCTATTATTGCTGCAACAGCATCACATTATGAAGCAGCATTAATAACGTGCGGTCAGCACTTTCAACGTCTTACTAATCTTGACATATGAATACCTAAATAATCACACAATCTAACTAAAGCGTGACCTCGACCACAACTACACAAAACTCACAAACTCATCCAACGCTTTTTTCTCAGTCGCATGAACGGGCACCTGCGCGTCTTCTGCCGGATAGCCTACGACTAAGTTAATGTACGCGCGTTCGTTGCTAGGTCGTTCTAATATCTCGGCTAAAAAGCCCATAGGACTTGGTGTGTGGGTGAGGCAAGCAAGGCCCGCGTTGTGCAAAGCAGTAATCAAAAAGCCAGTGGCAATGCCAACAGATTCGGACACATAGTAGTGTTTGCGCTTACTACCATCCTCAGTTAATCCATAAGCTTGGGCAAAAATCACAATGAGGCAACCAGCGCGGTCAATAAATGACTTGTTGGCATCTGTGCCTAGGGGTGCTAACGCATCTAGCCATTCATCGGATGCACGCCGTTCGTAAAACTCGCGTTCTTCGGCTTCAGCAACCAGTCGAATTTTGTGTTTAACGTCTTTGTTAGTCACAACAACAAAATGCCACGGTTGCTGATTGGCACCACTAGGCGCACGGCCAGCAGTGGCTAAACAGGTTTTAATAACATCTAGCGGGACTGGCTTGTCTGCAAAATCTCGAGTACTGTGGCGGGTTGCCATGAGGTCAAAAAAACTATCTGCTCGCTGGCTCATCTCATCTTTTGAGTAGGTGGCAAGTTCAAGTGGGACAGCGGTGATGTCTGGCATGGGCGCTCCTTGAGAGGTGTATGGACTAGGTTTATTTAGGGGCACGCAGGCTTTTCAAATGATAAGCGTGAGAATGCGTCCAAAACCATATAAGAAATGTGCTATCATTTCTAGTGTATGGTGTCAATTTTTGTTGAGACAGCTCTTTGTCTGAGCTAACTCAACAAGACGTAGCACATTTATAGGATTACCCAGTTTACGTGTTGACAGGTTGCCTGAACCTCATTCTGGAACAGTTGAGTTACCAATTTAAGTTACTGAGAACTAGATTTGTAAGATGACACAGCGCCTACATCCTTTTTATGAAGACACACTGGCTCGAGCTACCGCAGCTCAGCCGCACAGCTTAGCTGCGTACAACGCGCGTTGGTACTTACCTAGTTGGTATGCAGCTCAGGTAACAGATATTTGTGCTCATGAACTAACCGAGTACGGTATCAAGGCTGTGCTGGTTGATCTTGACGACACCTTGTTGAGTGTTCATGACACAACATTATCAGCTGAGGTCATTAACTGGATAGCTAAATTGCAAACAGCAGGTCTAAAGGTGCTCATTTTAAGTAACGGCACACCTGCGCGCGTACGAGCCGCAAAAACTTGTTTAGATGTTGATGGGTTTTCACTTGTGGGTAAACCGTGGCGTGCTGCTTACTTGCGGGGTCTAAACCAACTTGGCAGCACACCGCAGACAACGGTCATGATTGGCGATCAACTTTTTACAGATATTTTAGGTGCCAACCTGATGAACATACGCTCTATTTTGGTACGCCCACGTTCACAGGGCTTGTGGCATACACAACTACTTAGACGGATTGAAAAACTTGTTTTACAATAATGATTACGCACAGGATAACGACGACACAAACAATACTAGCAAAGTAATTGCTCGAGACACTTTTATATAACCATCATCTTGGAGGGTCAGTGTGACGGTTCTATCTATCGGAGATAAACGCTTAGGTGCAGTTTTGTTAGACAGCGGCTATATTAGCGATGAAAATTTGCAGCGCGCCATTGGCCGTCACGGTGAAGTAGGTGGCCGCTTAGCTGATATTTTGGTATCCCTAGGGGTTATCTCTGAACAGCGTATTGCGCGTGCTATTGAAGAAACCATTGGTATTCCTACGGTGAATTTACCGCGCACCGAAATCATGGGCGACGCCATTGCTAAAGTACCTGCTGACCTTGCTCAAGAAGTTGGCGCAATTCCTTTTAAGCTCGAGGACGACGTCTTGCGCGTTGCGTTTAGTGACCCTCTAGACGCTTTATCCATTGAAGAAATCGAAGATGAGTCTGACTGCATGGTGGAACCTTACAAAGCATTAAGTAGTGAGATTCAGTGGGCGTTGGCAACGTTTTATCCAGAATTAGGACTTACGCCACCCCAAGAAATTACCGTTGACGTTTCCAAACGGCTCGGTAATTTGGCTTTTAAACGAGGCTTAATTACCCAAGCTCAGTTTGATGACGCGCTCTTACAACAACAACAAACGGGCATTTTACTGGGGCGGGCGCTTATTGAAAAAGGCATTATTAACGAAGCACAACTCTCAGAACTCCTTGCGGAGCAAGCGGGTATTCCTTTTGTTACTACCTTAAATAGCACAAGTGATGAAGATGCTGAAAAACTTACTAGCAATCTGCTGCGAATTGATGCCGTGCAGTACGAAGCTGTGCCTTATCAGTTTAAAAACGGCAACTTGGTTGTGGCTTTAGCTGACCCCAACCGTATGCGCGATATTGAGGCTATCATCAACCGGCCGCTCGAGTTTGTCTGCGCACCACCCGACCAAGTTAGAACCCGCATTGATGAACTCTACGACGAAAGCTCACAAATTGGCGAAACGCTTTTACAAAGCAAAAAACTAAAACGTGAACAACTGCGCGAAGCCATTCAAAAACAAAGTGAGATGGGCCGGGCAAGTTCACTCAGCGACGTTTTAATCGAAATGGGCGTCAGTGAGCAAGACATTCAAGATGCCAAAAATAAGCAGCGTTCCGGTGGTGGTAAACTCGAAGACACCCTTGTGCAATCGGGCAAAATTAGCCCGGACATGTTGGCGCGCAGTTTGGCCCGTCAACTAGGGTACGACTACATTGAAAATGACAAGATCAATATTGATCCTTTAGCAGTAGCGTTAATTCCCGAAACCACAGTGCGCCGCCATGATGTTATGCCGATTCGGCTCGAGGGTAACAACATTGTGCTAGCTATGAAAGACCCGCGCAATGTGTTTGCACTCGATGACATCAAAATTTTAACGGGTAAAGAAGTTATTCCCATGGTTGCGTCTGGACCAACGTTAATTGCACTCACTGACCGGTTCTACGCGTCGAATATCGACATGGACGAACTGTCTAAAGAGCTCGTCGATCAAGTAGGTGGGGCTGAGGTTGAAGAGCGCGATACCAGCGCCATTGACGACAACGCGTTGGTGCGGGTGGTTAACAACATTATCCGTGAGTCGGCACTAAACGACATCAGTGATATTCACATTGAACCTCGTCCAGGTGACGTGCTGGTGCGCGTGCGTAAAGATGGCGCTCTACGCGAATACATGACGCTTCCCAAGGAGACCGGTAGCGCGCTGTCAGCGCGGATTAAAATTATGGGCGGGTTAGACATTGCCGAAAAACGCAAACCGCAAGACGGTCGCGTGCGTTTCCGTGACAAGAGCATGACGCTTGATTTACGCTTGTCGACGCTACCTACTGTGTACGGCGAAAAAAGCGTGATGCGGATTCTTAAAAAAGCAGACAGCATTCCTGAAATTGAAAAACTGGGTATTGCTGACTATAATTTTCAAAAATTTTCAGACATTATTGAGAAACCTTACGGCATTTTTTTGATTACCGGACCCACCGGTTCTGGTAAGTCGTTTACCACGTTTTCTATGCTCAAACGTATTGCCCGCCCAGAGGTAAACGTAACCACGGTAGAAGACCCGGTAGAGTACGAGGTTCCCGGCATCAACCAAACGCAGGTGAACGTGAAAGCTGGGCTTACCTTTGCCTCTGCCTTGCGGTCATTTTTGCGGCAAGATCCCGACATCATTATGGTTGGTGAGATTCGCGACCAAGAAACCGCCCAGATTTCAGTGGAAGCTGCGCTCACAGGTCACTTGGTCATTGCCACCTTGCACACCAACGACGCCCCTGGTGCAGTAACCCGTTTGGAAGAGATGGGGCTCGAGCCGTTTAACATTGGTGCCTCGCTCATTGGCGTGATCGCCCAACGTTTGGTACGGCGTGTGTGCAAAAACTGCAAAGTTGAGTACACGCCTTCACCAGATGTACTCAGGCGCATTGGAGTTGATCCTTCCGAGATTGAGGGTAAAACGCTCTACAAAGGTGTGGGTTGCGAAGAATGTAATGGTACCGGCTATAACGGTCGAGCTGGTATTCACGAACTATTTGTTGTTGATGATGATGTGCGCAACGCCATTGTGCGCGGGGCGTCGTCAACCGAAATCAAGGATATAGCTATTAATAATGGTATGAAAACCCTGCGCGGTGATGGTATTCATAAAGCGTTTGAAGGTCTTACAACGCTCGAGGAAATCCTCTCCAAAACATCAGAGTAGGTTGTATATATCTACGCTTAAATATCTAGAGGTTAGACATGAAGCCACTTATTCAGGTGCGTACACCACAACTTCGTGCTGGAATGTGCGCTAAGCTAAATGTTGCTAGTGTTGTTGTAAAAGATAACTTAAAACAACCTTAGCTAATCTTATTTCACACGCCGCGTTCGCCGTGACGCCATGTTAGCAAGCTAAACAAGTACTACTAGCATTAATCCAGTTACGAGCAAAGTTAGTTAGCGTGGATGTGTAAATACGTTATAGAGGAGTTGCAAGTAAGGTATAGAGTTTACTTAGGATTGAACACCAAGAAGTCTAGGCTGCACAGATCGACTTGTTTTCAAGGCTACTTATTACATTATTTAACATTATTGTGTCTTGATAGTATAATTTGTGTTTTCCTCATGACCGCTTGTTCCAAGTTAAGTACCTATCACCTTGTTGCACAATGTGGTTGATCTTTTACATCATTCGTTGCTAATTCTAATCATCCCGCTACGCTAGCCTGCACCCTCTGAAGGAGACAGCATGTCCGACCAGCCATCCATCAAAAATTTAGATATTGTTGATCTGCTGCGGCAAACCGTTGAAAACGGCGCATCAGATTTGATCGTCACTGTAGGTTTACCACCTATGATTCGAGTTGACGGTAAGTGGACGCCCATGGCCTACGAAGCGTGTACACCTAACGATACCCGCCGTCTTATGTACGCCATGATGGACGAAAAAAAGCAGCGTAACTTTGAAGAGCACAAAGACCTCGACTTTTCGTTTAGCTTGATAGGTACAGGGCGTTTCCGGGTCAACGCTTACTTCCAAAAAGGTGCCATTGGCGGGGTGCTAAGAACTATCTCGAGCGACGTATTAAGCTTCGACGTCTTAGGCCTACCCAAAGAGGTACAAGACATTGCACGCATACCGCGTGGTCTAGTGTTGGTAACAGGTCCAACAGGTTCGGGGAAATCTACTTCTCTAGCGTCCATGATTGACCTTATCAACCGGGAATACCAAAAGCATATTGTAACTATTGAAGATCCTATTGAGTTTTATCATGAGCACAAACAGTGTGTGATTATGCAACGCGAGGTGGGCGAAGATACCCAAGGGTTTAAAGCTGCCTTGCGTGGGGTTTTGCGGCAAGCGCCAGATGTTATTCTAGTTGGCGAAATGCGTGACCATGAAACGATCCATATGGCAGTTAGTGCTGCTGAAACAGGTCACTTAGTCATGGGCACCCTGCACACCAACTCGGCTGCTGAAGCTGTCGACCGCATTATTGATGTCTTTCCAGAAGCACAACAGCAACAGGTGCGCGTTCAGCTTGCCAACAACCTACAAGCAGTGATGGTGCAACAACTCTTGCCCAAACAAGGCGGCGGGCGTCAGCTTGCTTACGAATTTATGCTTGCCACGCCAGCGATTCGCAACCTCATTCGTGAGTCTAAAGCGCACCAGATTAACTCGGCAATTCAAATGGGTGGGGCATTGGGTATGCAAACGATGGACTCGCACTTAGCCAGATTACACCTCGAGCGTAAAATTTCGTTTGAAACCGGCATGGACAAAGCCGTTGATCCCAAAGAATTTTCCCGCTTAGTTGACGAAGCTCAAAAAGGCAACGCACCCGGCGCTGCCAATAAACCCAACGCACCTAGTGGACGCCCCGCTGGACGTGCGTCAGTAGGTCGCCGCTGACATCAATTCATTAACTTAATTTTGCCTAATTTCATCCGGTTGCTTCCTGTGCACAAGTTACAGATATCAACCGGATTCTTAATTTTATGTCATACCAGTTGGATAGCAGAATATAATACCATTTCCGGTTATTTTAGTAACAAATAACGCTTCCACAAGTAACTGCCTGTGGCAGTTGCGCGTGCGACCTAGGGGAGTAGAAATCGACCTACTCAGTATGGGGGAACTAATTCTGGAACTGCTAAAAGTACCCCGAGCGGCGTAAGGCGTTTCGCGAGACAACTCGCGCGTAGCAACAGTACCAAGTCCGTGCCAGACAGATGGGAATCCCACAGGAATTTATGACGTGTTTTTCGGACTTGGTATTGCATCACCAAACTGATTTTGCAACAAAGATTATCTCAAAGTCATACCCTAAAGATCACCTTAAAACGTCAAATGTAGTGATAAATTTGTTTTATCTCTATCTTGGTCATGCAGTATAAGTTAATACCCTTTCCGATTATTTTGGTACCAAAATAACCCGAGTGGAGCGAGCAGAAACAGATACCAAGTCCGACTAGAACGTAATGAA
>CAZMCW010000275.1:0-6718 GCA_964564405.1 uncultured bacterium
AGTCGGACTTGGTATCTGTTTCTGCTCGCAAGTTGTCTCGCGAAACGCTCGGAGCCGCTCGGGTTACTTTGTTACCAAAATAACCGGAAAGGGTATAAACCTCGCCTTTATCAACTTTAAGATGCAATACTCTGGACAGATTTGGGTCAGTTCGTGGAGCACAATATTGCTTACGATTTGACCTAAACTGACAAGCCTTGGAAATTGATGTTCTTCCGAGTTTCAAAATACGTCTGTGATGGTATTTCTAATTTGAGGTAGATCAGAATTTGCGGCAAGTTTGACAAAAGTCTACGTGTATCAATGGCATCGGGTTCAAAAGCTTTACAGGCGTCGGAGGTATTGAGATGTAACTAGGGGACTTAAGATTTTCTTCGTTCAGTTATTTGTTGGTCCGTCCTAGTTTGATCACCTGCTGGCAAGGTGCTGGCGACATCGGGCAGGGTTGAAAGAGGGTCTTTATCCATACCGTAGACGCGGCTGTCTAGCTCGAGCCTCGCGAGGAGTGCAGAAACGGTGTCGCCAGGGTGGTGGTTGGACACAGCAAAATGAGCACGTACCTGACCTAGCGGCGCAATGGTGTGGGCGGCCACGCCGCGCTCGAGCCGGCCGGCCAAATTGCGTGCTGCTACCAAAGACGCACCCGGTGCAATGACCATAAACGACTCACGTCCCCAGTAGCCAAAGTAGTCGGTTGCACGAAGCAGCGCCCGCACTCTCGAGGACGCTTCGTTAAGTGTTTTATGGTTAATAGCAAACCCGTAGCGCTTGCTAAACGCACCAGCGTTGTCAATGTCAAACACCAGTACCGACAACGGTTCTTGATAGTACTGAGCTTTAGCAACTTCTTGTTCTAAAATTTCGTAAAGCCTACGCCGGTTAATTAAGTGTTTGCTGTAGTCAAATTGAGACGCGGGTACGTGCTTACCCTCATTGATTTCACGAAAGAGGATTTCTTTGTCGCGCACTAGACTAGCCAGGCCGCCAACGACAATGCCACTAGCCACAAATGCACTCGCTAAGGATGCCCACGGAATTTGTGAGCTGCTACCTCCAGCGTTGACAAATTGGCTAAGTTGGATAACCAAGCTCAGTGCCGTAATGGCAAGTACTACGGTTGATTGCAAAAGCACCATACGGCTTCGATAGAGGAGGGCTGCTAATGTAAAAATACTTGCTTGCCACACAAAAAGTGCGCCAATCATCGTAGCACCGGTATTAAATCCACTGCGAATCTGCTGCGCTAAGTACACATTAAACGCAACCGTGTAAGCAGCAACAACACAACTGTAACCAAACGTTTTACTAAACTGCTCAAAATTGCGCAAAACGCTAAGCCGCCATCCTAATAAACCCAATACGCCGAAAAAGATTAAGATGACAACGTAGCTAGTTGCGTTCATAGCTGTAAGTCCAGCGAGTGCCAAGGCAACTTGAATGGTACTGACAACTAACAGCGCACCTGCTAATAGCCACAACAACCAGCGGGTCAAGCGCGCTCTAAGCATAGTTACGTTATACCGTCGTTCAATCATGATGTTCCTATCTTCTTTATCAGCTAGTTTAATCTTGTTTTACAACCGGGGTGATGCTATATAACCGAAGTGATACTGTATAAATCACATTCGGTTATTCAAATATGTGTTTTGACAAAAGATACGTTTGGGTCGAAATGATGTTACAGCCTGAGGCATACCTCAGATTAAGGTTGTTAGATTCACATAACCATATTTCCATTGGAAACTAAGACATTTCAAAACCTAGTTATATTACAACAGTGTATCACGTGATGATTTGATGAGGTTGATGGAGGTGTCTTGGAGATATTTGAAGCTGTTCGTTCAGGCTGTTTTGTCGCCAAACCAATTACGAGATGATATAAAATGCTGATATCTATAGCGTTAGCCGTAAGTATGGAGCTAGCTCCATACTTACCGAACTAAGCGAGTGCCAATAGACCCGCTCCCTTTACAGACCAATGTTTATGCATATCGCTATAATTCTGGTTAATCCGTCTTGAATCAACCTGTATGAAGCGTGTAGAAATAGAAGATGGTTCCCACAGGGACTATGGTAAGTATTAGGGTAAGTAGCAATATGAACTTATGCTCGTCAGTGCACCGGAACTTCGACTACCAAGTAGGAAATGATGTAAGTAGCAATAAGTGTATTTCCATCAAACACAGGCGTCCAAACGGAGAGGCATCAGCAGTTCCAAGAATTAGTTCCTCTGCACTGAGTAGGTTGATTTCTACTCCCCTAGGTCGCACGTGCAACTGCCTGTGGCAGTTACTTGTGGAAACCGCTAGCATTCAGCAAATATAGATAAATACTGAGGAGGCAAACTATGCAGCTAACGTATTTAGGGCATTCAGGAATTGCCCTCGAGATTGACAGTAGCGCTACAGACGCAGCAACGTCTTACAAAGGGCAAGTGCTCATTGATCCGTTTTTAACAGGTAATCCTGTGGCAACGTTAGACGCCAGTGACCTCTCACCTTCGCACATTGTTGTTACCCACGCGCACGGTGATCACTATGGTGACACCGAGGCAATTGCAACGCATGCAAATGCTACGCTTATTTCAACGTTTGAAATTGTCAACTATGCTGCCAAAAAAGGCGTTAACGGTCATGGCATGAACATTGGTGGCGGCTATAGTTTTGGCTTTGGACGTGTGACGTTTACTCCGGCGTGGCACTCGAGCGCATTTCCAGATGGAACTTACGGCGGTATGCCTATGGGGACAGTTATTGAAAGTGAAGGTAAAACCCTCTACCATGCGGGCGATACGGCGTTGTTTAGCGACATGCGCCTCATCGGTGAGACGTGGTCTTTGGACCTTGCACTGTTACCTATTGGTGACAACTTCACCATGGGACCAAGTGCCGCACTTAAAGCAGTTGCTCTGTTGTCACCTAAGGTTGTTATACCTATTCACTACAACACATTTGATGTAATTACCCAAGATGCCAACGCGTTCAAAGCCCAAATTGAGCGTGAAACAAACGCGCGTTGTGTCGTTTTGGAACCGGGGCAACAGTACACGCTGTAGCGTTATACGGGGTAGCGTTGTTTTTTGGAACGTCGCTTTAGAGTACAGCTGTTCATCATTTAGTCGTAGTTTATCAATTGAGATGTCAAGATATCTTTTGCTTGTAACTACGTGTAGTTATACTAAAGTGATGTTTTAATGTCGCTTTGTGGCATCAAAATCGCTCGTGAGAGCGTACCCTTAGATGATTCAGATAGTGTTTCCACGAGTAACTGCCACAGGCAGTTGCGCGTGTGACCCAGGGGAGTGGAAATCGACCTACTCAATGTGGGGGAACTAATCCTGAAATTGCTAAGACTATGACATTCAAGAGTCAATTTGGATTAGTTGCTAAAAGCATGTATATAACAGGCTTGTTTGATAATTTATATGCCACCTGTCTACTACTATTCGCTATACTAAGTGCAACTGCTTCAGGAAGATACGTTCTTAGCAGGGTTTGTGTTGGGCAAGCGTGATGTCAGAAAGAGATGAGCTTCAAATAAGGATCCTATTAGCTGCTGTGCTTAATAGATTAGGTTGGTCACTAAGTTGCATAATGGCAGGTGTTATTTGATTGGTCATCACAAGTAAATTAATGCTGCAAGTTT
Organism: uncultured bacterium; assembly: GCA_964564405.1. Lineage (GTDB taxonomy): Bacteria > Deinococcota > Deinococci > Deinococcales > Trueperaceae > JBCCBI01. The sequence continues at coordinate 3,646 of CAZMCW010000275.1, forward strand.
GGGAAGAAGCAAGACCGCACACTACGTGAGGTTGCAAAAGTATAACGAGGTTGTACAAGCATAAAGGTGCGTTCTGCTTGTGATTATGTAAAAAGTTTGTAAAAACACGGGCTAAGCGAGCACGCGTAAACCTGGCAAGGAGAAGTTATGAGTACAGATGATGAGGTAAGACCAAGTTTTTTGCCTGAGGGTTATGCTGCTATGTTTTTGATTGGTTCAGGCCAATCTGCCAATGTCTTTTTAGCGACCTATGAACACCAAGACGAGTACGCTCTTAAAATGCTCAAACCAGCTGCGCGGCGCGACCCTAAACTGCTTACTATGTTCGAGCGTGAAGTTAAACTCACCTTGGCGCTCGAGCACAAAAATGTGGTTACCGCACGCGAGGGTGAAGCAACGGGCGAACGCGCCTATATGGCACTCGAGTTCTACCCCAAAAACCTCGATACGCTACTTATTGAAAAAGATGTCGTTCCGCTCGAGCAAGCTTACCAAATTATCTTGGGCGTGGCGTCGGGACTTGCCTACGTTCACAAACAAAATATTCTCCACCGAGACATTAAACCTGCCAACGTTTATTTAGACGGTGAAGGTGTTCCTAAGCTGGCAGATTTTGGTACCGGCGTCTACCTAAACGAACATCAAGAAGAACGGGCGGGCACTGTGTACTACATGGCACCTGAAATCTTTTTGGGTGAACCTTCTTCTTTACAAAGCGATGTTTACAGCCTCGGCGTGCTTGCGTACGAAGTGTTAACCCACCGCCGTCCGTTTGACGGTGACGACTACGAAAACGTCAAAAACGCCCATCTTTTTTCAGTCGCAGATAATCCAACACGCTACCGTGAGGGGTTGGACAAACGCCTCAATAAAGTCTTTGCAAAGGTGCTGGCCAAAGATCCCATCGAACGCTACAAGACAGTGGCTGAATTTGGCAAAGCGTTTCAAGCAGCAATTTCCTCACAAGACGTCAGTGCTGACGAAGAACCTGTGGTGGGTCGTGCTTCAGCTAAACGCCCTATGGTAGGTAGAGGTTCCAGAGACAGTTCAGCAGCCCAGCGTAACCAACAAGCAGGTAAACCTACGGGTAAACCGCAACCCAACAAACCTCAAGCAGATAAACAACAAGGTGGACTATTGGGTAAGCTATTCAACCGCAAAAAGTGAATTTAACAATTAAGTTATTATCTAAATTGAGTCACCAGTTGTACAGTCTGCTGCGTAGCTTAGTGTATAGCCTAGTGTATAGCGTGCTGCTAACCAACCTGAGCGTACCTAAGGCTGATATACTCCAGTAACATGACTCACTTTAAAACGCTCCCCCCAAAATTTTTACTTTTGCTGAGGCGTTCGTTGCTTGTAGGGTTTCTACTAACGTGTTGTTTGTTCACAGCTAGCATCGTATATGCACAACCTGTAGATGCATCAACAGATGCACCAACAGATACTGAGGACACAACTGTAGTGACCACGGCTACAACATCGACATCATTAGTTGCAACGCCAAGCCTTGTGCTAGACGGTCTAGGTAGCACCCTACTTACAGGTGACACCGACCTCACTGTGACAGGCGAGGTGACACCAGGTGCAAGTTTAAGCGTCAATGACCTTCCTATTGCGGTCGGTGAAAGTGGTGCGTTTACAACCTCTTTTGAACTTGCCGAGGGCGTGTATCAATTGGTATTTGATGTCCGCGTGCCTAATATTTTGCTGCGCCGGACGGTCACGGTACGCGTAAATACCAGCCCGCCCAGTTTGCGGGTCAACACACCTGCAACCCTTCTCACCACAGATACGGTGATGTTATCTGGTGCAGTTGAGTTAGATAGCACCTTGCAAATCGTGCGGGGCGGCGATGTGCTATCGCAATACGACGCCCAAACTGCCAGTGCGTTTAACTTAGAGCTCGAGCTTGACGAAGGCTTAAATATTTTTGAAGTTGTGGCTACAGATGAAGCTGGTAACCGCACCACAAGCCGGTTTGCCGTTGTTCGCGACAGCACCTTGCCCCTGCTCGAGCTAGCCGAACTGCCAACTGCAACGCAATTTAATACGGTTCGTTTGCGCGGTAAAAGTGGTCCCGGTAGCAGCGTACGGGTGACGACAACCCAAGGTGTCATTACTGCTGACGTCTACAGTGACGGCAGTTTTGAGGCTAGCTTGCCGCTTGCAGAAGGTAGTAACACGTTGCGCGTGCAAGCGGTAGATAGTGCCGGCAACGTACGCGAGCAAATGCTCACCGTTATTCAAGACACGCTCGCCCCCCAACTGACCGTGGCTACTTCAGAAGCTGAAGCGGTAACTCAAGCTGCCACAGTCACGCTTTTGGGTGAGGTTGAAGATAGCCAAACTGCTGCACCTAGCGTGCGTATTAATGGTGAGACTGTAGCGCTCGAGCAGGGCACCTTTAGCTACTCAGCCGATCTAACCGAAGGTCTCAATGCGTTTAGCATTCGTGCAGAAGATGATGCAGGTAATGTAGCAGAACGTGAAATTACGTTGGTACGCGACAGCACAGCACCCCGTTTAGACGTTGACAGCCCGCTCGAGGTGACAGCAGCTAGCACGCGCATTTTGATTTACACCGAAGAAGCTGCACGGGTAAGTCTTGACGGCACAGCTATGACAGTTTTACCCGGTGGCGTTGTCGTTGCTGACGTAACCCTTACCCCTGGTGACAACACATTTGTAATTACAGCTGAAGATGCTATTGGCAACGCAGATGAACGTACCGTAACAATAACGTATGCACCTTAAAGCAAATCAAGCGATCTTGCTGAACACGTAAGTATAGATAGCTTATGGTTGTGGATAAGCTTGTGTTATGCGTTTATCTTGATACCAAAGTGAGGTTGAGTAGACGTTCTATGTATAGCGCCTCCACGAGTAACTGCCATAGGCAGTTGCGCGTGCGACCTAGGGGAGTAAAAATCAACTCACTTAGTGTGGGGGAACTAATCCTGGAACTACTAATAATACCCTTTCCGGTTATTTTGGTAATAAAGTAACCCGAGCGGAGCGAGCAGAAACAGATACCAAGTCCGACTAGAACGTAATGAACTCCTGTGGAGTT
>CAZMCW010000276.1:0-6714 GCA_964564405.1 uncultured bacterium
ATGAGTACAGCAAGATACTGGCGGATGCGGTGCGTAATGTGGGCTAAACCAAAGGTTTGGGTCATGACTAAAGCTATAAGTACAAGTGCACTAAGCCAAACCAGACTGGTTGTTGTAACAACCATGCCCCAGAAAGTTGCTTCGGCAATGCCAAAAGTGCTCGAGCGACTCACCATAGCCTGACCCAACTGGTGACTGAGAGGCAGCATCACCTGTAAAAACGCAACAATGCCTAACCATGACAGGGTGCTTACAAGACGGCGCTGCCAAAGTTTACGAGGAAATAGCAAGTTCACAATCCAGATAGCGTTTAGGACAATAAATGCACCCGAAACGCTAGTAGCACTTGGCGTGAGCCATGCAGGTGTCAAGATAGCAGCAAGCTGGACATTCTGTAACTGAAGGTTGTGTAAACTCAGCCAGTAAATAACATGACGAATACCCTGTGTCACGCCGGCTAGCACACCCATCACCACAAGGGGTTTGAAACTATAACGCCAAAAATTTGGGTGATTGTCCTGTTGTGCCATAAACCTCGAAAGCGGGCAAAGATTAGATTGCATGTTACTTCTCCTTTAAGAAACTTAACGGTGTTAAGTGAAAGACAAAAATTATGTCGTTTTTAGACACAAAAATACTGCTTAAGCATGTTGCTGTAATGTGTGAAAGCATTTTCAGCATAGGTTTTGTCTGCAAAGTAAGGCATACTGATGGCCAGCGAAACAATACCGTGAATGGTCATCCAGACGAAGTTAGCGTATTCGGTGACGTCGCCAGATTTGATCTTGCCTGCAGCAATGCCTTCTTCAAGCGTGCGGGTGAGTACCGCAAAACTATCTGCGGGTGCTTCACAGTCACTTGGGGCAGGACGTAAAAAGAACTCGCCGCGTTGCATGAACATAAGGCGGTAGTGGACAGGGTGGGCCAGCCCAAATTCAAAGTAAGCCCGACCAATCGCCATCAACCTAGCCATAGGCTCTGTTTCACTGTTGTAGCCTGCTTGTAAAGCTTCCCCAAAATGCTCAAAGCCTTCAAGAGCAACATGGAAAAGTAGCTCGTCTTTATCTGCAAAGTGTAAGTAAATAGTTGTGGGTGAGTAGCCGATAGCTTCGGCAACTTGCCGAAGCGAAAAGTTTTCGTAACCGTGCTCTACAAATAACTCCTCCGCAGCCTCGAGGATGGCACGCCTCAGGGCTGCTTTTTGCTTTTGGCGGCGGTTTGTGCTTTTCGCTTGAATCCGCTCGCTGCGCGTAACCTTGCTTTTGGTGCCCTCGCTTTTTGCGGTCACGCTTTGAGGTGGTAATGCAGACTGTTTTGCCATAACAACCCTATTATACTTAACAGTGTTAACTTGTCAAGTCATTTGAGGTAGGTAAGAAGCTCGAGACTTGAGAGACACGTGCTCCTATGTCATACTTTGTAGGACTATGTCCTACTTTTATAGGACTTGCTGCAAGCTTACAACCTTATCCAGATACAACTTTATCCAGAATGGAGAATCTATGAGAATACGGTCACGGGGATGGTTCATCCTAGTCGTAGCCTTAGTAGTTACTGCGTGTAGCAGCGACAGCCTCGAGGCACGTTTTACGTTTTCGCCAAATGGTGGCGACACCAATACCACCTTTACCTTTGATGGTAGTAATAGCATCACGGTGGATTCGGCAATTGTGAGTTACGCGTGGACATTTGGCGATGGTGCAACTGCCGAAGGGGAAACGGTGACCCACCGCTACAGCGAAGCGGGCGATTACAACGTCACCTTGACCGTCACTGCCGAAGATGGCACAGTGGATTCGGTGAGTGAAAGCGTAGGCGTTGACCCAGCAGATAATGTGTTGCCAGATGCGGTTATTCAAGTTACACCGGATACGGGCACAACCAACACGCTGTTTAACTTTGACGGCACAGGCTCTACTGACCCGGACGCTGAAGAAGGCGAAACGTTCCGCGATGACGATTACACGTGGACCTTTGGTGACGGTACAACAGCTACTGGCCCGCAAGTTAGCCATCAGTATGAGACGGCAGGCACCTACGAGGTGATGTTAACCGTACAAGACCGCGCTGGGGATACCAACACAGCTACGATAAGCCTCGAGGTGGCCGAAGTCACTACGCGTATACGTGCGTTGCACGCTGCGCCAGATGTTGGCCCAGTGAACTTGGGTGTTAATGGTGCAAGTTTAAACGGCGTAGGTTACGCAACAGCCTCAGGGTACTTGCCGATTACAGGCACCGACTTAACAGTCACAGTGACACCAGAGGGTGCTAGTGATCCGGCGCTAACGCTTACAGAAACCGTAGCAGACGACCGCGATTACACGGTGATTGCTATTGGCACAGCTGACGGTGAAGATGATATTCCGCTCGAGGCCCTGTTTTTTGAAGACGACAGCACAGCGCCAGATGCCGGTAATTTCAAAATTACTGTTGTGCACGCTGCGCCAAATGCCTCCGAAGTAGATGTACACGTCCTTACTGGTGAAGCTAGCGACGACGCCCTAGCTAGCCCGAGTAATACACCTATTACCTTGGCGTACCGCAGCATTACCCCAACCTTGCAACTACCAGCACCCCAAGGTGACACCCTTTACCGCGTTCTTATCACAGCTAGTGGCGACACAGATGTCATTTATGACAGCGGTTTGCTAGATGGTAACGCCCTATCAGCAGGCGTGAATTATACAGCTGTAGCCGTAAGCGATACCACAGATGACGCGCTTTCACCGGTACAGTTGGTGCTACTTACCAACGTCTCGAGCACGCCGTTTGTAGGTGTGCCCAATATTAATACTCGAGACGGCGGTAGCAACAACACACCCGCCACGGCCACAACCTTAGATAGCCTAGGTGAGGATGACGCGGTGCGCGCCATCGGTGCCATAGAAGCACAAGGCGACCTTGATATTTATGCGATTAACACAACAACCTCAGCATTACTGACAGTACGCACGCAAGCCGCGGGATTGGGTTCAGACCTAGATAGTGTGATTATCTTTCACGCAGCAGATGGTACGGCGCTACTGAGTAACGACGACGCCAATGAAGACACTATAGATTCTGAACTGCAAGTGCTCGTGCCTGCTGGAACCTTTTTGGTGTCTGTGCGCGATTTTGACGTGCTCTTCGGCGATGATGGCGCATTTTACGATCTTGTGGTTACAACCGAAGAAATTCGCGACGTGCCCACGTATGGCGCAAGTGCAGGAACCTTTGCAGGGGGCAGCAACAGCTCAAATATTGCTGCGTTTAGCGGTAACGCCCTTGCCCTAAGTGCAACAGACGACGGTGGCGCGGTTGATGAACCACTTGTTGCTCTCGTTGATATTCCCGGTGGCGATACCTTGACGGTCTATTTTGATCCGGTAGAAGCAAGTGTGCTCGAGGTTGTCCTTGAAGACCTGTCAGGAATAACTGCAGCCGCAGCACTGGCTAGTTTTGACGTAAGCACCCAGGCCCTCCAAGACGCTATTTCAGGGACGTTTGTATTTAACTTCCCCGGTGCAAGTCTCGAGCGCGTTGTAAATGCAGATGCTAGCCTAGATTTACCTGTAATCACAGATGTAAGTGCCAGTGACGACAGTGCCACCGTCACATTTGACGCCGTTGAAGGTGCTAGCAGCTACGAAACAGAAGTTTTTGGGCGCAGTTCAGCTGTCGCAGGTCGGGCTACAGGCGGTTCGCCGGTAACAGTGAGTTTAAATGGCAGTATCCAAGCAGATGAACCTCTTGTAGCAACGGTCACAGCCTCTGACCGCAACGCTTTAGACTTGCCGCTTACCGAAACCCAACGCAATGTTAGCCAGTACATTTTTTACAGCGAGTAAGCCGCTACCAACTATGCATATGGAACAAGTAACGATCATGATTAATGTACATGAGGTCATTAACACGAACCTCACAATAGCAATAGTGCGAAGGAGGGTATATGTGCAGTAAATCAGTACTGAGCTTACTTATAGCAGGGTTGCTGGTGGGTTGCCAGCAGTTAGCAGCACCAACAGAAACACTTACCCCAAATGTGGTTACACCGTCGTGGATTAGCGGTGACTGGACAGGTGGACAAAGCTTAGGGCAGTTTTTTCCTATTGAGCAAGGGTTGACGCCAAGTGTGAGCGGTAGCCTCACCGGAACTCACTGGCAAACCTACTTTGTGGAATTTGACAGTCCGCCGCTTACCAGTGGCGGTGACCTGGCAACCATGAGTGTGGAGCGCAGTGACTTTGCTAGCGTTGCCGCAGCGGCTGAGCTGGATTATGCCTTGCGCTTTCGTTATGAGCGCCTTTTTAATGGTGTGTCAGTGGCAGTACGCACGCAAGACCTTGCCAAGTTATCTTCTTTGGAAGGCATTAAAGCTATCTACCCAGCTAGTATTGGTAGCCAGCCAGCTCGTCCAGAACTTAATGTTGAGTTGCAGCAGACCCCACCAGACGAAGTTGTCAGTACTTGGCAAATGACCGGTGTAGATGTTGCCAAGCGCGACTTTGGCTTAACAGGTGAAGGCGTTCGCGTAGGCATCATTGATAATGGCCTCGACCTCGACCACCCTGAATTTGCTGGTCGGGTGGTAGCTAGTTTTGATTTTGTAGGTGACGGTTGGGACCCTGGATTTCCCGAGACCAATGTCCTCAGACCTGATGACGACGTGGACATCAGCTGTCCTGTTAATGGTAGTCATGGTACACACGTGGCGGGTATTGCTGTAGGTGCAACCGTAGGCGTTGCACCAGACGCGCTTATTGGTGCATACAAAATTGGCGATTGTAACGACATTGGCTCAACCTCGTTTGATGCAACCTTGGCGGCGCTCGAGCGGGCCCTCGAAGACGACATGGATATTGTAAACATTAGCAGTGGTTACAGTTACACCTGGCCGGCTGGTGTGGCCGACCGCGCTGCTGACGAAGGTCTCATCATTATTGCGTCTGCAGGCAACACGCCGCAGCTTTACTCAGGCGGTACCCCAGCTGCCAACGACGGTATTATTGCGGTGGCGTCTTACGACAACACGTTAGTTGAATTACCCATTGCGCGTAGAGAAGATGGTGAACCCGTCTTTTTTGCCAACGCCCAAGGTTTTGTAGACATGCAACCGCCTAGCTTCATTAACGACATGGTGTTTGTAGGGCGCAGTTGTGATGGTGATGACTACGAAGGCAATCCTGACGGCCGTACAGCGTTAATCATTCGCGGCGGTTGCACGTTTAACGAAAAATATCAACGGGCTATTGGTGCGGGTGCTAACGGAATTGTTGTCTTCAACAATAATCCTGGCGAGTTTCCATTTTCCATGGGTGCTATTCAATCCGAAGACGGGGCAGATACCTTTGCCGTGATGATTGGTTTTGAAGATGGTGAAGCAGTTCGTGAAGCACTGGCTGCAGGTCAGCCAGCAAGCCTCGAGTTCTCAAACGAAACGTTACTAGCAGATAACCCTTCAGGTGGTTATATCTCGAGCTTCAGTTCTTACGGCTTAACCCCAGACCTCACCCTTAAACCAGACATTGGTGCGCCTGGTGGTGCTATTTTGTCTGCGTTCCCACTTCAAGGTGACCAAACTACTAACTTTGGACTGTTAAGTGGTACGTCAATGTCCTCACCGCATGTGGCTGGGGCAGTAGCACTGTTGCTCGAGTACCGCCGCGATCAAGGGCTCACGACAACCCCAGAAGATGTGCGCCAAATCTTGCAAAACACCGCCATGCCTACCGAGTGGTCAGAATGTGCCGACTTTGGCATTTGTGGGCTTGGTATTCAAGATCCAGCCCACCGTCAGGGCGCAGGTATGCTCAACTTGCCTGCGGCGCTAACCGCGTCAACTTTGGCAAGCCCGTCCAAACTTTCCCTAGGTGAAAGCGACGGCAATGAGAACGCCAGCGTGACTGAAACCATCACCGTAGAAAACCTGAGTGACGTTGCTCGAAACTATGATCTATCAGCTTATACGTCACTTATTGCCACCGATTACCTATTAGATTTCCACCTTCCTGGAACGACCAACGTCACCTTTGACCGGGAAACACTTACGGTGCCCGCAAACAGCAGTGCCACCTTTGACGTAACCATTACCGCGCCGACAGACGTTCCTGACGCTACAATTTACGGTGGGTTTGTTGAAATTAGCCCACAAACGGGCGACACCAACATGGTGCGTATTCCTTTTGCAGGCTTCAAAGGCGATTACCAAGACTTACCCATTGTAGGTGTGGGACCGTTCTTAACCGATACCGACAGCACCGTCACGGTAGACGGCGATCCACCAACCGTCCCCATTTACTTAACAGATGTTGAGCCGATTGACCCAGGGCGGGCGTACAGCATGGCAGGTGCAGATGTGCCGACTTTTGCTGTGGGCTTACAGCACCAAGCGCAGCGCATCATCGCAGAAATTATTCCGCAGGGCACCTTAAGTTGGTTGGGACCCCAACCTGGGTTTGATATCAACTTAATTCCTCGCAGCCGTCCCGGTGAAGTGTTTATCTTTGGACTAGGCGACTTTGACGCATCTGGCTTGCCAGATGGTAAGTACGTTGTCCGCTTGTCGGTTCTTAAACCTGAGGGCAGCCTAAGTGATCCTAGTCATGTTGAGGTTGTCACCACGCCGCACTTCTTTATTGACCGTGTGGCAGATTAAATCTTCAGTTTGGGGTAATCCAACTAAGTATATCCATAGTAAGATTGCAACATGGCAGCGGCGAGATATGTAAGCTT
>CAZMCW010000277.1:0-6700 GCA_964564405.1 uncultured bacterium
ACGATGACATTCAAGAGTCAATTTGGTATTATTATGGAGACACTAAGTTACTATGGAGACACTAAGTGATTTACTATCTAGTGGTCTACCGTTCAATGTTCTGCCAGCGAAGTTTGTAGCCCTAGTTTCATAGCGGTTAAAGTGATGTGTATGATACGCGGCCGCTTCGCCCCTAGTCCTACGGGCTATCTTCACTTAGGGAACGCCCGCACGGCGCTGGTGGCGTGGTGTGCTGCCCGGCAAGCAGGTGGGCAGTGGATTATGCGTATTGAAGACATTGACCGCGACCGCAGCAAAGCTGAGTACATAACAGCTAACTTACGCGAACTGCGCTGGTTGGGACTCACTTGGGACGAAGGCACCGAGGTAGGGGGGCCTTATATGCCTTACGAGCAGCACAAGCGCACTAAGTTTTATGAGGCTGCGCTGAAGCGGCTCGAGCAACACCCAAACGTCTACCTGTTTAACTGCTATTTATCCCGTAAAGACCTACGCGAGCTTGCCTCTGCACCTCATGCAAGTTTGGCTGGACCTGTGTATGGTTTTGCTGAGCGTGCGCTCAACGCGCGCTTAAAAGAAACAAAACAACAAGCCGGCAAACAGCCTAGTCTTCGTCTCGCTATGCCCGACAAAACGATTCGCTTTACAGACAACCTGGCTGGACCTCAAATGATTAACGTGGCTGAAGCTATGGGCGATATTGTCTTAAAACGGGCTGATGGTATGTGGGCCTATCATCTAGCCGTGGTGGTAGATGACATTGCCATGAACATCACCCAGGTTGTGCGCGGAGACGACCTACTAACCAGTACAGCAGCGCATCTTGTGTTGTATGAGGTATTTAATGCACCGCCACCCAATTACGTTCATGTGCCGCTGTTACTTGACGAGAGTGGCGAGCGCATTGCTAAACGTCAAGGCGGGTATACCCTTACGGCACTGCAAGAGTGTGGCGTGAGCGTCGAGAAAATTTTAGGATTTTTAGCGTATAGCTTAAACTTGCAACCTCAACTGAGGCCGATGAGCTTAGCTGAAATCCTCAAACAGTTTTCTCTTGAACGTATTCCTAAAACACCGTTTCAGCTTACGGCTGAGTACACAGATTGGTTAACAAATTAATTTAGTGCTAAACCTCAGCGGTTAAACTCAAAGGTTGCCGAAATGCCGCCTTTAACAACTACGTCGTTGCTGTCAAGGTCATACTCAATGACGTTACCCTGCACAACATCGCCATCTTTTTCGCTAATTGCCGGAAAACCGCGCAAAATAGCTCTGCCACCTTCTTCGTCGTACTCAACTTCTTCAGCCTCACTCACGCGGCCGTCAGAATTAACCGAGGTGTTACCTTCCAAGGTGGTGATATCCCGGTCGACGTCAATCACCATGGCGTCTGCGGTGGCTTCTAACAGTGGCGAGATGCCTTCTTGTTCGCGCTCGAGCGTCACGGGTCCGTTTAATCTGCCCAAGCCCGTTGCATTATCGTAAGTAAAGGTGATGCCGGTAATGGTCGTGCGCCCTTGATACACCGTGACATCTGGCGTGTCACTGCGGGTGACGTCGGTAGGGCAAAAGCGTTCGTCAACCTCGAGGCTACCGCCAAACAGTTCTAGGGTTGCTTCATCTTGACGGCCGTCGGGGCGTCTATCCATGACGATGCTCGAGGTCATCAAGGTATCGTTCACGCGCGTTTCAACCAAGTAAGGCTCGGGCGCAAACACCGTGTTGAGGCGCACATCTTCTTCACAAGGTGCGCGCAGGTGAAACTTGCCGCCTTCGTTACTGGGCGCGTTTTGAATGACCTGAATGGTGCGGTCATTGCGGTTTAGGCGCAGTTGAGGACGGTTGTCTTGGGCGTGAGCAAAACTTACCAAAAGCCCACTCACCAGCATCAATTTTGCAAGCTGATGAACAAAGTGATGCTCGAGTTTGTTAAAGATCAACGTAGTCATGGGTTTATACGTAGTCATGGGTTTACACATTGTGGTCAATACTAGCTGAGATGATGGCATCATCAGGATAAATAGTCGTTAAGGTAATGCCATCAGGATGATTGAACATGGTGTCCTGCAAGAAGCAATGGTGAGACCAAAGCCTGCGTTGACTACCAATCAACCTTGATGAGGCTCGAGGTTCAGCCCGTTACATTATCAAGAGACTCGTCATTAAGAGGTTATTCACTAAGCTCACTGGTCAGCAAAAAATCTTCTTCGTTAAACTCGGCAGGAACAGTGTCATCAAGCAAGTTCACCACGTCTAAGTCGATGCGTTGCTCAATGCGCGCGCCAGAAATTTCAAATAAAATTTCGCCGTCGTCACCCAGTTCTTCAGACGTTGCGGGGTTGCCCAAAATTTCGGCGCGGTCAGTAGCGTCATCAAAATAGACCACGTCACCCATACTGCGAATCGGGCCGTCCACAATAATCACGTTGCCAATCGCCAACAAACTGTCGTTGCCCGTAAGCGAGCGCAGCTCATCTGCCACAATGACGAGTTCACCGTCTTCACTTTGCCGCACAGCGCGCACTTGCTCCTCGCCGCTACTCAATTTGGCGAGGTCGCGAGCTTCTTCGTAAACCAGTTCTTGGGCTTCAGCTTGTTGGCTACCGTTAATCAGTAACACGTCACCCCGGCTGGTGCTTACGTCTGTATCGACATCAAACGTAACGCTATCAGCAGTGATGGTGACATCGTCTTGATTGTTACTTGTTGGGGAAGGTTCTACCAAAATGTTGATGTCCGGTGCGAGCGTGCCTAGCCCGGTGGCTTCGCTGTACTCGAGCGTACGCCCGCCTGCGTCCAAACGCCCGCGCACAACCCGCACGCCTTCTTCAAACCTAGCCTCACGTTGCCCTTCAGCGTCAGCAATCATGGTGCCGTCTGGCGCGCTGAGGCTAGCTTGTGACCCGTAAATGGTCAAGTTAGAAACCGTTGCAACTAGACCTTCATCTTCTGGGTGGGTGTAACTGTAAGGTCCAAAGCGCAAGTCGGGGCTAGCGCGGTTGCCGCCGTCGTAGATAATGGTGATGATGCGCTCGAGCAAATTCACATCTTCACTATCAGCAGCCTGCGTATCATCTTGCGCATGACTGACAAACAAAAGTAGCAATGTGCTCAGCAAAAGCCACATCATAGACTTACGAGTTATACGGTTCACAACGTTATTCACGGCAGTATCCTCCGGTGCGTCATTGGTCAACGCAGGTAAGTTGAAATGGTATTGAGGTATTATCTCAATAAATTCTGAGGTCACACTTTACTGCTACTTTTGCAATCTTATAGCATTTCCATCTGGAGTTGTCCCAGCAACTTCAGATGCGAGTTGAAACAAACCCACTTAGTAAGAAGGGAACCTATTCTGCAACTGCTATTAGAAACGATATTTATTAAAGCTATACGCTAAATTTTTCAGGTAACTGGTATGAGCCGTTTAAACAATCGCGACAGGTGCTATGGAGATGCCGTCACCTTAACATCTACCACCTTAATCAGCGCAGATGAACCGAGTCTGACGACCAGTTTAAGGAAGGCATCACATAAAGTAGTCAGTTTACAAACCATCATCTAAGAAGCGGTTATAGCCGATGCTATCCAGCCCACCTGCTTCAAAATTCGTAAGGTCAAAGTTCATGCGCACGTTTTCGTCGCGGCTTTCGCCGATGCCATCACCTGTGTAGGTTAAGACAGGTACCTCAAATTTGCCTTGGCGTTGATTGATGAACACCTCACGGCTCCCTTTAGATTGCATGTCTAAAAACCAATTGCTGTCCAGCAAGTGCACGTCCATCTGAGGGCTGCGCAAGTTGTCACTGCGGTCGATGGTGACGCGGTCACTGGTAAGTGTGAAGTCAATTTCGTCGTCCACCACGCGCTGGCCGTCATAGATGGTGTTGAGCACCGTTTCACGGATGCTTGTGTCGTAGGTTGCGTGCTCAGCCGCAAAGTGCCACACGGCATCGGGGTCAGCTTCTGGGTAAAGAGTTAGCTCGGGAGCAACCAAGGTGATGGTCGCTTCGGGCACGCTTGGCTCGCTACCGGGAACAAGCGTTAGGGCAACCAAGCTTACAAGCAAGATGGACATGGCAATAAGTGCGGGACGTAACACAATTCTAATGTAGCAAACCTACCCAACATTTGGGTAGTCGTTACGTCACGGCAACTGCAAGATGCCTTGAGTAAACCTTCATTGCGCTTGGTGAATATGGTCATGCAACATCTAATCTGATGCCATCAACTCACGCCTAAATAATACTAAAGTGATGTTTTGATGTCGCTTTGCGGCATCAAAATCGCTCGTGTTTACGAAGTACAGCGCAGCTCGAGCGTACCCTTAGATGATTCAGACGATGACATTTAAGAGTCAATTTGGTATAAGGTTTGATAGTGAAGTGGCGATCTATCTCATGAACGCAACCTCACCTGATGGTTGGGCAAGACTAGTCAGTAGTTAGCTTAAAGTCTCTTGAACAGGTAGTAGTTTATCGCCTTGGACGAGGCTGGCGGCACTACCTTGGAGAGGCTCGAGCTGCTCGCGACTCGCTCCAGTGGCAATGATGTTGACCTCGAGCTCGGCCGCTAACTCCTCTACACCTTGGCGCAAGTTAAACGCGCGGCGCTGTTCAAAGTCAGCCCGTTTAGATGTTTCATCTGCACTTGGGGGCAAGCGCCCGGCGGGTTCCTCAGCCAGTAAAATACGTGTAGGCACGCTGAGGTAGTCGATGGGCAAAAGCGGCAAATACTGACGGGCGCGCCCCACGGCGGGGTCGTCTACCTCTAACGACACGCGAATAATGAGTGACAAGCCGGCCCTACCCAAATCAATCAAAGCGTCTTGCATACGTTCTAGATTGGTGGCGATGTTGTCTTCGTCTAGCTCGAGCTTAAGCCTACTTGGGCTCACACCACTAGCGGCAACTTGCACGCGAATGCGCTCAGCACCTTCTGGTGAAAGTAAATCTGCTGAGATGGGCAAAAGCACAAAGTCTCTGGGTGCATCTGGTGAGTTAGTAAGGGCTGTTAACACGTGACCTAACAGGTGTAGCTCGAGTTGACTAGCAAACCCCGTTATGCGGGCCATCGGCAAAAACTGACTTGCATCTAAGGTCGTTGTTGCGCTCTGTGGATCTGGAGTATCTGTATAGTGCCATTGCAAGGTAGCAGCTTGTGCCACAATGGCATCGCGCGGTTCAGGAAGTGCTTTACTGACAAGACCAAGTGGGGCGTAGGCTGCACTAAACGCATTTTGTTGCAAACCCCAGCGCATCTGTGCGTCACGCGTTAAAAAGGTGCGCGCACGTACGTAAGGACGGTATTCGGGGCTGCCGACAATAGGGTGGCCGTTGTCTTTGGGAACGCTCCGCAAAGCTCGGTAGATTTTGCCGTAGCCACTGCTCCCCAACAGTACGGTACCTTCGGGCGGTAGGGCGACCTCACTGCGCTGGTCGTCAAAGGGCGCACGCAACATAGCGAGCACGCGCTCAGCCGCTTGCTTAGCCTTGTCGCGGCTACCGGTGCTCTCGAGCAACAACGCGTAACGGCGGCTAGCAATTTCCTCAACTTGGTCACCATGACGTATACCTTTGTAAAGACGTTGCGTAAGTAAATAGTGGAGGTTGGCGAGCTCGAGCGACCCTGAGCCAACTTGAAATTTGCCAATATCAATAAACAGTGCCGTGTAGCGCCCTTCCACGATGGGGCTACGGCGACGCCAACGGAAATCTCCAACAATCATGCCAACAAGGATGAGTACTCCGCCCAAGTAACCTACTAAAGGCAACCGCTCAGCGATGAGCCAAGTAGCTGTAAGCGCCGCAGTGATGGGTTCAATAACTAACAAGAGCGGTGGTAAAAAAGGTGCCACACTGCGTTCGCCAAGGACGCGCAAAAAGCTGGCGAGGGCAGTGACCATGAGACCTAAGAAAAGGAGCTGCCAAAGTACTGTGGCAGGAATGGGCTCGAGGTACGGCAAATTTGGCAAGGCCCACAACCATGCTAGGATCACCATCGGCCAAAGTTGCACGGCACTGAGCACAAACGCAGAGTGATGGCGCGCAACCCGACTTAAATAAGCTAAATACAGCGCGTAAAAAAGTGCGCTAGCAATCACCCAAACGTCGCCCAAGGTGGCAACAAGTGGGTTAGAGGTGAGCAAGGCTAGCCCGGACACAGCTGCATAGAGTGCAAAGAGCACGCGTACAGGCGGGCGCTTGCGGGTCAGCGCAGCCAGCATCAGCGGAGTAAGCACAACCGCTAGCCCCGCGATAAAGCCTGCTTTGCTAGCATCTGTCTGAGACAACCCTAGTGTTTGTAACGCCAAACCTGCAAACCCCAGTAACCCTAAAATGAGCCCCGGGCCAATCGTGCGGCTGCGCGGAATGACCATGACAGACGCTAAGGCGGCTAAACTCACCCGCAGGGCAACAAGTAGGGGCACAGGTAAGGTACCAAGGGCATCTTTGGTGACAGCAAACGACGCCCCGCTGAGGAGTGCAGCAATAATTAAGGCGAGGATGCCTCGAGCGCTTATGTTTCTCATTACGCTTATTGTGTCACACCTTGTGTTGTGAGATGCAAGGTTTTATAGGATGTGGCAATTTTTGATACTTACATAGTAGTTCCAGGATCAGTTCCCCTGCACTGAGTAGGTCGATTTTTACTCCCCTAGGTCGCACGCGCAACTGCCTGTGGCAGTAACTCGAGGAAA
>CAZMCW010000278.1:0-533 GCA_964564405.1 uncultured bacterium
GATGCCAAGAGAATTAAGGTGATGCCAAAAGAATAATGTACTTAGGCTACACGCATTTAAAAACTGCTATGTAATAACGATCACGTTATTAGCGCTACAGCTAACAACATGCTCGAGGTTAATTTGAGAACTCACTTCCACCAACCCTGTTGCGGGATAACACAGGCTGCCACAGTTTAAGTACAATATAGATTATGCATTGGGAGTTTGGTGATCAGGTCGCTCAGTACCGAATTGTGCGGCTTTTAGGTAGAGGGGGCATGAGCACGGTGTATCTAGCTGAAGATACCCGTCTCAAAAGGCTTGTTGCCGTCAAATTTTTATCTGACGCCTATACCTACGATGCCACAACCCAACAGCGCTTTTTACAAGAAGCGCGCGCTGCAGCTAGCATGGACCACCCCAACATCGCCATGATCCACGACCTCCAAGCGCATGACGAGCAAACGTTTATTGTCATGCCCTATTATCAAGGGCGCGGGCTTGATGACATCCTTAAAACTAAAGCTGAGCAGCAAAGCTACGTGCGTTTG
>CAZMCW010000278.1:543-6693 GCA_964564405.1 uncultured bacterium
CCACCGGACTTCGTGAAGCTCACCTCAACAACATTGTCCACCGCGACATTAAACCATCGAATTTATTTGTGACCTTGGAAGGCACCGTCAAAATTTTGGACTTTGGGGTTGCCCAAATGGCAGACGCTGAATTGCGCATGACCTCTGGCAACATGATTGGCACACCTGCTTACATGCCCCCCGAGCAAGTGCGCGGCAAACCTGTCCAGCAACAAGCAGATGTTTGGTCACTAGGCGTGGTGCTTTACGAACTTCTCACTGGGGTTAACCCGTTCCGCAGTAACAACGGCCTCGCCGCAACGCTTTTGAAAGTTGTGAAAGAAGACCCACCTGAAATTTCACACTACCGCATTGGCTTACCACAAGGGTTTGACACGGTACTGCGGCGAGCGCTCGCCAAAAAGCCAACTGAACGCTATCCATCTTGTGATGTGTTACTAAGTGAGCTGCGGGCCGTAGACATGTCTACTATTACCCAAGAACGCTCCGGACAAGCCCTTGGGACAGCTTGGGACAAACGTTTTGGGCTCACTGCCAGCTTACCCGCCCAACCAGAGCAGCCTACACGCACACCACCTGTGGTTGGCAATGTTCCTAAGCGACTTGGCAAACTCTTTGGACGTGAAGACGAACTAGCGCTTATAGATGTCAACTTGAGCGATCCTGACTGCCGCATTTTGACCCTGCTCGCCCAAGGGGGTACTGGCAAAACTTATTTAAGTTTGGCAGCGGCTAAAGCTGCTGTTGATGCAGAGACGTTTGCCGGTGGGGTCTACTTTGTAGCCCTCGAGCACCTTAGTCGGCCCAATCAAATTGCCTCGAGCATTGCAGAAGTTATCGGGCTTAAATTGCAAGCTAACTTGCGGCCGCTCGAGCAACTTATCGACGGTATTGGCGACGCATCTATGCTTTTGGTACTCGATAACTTTGAGCATTTGGTGCCCGCTGGTGAACAACTCGCTGAACTTGCTAACGCGTGTCCTAATTTAAAAATGCTGGTAACCTCCAGGGAGCGGCTCAACATTGCTGAGGAATGGACAATTCCTTTAGCTGGGTTGAGTTATCCAGACAGCGACACCCTCGACGTGTCTCTTACCAGAGTCACCAATTACGCTGCCGTACAGCTTTTTGAAGCACGTGCCAAACGCAGTAAATTTGACTTTAAGTTAGTTCCCGAAGACCTACCTGCAGTTATGCAGATCAGCCGCTTAGTGCAAGGGTTGCCACTTGGCTTAGAACTTGCTGCTGCGTGGGTCACGACCCTTTCCTGTAGTGAAATTGCCGCTGAAATTACCCGTAGTTACGACTTTTTAGCCACCCGCAGTCGCAACAAGGTAGGGCGTCACCAAAGTATTCGGGCAGTATTTGAACACTCTTGGAGTTTGCTGAACCGCGCCGAGCAAACGCATTTAGCCAACCTGGGTATTTTTCAAGGCGGGTTTGACGCCGCCGCTGCCCACGCTGTCGCCAATGTCAGTGAAAGCAGTTTGGAACGTGCTGTAGACAGGTCACTTTTACAACGCAATCATCGACGTTACCGCTTTCACCCGCTGCTCTTGCAGTACGTAGCTGAAAAACTTGCTGAGTCTGGTCAGCACCCACGCCTCGAGCGAGACCACGGTGACTACTACATGACCCGCCTCGAGCAGTGGCGTGGGCGTGTACTCAGCCGCGATCAAGAAACCATGCTCGACAGTCTCAACGACGACATCAAAAACCACTACCGCGCGTGGGAGTGGGCACGTGACTATGCGTCCACACGGCTAAGTCAAGCAGCTGATCCAATGATGTTTGTACACAGTTTGCAAGGCCGTTTGAGCGAAGGACAACATCTTTTTGAGAGCACAATCACAACTTTAGAAGCCCAACTCAAGTCGCTGGCATCTACAACTGCTCAAGCGGCATCTCAGTTGGCATCTCAACCAAATATAAGCACGCCAGATTCAGATGTGCCAGATTCAGATGTGCCAGATGCAAGCACGTCAGATGCAAGCACGTCAGATGCAAGCACGTCAGATACTAAAGTAACTTCTCAACACAGGTCACAAACCCCACGCCAACGTGTTGCATCGCTGTTTGCAGCTTTAGATGATAGCTCTGACACTAGCCCTGACGATCGTTTTAGTGATTATTCTAATAGTAACGCTAATGGAATAGATGCTGCTGATACCATCAGTACTTCAGACGCCACAAATGCTTCTAGTACACTAGATGTTTCAAACCAGTTAGATGAAGGTGAAGGTCAACGCGCTCCTCAAACAGCTCAACCTGTTACTCCACGGCCGTCTAAGAAGCAACCCGACCAGCAAGTAAACTTGCAAATAGCCCTGGCTTACAGCAAACAAGCCTTTGCTTGGTTTGAAGAACACATTGGCGAAGGTCAGGTGGCGCTCGAGCACTGCAGCGAAGCCCTGTTTACCTTCCGTGAGCACGCTGAGGCCTTTGGTACCATGCGCGCACTTACTTTACTTGCCGACATGAATTTGCGGCAAGGCAAACTTGATATTGCCGAGCGTTTACTCAGTGAAGCCCTCGAGCTAGCTGAACCTTTTGGGGCTGGTGAGTCCAGTATGCTCCTCAATAAATTAGGAGACTTGTACTTAGCCCAGCAAGCTTTAAACACTGCAGAACGTTACTATGACCGCTCAGTTTCAGCAAGTAGTAATGAAACTGGCAATGTCAGCCCTATGATCAACGTCAACAACTTTCGAGGCTTAGGACGTATCGCTCTAAACAGGCAAGAATGGCAAGCAGCCAGAATTTACTTTGAAAAGAGTCTAGAACTCTCCAAAACTATGCAGTTCCGCTTGCGCGAACCCTATATTTTGACAGATTTAGCACGTGTGCTAGCGCACCCAGAAAACTCTGAAGGAGACGTTCCCAAAGCTTGGCACCTACTCAAAGATGCCGTCACTATCGCTAGCCAGCGCGGTCAACAAGGCAGCTTAGCTGAGACCTATGCCGTTATGGGCGAGCTAGCAGCACGCCGGCAAGCCCAAACGCTCGGTGTTGACGTACATCAGCACGCGCGCCACTACTGGCTCGAGAGCTTGCGTGCAGCTTGGCGGCAACGTGATTTTAGCACTGCCTTACACGCACTTACTGCTCTTGTTGCGCTACCTCAAGATAGCGACGATACGCTAGGTATGGCTGCGTTTAATGGTGCGTCTTCAGATGTATCTGAACCCACTATTGCAACTAGCTTAGACACTTCGTTTGAAGAGACTATAAGTGTACCCCAGCCGCCCCAAGTGCCTTCTTATCGTACTCGTGATACCCTCACTACAAAGCGTATAACAGGGCAGCAGGTCACAGGGCAGGTCACAGGGCAAGTTACTCAACCCTACCGAGGATTCCATGCAACTCAGACCGACCTCACGCTGCAAAGTGCTCACTACGCACTCACCCAACATGATGACGTTCCCAGTGAAGCAGACATGAGCGCGTGGCACAACGCTATTTTAGATTTAGTTATTCGCCATCCAGCAAGCCATACCAAAGACCGCAAACGTGCCCAAGACATTCCCCGACTCCCGGTTAAAGAACCTGCGGCAGCGCTTACTCATTTAGCACCAACGAGCGACTCAATGACTGTTGAAGATGCCGTACGTCACTTTTTACCCGATTTACCTGTCCAAGCACCTTTGCTCTAACGTATTTTGTGAGTATTAGCAGTGCATTAATATTGTGCCAATGAACGTCGCGTGTCACCAATAATATCAAATTGACTCTTGAATGTCATAGTCTGAATCATCTAAGGGTACGCTCTCACGAGCAATTTTGATGCCGCAAAGCGACATCAAAATACCACTTTAGTATTATGTATAGCGTTAGCCGTAAGTATGGAGCTAGCTCCATACTTACCGAGCAGCGCGAGTACCAATAAACCAACTCAGTTTATAGCTCAATGTTTACGGATGTCGCTATAGTTGACATTTTGAGTGACGTGATGGACGCATCTATCAACATTGTCAAGATATTACAAGAAGCCGCCGAGGTACATTTATTCTCGAGAGCGTAATTACTTACCAAAGATGTACTACTTGTAGGAATTTCGGGCTAGTTCTTCTACATGGAGTGGGTCTTTTTCGACGCGCTTAGCTCGGATTTGAAGTTGCTGGGGCAGCTTTAGATGGAAGTGCTCTTGAACACGCGTTAGCTAGGCTCGAGCCTTTGGGCTAGCCAAGCAATCGTTGCTTCAGCACTAGCTAGGTTAGTTGCTAAAGGCACGTTGTGCACGTCGCAAATGCGCATTAATGCTGAGACATCTGGCTCATGCGGTTGGGCAGTGAGTGGGTCGCGAAAAAAAATGACGGCAATCACTAAATTTTGGGCAACCCGCGCGCCAATCTGTTGGTCACCACCAAGTGGACCAGACAGTAAACGGGTGACCGTAAGCCCAGCTTTATCTTGCAAAATGCTCCCCGTGGTGCCAGTTGCAATGAGTGAAAACTGTTCTAGGATAGCAGCGTGATCTTTGGCAAAAATAGCCAAGTCAAGCTTTTTTTTGTCGTGGGCAATAAGGGCTACCGACTTAGTCACAGGTTGGGAAGAAGCTTCAGACGTTGCCATAACTCAGTTTAGCGTGCTTTAGGTGATGACAAAGCAGATTCATTCAAAAACGTGGGCGCGTACAAGACCCTGAAGCTGTAGCATCAACCGATGTGCTAGTAAGTTAACAGAGCTATGGTAATAAGCGTGCTAGACGCTTTTCACATCACACTCTTTCATCTGGCGTACAAACTTGTAACTATCAGCAGTGCCAATGTACAGCGGCACAATACACATCAGGATGACCCACACCAAGGCGGTATGGGTCACAACAGATATCGCAACGTATGTCGTAACGACGTGTGCTTAAAGGTATGGCAGTGAGCCTCGAGCCCTATCCTGACTATATCTCCCACGCTGTAAAACACATCCACAACACACCCCGGCGGTTCGTCTTAAACTTTGCTGGCGCAGGAAGTCAAGCACTTATGTGGTTACACGCGCAAGCAGGGTCGTCGCGCAGTGTTGTTGAAGCTGTTGACCGCTACGCCCAAGCGTCGCTCGTTGAAGCTGTAGGCTACACCCCAAGCAGCTAGAGGTAGCCGTGGCGCTAGCTAAACACGCCTATGAACGTGCGGCGGCGCTCGAGCCAGCCTCAAGTCAAACCGGCCTCAGTTTTGGGGTGGGGCTTACTGCCACCATTGCTACTGACCGCACCAAACGTGGCGACCACCGGGTAGCAGTGGCCAGCTACGATACCCTCGGCGTCTTTCAGCTTGAACTTGTACTGACCAAAAGCGTACGTGACCGCTTGCAAGAAGAAGCGCTGGTAAGCCAACTTTTGCTCTATGTCATCTGCTTGGCGTCTGGCGTGCGCGCGCCCACAGATGGCTTGCAAGACGGCCTTTTAGCGCGTGAAAAGTTAACCAGCCAGTTTATACCGCACCTGCCGTGGCATGCAGAAGCCAACCAAACGCCCAAACTGGTTCACATTGATCACCATGCGCGCGTGAGCTTACATACAACCTACCCACGCGCACTAATCCTTTCTGGTTCGTTTGACCCACTGCATGCTGGGCACTTAGAGCTAGCTAAGGCAGCTAGTGACCACAGTGGCCGCCCAGCTACCTTTGAACTAGCCCTCAACAATGCCGACAAAGGCGAGATCAACCTAGCACGCGCGTACAGCCGCGTAACCCAGTTTATAGATGATGCACCTGTTGTCCTAAGCTATAGCCCGCTGTTTGTAGACAAAGCACACTACTTTCCCAAAAGTACATTTGTTGTTGGCGCAGATACAGCTAGCCGGCTTGTTGATACCCGCTTTTATGACCACAGTGACTCAGCCATGTTTGCCGCTCTTACCACCCTGCAAGATGCAGGGTGTAACTTTTTGGTCGCCAGCCGCAAAAGTGCGCGCTCCCAGCGTCTTATCCAACTTGCAGATCTAAGTATTCCTGAGGGGTTTGAGGATATGTTTACGGGGCTCGAGTTCCGCATGGATATCTCCTCGAGCCAACTGCGCCGCGCAGCCAGTACATCCACCGACTAGCACATAAAAACGAGCAGCATCTTAAACACTGCTCGTCCACTTAGTTAGGTTAGCTGAGGTTGCTAAAAGTCAGCTGTCACCAGAATCCACAACGGCAGATTGGGTTG
>CAZMCW010000279.1:0-306 GCA_964564405.1 uncultured bacterium
TTCCCTAAAGCCTCATACCAACGGTCATAATCTTCTTTGTGAAACGGCAAATTGATATAATCTGCGCCTTGGTCGTAGCGCCCTTTGTAATAGGCGATGTTCATATCGATGCTGTCAACGCTAATCACTGGGGCTGCGGCGTCGTAAAAGCCTAAAAACTCCATGCCTACTAGCTCGCGAATGGCATCTGCTAGTGGATCCGAGGTGAGTGGACCGGAGGCGATCACCACAGTGCCTTCAGGTAATGCGGTAAGTTCTTCGCGGTGAACGGTGATTTTGGGGTGGTTGGTAATTGTTTGGGTGACA
>CAZMCW010000279.1:316-6689 GCA_964564405.1 uncultured bacterium
TTCGCCAAACTGGTCACGGTCAACGGCAAGTGCGCCCCCAGCGGGGAGGCTCGAGGCTTGGGCGCTGGTCATCACCAACCCGCCAGCAATCAACATTTCAGCTTGTAAAAGCCCTTTGGCGTTGGTTTCTGCTTTACCGCCAAAGCTGTTCGAGCAAACCAGTTCAGCAAAACTGTCTGTGCGGTGTGCAGGCGTCATTTTCACGGGGCGCATTTCGTACAGGTCAACGTGTACGCCCAAGTTGGCTGCTGCCAGTGCTGCATCACTCCCGGCCATGCCCGCACCAATCACGGTGATGCGCGGCTGTTTAGAGGTCTCTGTCATAGCCTGTAGTCTAGCAAGATAGGACAGGTAACATCTGGTCAGCTACAGACATACAGTGGGTTCACGTGGCGTTATTACCCGTTGCCAATACTGAGGCTAGGGAGAAGGGGTGAAAGGGGGAATGGGAGCAGTCAGCGTAGATATGGCTATAGCATGAGGTTACTAATTAACCTGAATTTGATGTTTCAAAACAATCAGAAACACGTCTCTGACACATATCATAAGATGGTCGTAAAAACCTTCAGTCATCAAACGGGACTCATTCAGGCTGTACAGCTCATATTTGATGTGCCCGAGAACATAATTTCTCTAGTATTCACACAAGATGCGCCTCTGACGTAAATTAACTCCGAACTCAGGTTAATTAGACAAAGTAATGTCACAGACGATAATTTGCCCTTATAAATCATCAAGCGCCTGCGGCTACTGAGCGTGTAGAAGCAAGCGCTTGATGGATATGTGGTGGATGTTATCTCAACATCTAAAACTTGTGTGAGACGAGGTTTAGTTAATGTTGCCGGCTGTTCCTGTGTTGGCATCGGTGTCATTATTTGTAACATTAGGGTTTGAAACATTGGGCATGGGATCAACATCAGCGTTATCTTCCTGCTGTATGGGTGATGGTGGCGCTGGTGGTGCCGGGCGAATAGGCGCACCATCTACACGGTAGTGTTGCCAAAGGAGGTAGCCACCTGCTGCTAGTAGGCCCAGGGATAGAAACATGTTGTTAAAGATGCCAAAACTGTTAAACCCACTAAACGCAATCATAATGCTCATAATCAGCGTGCCAATAGCTGGGTAACGCGCCCAGGTTTGCCGCCCTCTGCCTTTAGGCAAGCGGTAAAGCGTCACAAACGTTGCCGTAATCCCCAAAAAGAAGATGATGCCTTCATCAATACCAAACAAGGGCGCAGCGTTAAACGCTAGGGTAATGAGCACACCGCCGGGAATAATAGCCCACCACTGTTTGTTGTTACTGACATAAATAGCAATAAACCCTAAGCCTAGCGTTCCTAAAAACAAACTGCCCGACAAGGGTCCAGCTAAAGTTGCTAGAGCTAGAGCTAGCAGCGCCGAACTAGGAATGAGCGCCCACCAGTTTTCGTGACGCTTACGCCGGAAAACTTGGAAAAAAGCAGCAGAACCTGCACCAAAAAGAAGAAGGGGTAAAAGATTGGGGAACGCGAATAGACCTGTGCTAGCTAGAAAGAAAAATGCGCCAGCACCTAACAAGATGTAGGCTAATTGCTGTTTCGAGAGGTTCTCGAGGTTCATAGTGTTGCCTCCTTAACGAATGTGACTTAAGTTTAGGAAGCACGGGGGTGAACTGTCATCACACCTTGGGGTGAATCTCAGGTGATGGGGGTCACAGTCGCGTGTGAGTAAGTAGCGTGCTTAATAGGGGCTAGCGTCTTGCTTAAACGTATCCTGTTGAGGCCCGCCCTGAATGTCCTGCACAACTTTGGCAGCAGCTTGGGACATAAACGCAAGGTCGCTTTGCACGGTTACAAGTTGAAAGCCTTTATCTAGCATTTTACGTGCGTAGGCCGCTGAGCCGTTGTGTAAACCTGCCACCAAGTTGTTGGCTTTAGCTACTTTCAAAATAGTATCTAGCGCCTCTGGTATAGGACCATCTTCAAAATCTGCACCCGGTTTGCCGCCTAGAGATTGGCTGAGGTCGGCAGGTCCAACGTAAAGCCCATCTAGCCCAGGAGTACTGGCGATGTCTTCCAGATTCTCCATTGCCTCTGCCGTTTCAATCATGGCGAGCGTAAGGATTTCGTCGTTGGCATGCGCCGCATAATCTGCACCCGCAACCATTTTCACCCGGGTGGGCCCAAAACTGCGGTAGCCTAGGGGTGGGTAGCGGCAGGCACCCACAAACGCCTCACACTCAGCTCGGCTGTTGACCATCGGGCAGATGATCCCGTAGCAGCCCAAGTCCAGCATTTTCATGATGATGCCGGGTTCGTTCCAAGGTACGCGGGCCATCGGGGTGACATCTGTTGTCGCCATAGCCTGCAGCATAGGAATGGCAGACTCCACCATCGCTAAGCCGTGCTGCATGTCGATGGTGAGGCTGTCAAAACCTTGATGGGCCATGGCTTCGGTAGCGACCGATGAAGGAATGTGTAACCAACCGTTGATGAGACCTTTGCCTTCAGCAAATGCTCGTTTGAGGGGATTGGGGCGCATGGTTGACCTCCTTTGAGATGTTGTGGTTTATGACTAGGTTTATGTTTGTAACAAGACACCCTGTGAGCGTGAAACGCTTACTCAGCAAACCGTATCAACATCATGTGTAAATGTCCAATTTTGACCACAAGATTCAGATAGAAATAGCTTCCCTATTGAACTAGGCTGGGCAGCATGACATCTAAACTCTCTATCTTTGGCTTCTCAGGTGTATCTCTTGGGGTCGTGTTTGCTGGCTTATTTTCCCTTTCTGTAGCGTTTCGAGACGTTTATTTTGGCAATGTGTTTCAAACGCTTAGCTTTTTTGGTGTTGTCGTATTGGCATTTTCTATATGTACTGTGAGTTTTAATGCCATTGCCATCAGCAATAACCGCTCACAATACGTTCAGATGCTGAAATACTGGCAAGATATTGTGGCAGTCAATGTGTTTACCGCGAGTGCTTGGCTCGCTTACTTTTTCGCCCTGACACACCTCGAGCCCTCTATCGTTAACACGCTTTTTTCAGGCATTGCACCGTTGACGCTGATCGTGCTATCACGTTCTGGCATCTACCGCCGTGCTTTGCCGCGTACCACGTGGCTCGAGCAACTTGCTCAACTTGGCGTACTGCTGTCACTGTTATTTTTAGCAGTGGTTACGCTGCGCGGGTTGGCAGGATTTAACACTGCCTCAATGACCACTCAGGCTTTGGGTTTAGTCCTTGCACTCTTTAGTGGGGTAAGTATTACCGTGGCGGGGTTGTATTCTAAGCGTTTACACGATGCTGGGATCAGCGCTGAGAGCGTGTTAGCGGTGCGTTTTATCCTGCTGATACTTGTCTCAGCCTATGCTTTAGGGCTTCGTGCTGACCCTAGTTTGATACAACTTCCTACGACGATGCTCGTCACCCTCGGTCTTGCGGCAACACTTCTTATTGTGTTTCCCATTTACCTAGGTCAGTTGGCGCTTGTATTGACCTCTGTGATGACCTATACCGTCGTAAGTGCGCTCCAGCCTGCCCTCCTATTTGTACTCCAATTAGTTGACCCACGTATTAGCTATTCTGGCTACAGCTTGGCAGGTATAATTACTTACAGTCTGATGGTGATGCTAGGTGCTGCTGCGCATGCACGTGGAATGCGCAGCCAATATTAAAGCCATGTTTGCAGTCAACCAAGTGATACTTGCTTGTATCTTCAGCTAGATATTTATACAGTAACGGCGGTTGTGCCGACGGCCTCGAGCCCAAACGGCACTTCCCGTAAATCACTCAACGCTTCTCGTACCGCAGCATGTTGACCATCTGGGCAACAGACAATCACAAACGCGCTAATTTTACCGCCGGGAAGTTGGGCATACGCGCCCACGTCCCGCACGCGTTGGGTGATGTCTTCAACGTAATCATCTAAAAAGCGCCCGGGCAGTTGTTGTTTAAGGGTTTGCTGTTCGGCGATAATCTCGGCGACACGTTGTAGGTTGCTGGTTAGGAAAGCTTGTTCTAATTCAATGCCAATTGCCTTAATGTCATGCAACAAATCAAACGCTTCCCGAATGTGACTGCTCAACAAATCCAGTGACGGTTTACTTTTAGCATGCCGGCCACTGTAAAAAAAGAGTAACGAGTCGGCAAACTGCGTTCGCATGTCATCACTTAAGGCAACATCTCTTGGGACAATTTTACTGCCTTCGTACTCAATGACTTTTAGCCCACCCAGCGCGCAAATGGTGGGATCGTGATAGCCAGACGCACCCTGCAAAATATCCACCTCAATGCTGGCTGCTTGCTGATAAATCTCGTCTTTACTAGGGGATTCGCCTTTGAGCTTGTACATGGCATGCAGCAAGCTTACGGTCACTGCGCCGGACGTGCCGAGGCCGCTTTCGCCTGCTAAATCCACCATCACAGATAAGCTGAGCGGCGTGTCTTGCAAACCAGTCAGGTAAAGGGCTTCGCGGATGAGGTCGTTACGAATTTGCCGGGCGTTGTTGACTTTTTCGCGCACGTTTTGATACTGCAACTCAAAATAGCCGTCGAGGTTGTGCTTAAGCGCCACGTAGACGTATTTGTCAATCGTCATACTCACGGTGATGCCGCCGTAGAGCTCGGCGTATTCTTTAATGTCGGTGAGGCCACCTGCCAGTGGAATACGCAACGGGGTTTTACCTACGGTCATGGCGCTCATGCGGGTTGCCCTACCTGCCTATGTAGATGGAGTTCGTTTAAGCGTTGCACAACCTGGTACACGTTTTCCTCTGCTGTCGGGGTCACACCGCCGAGGTGAATCCATTCATCAGCGATGACGGCGGCAATTTGCTGTCCTTGGTCGATGGCATGCTGTAAGTTGGGGAGCACGCGGTATTCACCTTCGCGCCGTGAGAGCATCATGTTGAGTACATCTGGCGAGAGTTTCCATAAGCCAATGTCATAGAGGTCATCCTCACCACACCACGCTCGAGTCACTCTGGCAACTTCATCTGAACGGTCAATGGTAGCTTTGAGATTGTCTTTTTCGTCCTCGTGACCGGGCGCAAGGGTTTGTAGGTTGTTCCACGGGTGCTTGATAGCCTCAGTAAAAAGGGTGGCAGGAACATATAAATCTGCCAGCCAGACGATAATTGGAGATGTGAAGTGCATGTGTTCGTGGGCGGTGTAGATGGCGTGGGCAGTGCCGAGTTGTTGGGGTTGCTCGAGGTAATTCACCGTAAGCCCCTCAAAAACCTCCCCAAAATAGCGCCGCAGTTGCTCTTGATGATGCCCCACAATAAAGGTGAGTTGGTCGTTAGTCACATCCGCAGTTGCCAATAAATTACGCAGCGAGTACTCAACAAAGGGCCGCAAATTCACCGGATACATGCACTTTTGCAAGTAGCTTCCCAGCGAGCCCATGCGTGTGCCTTTACCCGCTGCTAGACAAAGATAGTTCATAGATGACGTACGCTACCACATTCGCTCAGATGGGCGTTAAGGTGGCTTGTGACGTGATTTAGCGGCATCAGTAAATGGGGTTTGTAAGGCTTGTACTGCACTCGAGTTATACCCAAGTTATACTAAGTTCATGAAGACGGCGATTTCCATTCCAGACCCGCAGTTTGCAGCGGCGGAGCAGCTTGCCAAGCGTTTGGGGCTTTCCCGCAGTGAGTTGTATCAGCATGCGCTAGCAGAGTTTATTGATAGGCATGACCAGGACTGTATTACCGACATGTTGAACCACGTTTATGACAGTAGTGACAGTGGGCTCGAGCCCAACCTCGCAACCATGCAAATTCAATCCCTATCCGTTGATGAATGGTAATTGCCAGGGGTGACATCTGGTGGGCATCTTTAAACGCACCAACGGGTTCTGAACCAGGTTACCGACGACCCGTACTCGTCATTCAAGCTGATGCGTTCAACCGCAGCCGCATTAACACCGTGATTGTTGCGGTGATTACCTCAAATACTAAACTAGCTAGGGCACCGGGAAATGTGAAGCTCGAGCGGCGTGACAGCGGCCTCAAAAAAACATCCGTCGTGAATGTATCGCAAGTTATTACCTTAGACAAAAGCTTTTTAACCGAAAAAATTGGGCAGATAAGTTCAGCCAAGCAAATTGAGGTTGATGAAGGTTTAAAACTCATTTTCACACTTTATTAAAAATAATTTTCTAAAATATAAAATATACAAATTTCAGATGGCCGTCATGCTCCTGTCAACTTGTTTTGTGGCATTCTTTTTGTCTAAACTGAGGTCATGACTGTGCGCGAACGTCTACATGCCTGGATTGATGAGCTATCCGAGACAGAAGCCTCAAAGCTGGCTGTGCGTTATGGTCTTGTAGATGATGCTTTAGACGTAGATGATATTGCAGACAATGATGTGCCGGATGACGTA
>CAZMCW010000280.1:0-976 GCA_964564405.1 uncultured bacterium
GCGCTTATTTGTTTGCGGTAGAGCGCTTATTGCTACGGGTGGGCATGGTTGGGGACACGGCAATTCAGTTCAGGTGGATGGTCCCTATGAAGTGCGCAAAGCGGCTAGGGAGCAGATGAAACGCGGCGCGGATCAAATTAAACTCATGATTACGGGTGGGGTGGCCTCACCAACAGAAACCATGTACGAACCGCAGATGACCTTTGATGAAATTCAAGCTGCAGTAGAGGTTGCCCAGTTTAAAGGGCGCAAGGTATGCGCGCACATTGGCGGCTCACTTGGGGCCAAGATGGCGGTCAAAGCTGGCGTAGCCAGTGTTGAACATGGCTATTTTCTAGATGACGAAGCCCTTGACATGATGGCCGAAAATGGCACCTTTTACGTTCCCACCTTAGCCGTCACCCAAAACATGGACTTTGTGATGGCAAATAATGCTGAATTTGCCATTCAGAAAATTTTAGCAGCTGCGCCCGGACACCTCGACACCTTTCAGCGAGCACTGCAAGCAGGCGTCAAAATTGCCACCGGTGAAGATATGCCGGTGCCTTTTGCTGAGCGGATTATTCCTGAAATTGAAACCATGGTAGACGCGGGTATGGACACCATGGCAGCACTAGTAGCGTCCACCCGTCATGCGGCTGAACTTTGTAGTGTGGACGATCAGCTTGGCACAGTTGAGGTGGGCAAGTTAGCCGACCTCATTGTGGTGCGCAAAAATCCGCTCGAGAACATTTCTCACCTTAGAGAATTACAGCTTGTTTTCAAAGAAGGTCAGCTTGTTCGAGACTACCGTAACCATCATGCTTAATCGCTTTTAACTTTAAGGAGAATCTATGCTACTCCCTCCCGGACGCTCGCTCGAGCTTTCCTATGAACTTTTGCAGGGCGCTATTGATATTCATGTTCATGCTGGACCGCATATTTTTAGTAGTCCCCGGCGCGTAGACCCCATTCAAGCAGCCACCGAAGCCAAAGC
>CAZMCW010000280.1:1048-1500 GCA_964564405.1 uncultured bacterium
GATGTGTTTGAAATGAGCAACGGCACTGCGTGGTTAGTTAACCGCGTTGTGGACAACTTTCAAACCTTTGGTGGGCTCATTATGAACACCGTCTACGGCGGCATGAATCCTCGCAGTGTTAAAACCGCGTTGAACTACGGCACCGGTGCTAAGTTCATCAGTTTTGGGGCCCATTCAACTTACTATCAAGCGTCGCGTGAAGGCCACTGGGTGGACGGTAAGTTTATCCCCTTAAGCGAGTTGTACCCCAAATTTAAGCAAGAAGAGTTAGACCGCTGTATTCGCATTCCGCTTGAAGGTAAACCAGACAGTAAACTCGATGAAATTCTGAGTTTAATTGCCGAGCGCCCCGAGGTGTATTTGAATACCGGGCATATTTCTGTGGAGGAAGGCTTGCGGGTCGTTGAGTTAGCTCAGCAGTACGGTATTGAGAAAGTTCTGGTGGCAAGTTC
>CAZMCW010000280.1:1539-6673 GCA_964564405.1 uncultured bacterium
ATCCCCAAAACCCATTACTACGTAGAGCGGGAGTACATGTCAATCGATGAAGGCATGCATGAAGCACCGGGGGGTGGCGTCAAACTGGTTGCTGAGCAAATTCAAGCGCTGGGTGCTGAGCACTGTATTATCGCCACTGACTTTGGCGTTTACACCTTGCCCACACCGGTAGAAGGGTTCCGCGAATTTATTGCCTGTCTGCTCGATCTGGGTGTTTCGCCAGACGATATTCGTACCCTCACTAAAACCAATCCAGAACGTTTATTGGGCTTAGACCCGTTAGCCCCAGCAGCCAATGCAGCAATAAGCGACGCGGCAGTAACGTGAATGCAGTTTGTCAGCTTCTATGCCCCTACTAGCTCCTGACTTAATTGACAAGCTAACAGTTGTACAACCTTACGTTCGTCTGGGCGACCCCCACGCGTGCAGCGATGACCGCCACCGTTTGAGTTTGCTCCACGCGCTTTACGAGCCGCTCGTGAAACGCGCTGCCAACGGTCACTATCAGGCTGCTTTAGCCGAGTCTTGGACTGTGTCAGAAGATGCCCGTCAGTGGCGTTTTCACCTGCGTGACCAGGTGCATTTTCACGACGGTCAGTTACTGAGTGCAGATGATGTTGTGGCCAGCTTAGCGCGCGTGCGCGATGAGCTCATTACAGGTGAACTGGGTACAACGGGTATTTATCAAGGTTATTTGCGGGGTTGTGAGCTCGAGGCTCAAGATAGCCACACCGTAAACATTCACTTGCCTCACGCCATGGCCGACCTACTCGACGTACTCGTCGAGCTGTTTATTCTGCCAGTTGCCAGCCTAGATGAATTGCCTGCCTTGCCGCCCGGCACAGGCCCTCTAAAACTTGTGCAACAGCGTGAGGATGAGATTGTCATGGACGCCCACGAGCACTACTGGCAAGGGGTACCTACAGTTAAACGTGTAGTGTGGCAGGCGTTAGCTAGCGTAGAAGAACGGCTCGAGGCCGTAGCGTCTACCCGTGCAGATATTGCTAGTGACGTCCGCCAAGCACCCGAGCACCTCATCCAATACACGCAAGCTAGCAGTGTGGCCACCACGTTTATGTTCAACCTTGTCAGCGGTCAAGTAGGCGACATCAACTTACGGCGTGCACTCAACTATGCCACCGACACAAAAACCATTATTGACGTGTTGTTTGACGGACAAGCCGATATTATCAGCAGCCCTTGTACTGCCACCCAACTTGGGTTTGATCCAAACTTAGCACCTTATACGTACGATCCTGAGCGGGCGCGTCAACTGCTTGATGATGCTCACATGACCGACGTCAAGTTAACCTTTGACATTCCTAGCCGCTTACCTGATGAAGCTACTCAGCTTGCTAGCTTGTTGCAGATGCAGTGGCGACAGGTTGGTGTCTCGCTCGAGCTCGTTGAGCATCATGACCGTCCTCAATATGCTAACGATGTACGCGATACCAATATTCACGATGCTGCTTGTTTTGACTCGAGCCCCCACAGTACCTTTCGGTTGTTTAGTGAAAAATTTTCATCTCATAACCCAGGCGTTTGGTGGTTAGGCTACGACAACGCTGACTTTAATCACTTGCTAGCCCAAGCTAAAACAACTATCTCAACTAGTACAAGACAGCACACTTACCGTCAAGCAGGGCGCATATTGCGCGACGATCCCCCTTGGTTGTACTTGTACAACACGAGGCTCTTTTGGCTCACAAACCAAAAAGCACGGGCTTGGCGGCCCAGTGTTGATGGTCTCATCACATTTACAGCCGACTTTGATGCATCACCTTGACGCTTTATTTTGACACCATCTGAAAGGGCATACCATGCATTACGATCAGGTTGTTAGCGGCGGTACCTTGGTCTTACCCAGCGGCCTCGTGCAAGCCGGCCTTGGCATTCAACAGGGACGTATCGTCACCATTGGGCAGGGTCTACAAGGTGCCACCGAGATTGACGCAAGGCATTTACTGGTGCTTCCTGGGCTTATTGATCCTCACGTGCATCCCATTCACGCGGAGACCTATGCAAGTGTGTCAGAAGCGGCCCTGTTTGGGGGCGTTACGACTGTCTTGCATCACTTATACACCCCGCCAGATGCTGACCCCGTCACCTTTTTTGAACACGAGGTTGAAGCGGCACGGCAGACGTCGCTGGTTGACTTTGGCTTTCATGTACGGTTAAACGACCTCAACCGTACCCAACATGCTATCGCTGATATCGTCCAAAAGCACAATCCTAGTTTTAAGTTGTTTATGGCTTACGGTGGGCGTGGCATCAGCGTAGGTGATGACGAAATTTTACTGGCTATGCGGGCGGCCCAGCGTGCTGGTGGAGTCTTGCTGTTTCATGCCGAAAACGGCCCTGCAGCAGACTTGCTCGAGCTATGGAGCCAAGAACAAGGGCAGCTTAGCTTAAACGACTACTACAACTCGAGACCCAAGTGGGTTGAGGTTGATGCCGTTGAGCGCCTCATTCGTTTGCACAGAATTCAACCTTGTAGCAGTTATCTTGTTCACCTTACCTGTGCAGAATCGATGCAAGCGGTAAGTAATGCAAAACTCGCAGGCATCAAGCTCACCGCTGAAACCTGCCCGCACTACTTACTACTCACGGCTGACACGGCTAGCCAGCTTGGTGCCAAAGCCAAAATGTCCCCACCACTGCGCACGCAGCACGACCAAGACGCCCTTTGGCAAGCATTGGCTGGAGGTATTTTAGACACCATTGGCAGTGACCACAGCGCGTTTGAGCCTGCTGAAAAAGAGGTGGGGGATAACATCTTTAAAGCTGGTTACGGTGTACCCGGCATTGCCACCATGTTACCGCTGCTGTACCAAAAAGGTGTACACGAAAAGCGTATCTCCGTTGAGGGTCTCATTGCCGCCATGTCGGCCGGGCCGGCTCGAGCATTGGGTTTAACCGGTCAAAAAGGCTACCTGGCTGTAGGTTACGATGCCGATTTTGTGCTTTTTGACCCTGATGAAGCGTTCACGATTACCAATGCTTCTGAGCATGGCAACGGCTATTACAGCCTCTATGAAGGCTGGCAAGGTAAGGGAACAGTGAAAGCCACCTATCAACGAGGTATGCCTTATATGGTTGAGAATGAACTGGTCGTCCAAGCAGGACATGCGTCGTTTGTTGAGCGTCAGTTGTCTTTGCCATAAGATGATGATCTCACGACTAACAGCACTTGCCAACAGCACTAAGACATGACTGACTCGAGCCAAGATATCTGTTTAATCATCCAACCAATCCATACTGCAGGCATCACCTTACTCAAGGACGCAAACGTACTACCGCGTCTTGCATCAGCTAACGATATGCAAACCGTTGCTAACGAGATTGGCGGGGTAGATGCCGTGATTACCCGCAGCGCAGGCTTAGACAAACATGCTATGCAGCAAGCAGCTAACCTGCGTGTAATTGGCAGTCATGGAGTTGGTGTCAACGCCATTGACCTAGACTACGCAAGTGAGTTGGGCATTCCGGTGGTCAACACACCTCATGCCAATGTCACATCTGTCGCTGAGATGACCGTTAGCCTGATGCTGGCTGTCATGAAACAGCTTACTCGCGCTGAGCAGGCCACACGCAGGGGTGATTTTGAATTCAAATACACCAGTAACATACGTGAACTGACCGCCAAGACGGTAGGTATTATCGGCTTTGGCAACATTGGTCAGCAGGTAGCAGACATATTGCGGCAGGCATTTCAGATGTCTGTGCTCGTTTATTCTCCGTCTGCTTCAGCAGCTGACTTAGCGCAAAGAGGCGTCAGCAAGGTCACATCTCTACAAACCCTCCTGGCCACTGCAGATGTTGTGTCGTTGCATGTACCACTGACTGAGCAGACCTATCATTTGATTGGACGCACAGAATTAGCATGTATGAAGCAACATGCTGTTCTAATTAACACCTCCAGAGGTGATGTTGTTGACGAACATGCCCTTGTAGACGCCCTCCAAGCAGGCACCTTAGCTGGAGCTGGTTTGGATGTGTACCACTCTGAAAATATGCCCGTGGATCATCCGCTTTTGCATGTTGATAATGTTGTGCTGACACCCCACATAGCAGGGTCTTCGCAAGAAGCACTCGAGCGCACCGCACTTACAATGTGTCAACAAGTCATTGATGTGCTAGCACACAAGCTTCCTGCTCACCTCGTAAATTCAGATGTTTGGGCGCGAAGACGCAAATAAAAGTCGTATACAGAAGACCTACATACAAGACAGCACGCTAGCTGATTGTAGCGACAAGGCGTTGTGAGTCTTTCCAACTTGTTAGAGATAGCTTAGTACGTTGTAAATGTTCACGTAACAGGTGTGCTGCTGCTAGCGTGTTGCGTGCTTTAATGCTTTGGGTAATGTCCAAACACTCTTCAATATCACGTTGTACGCGTTCGTTATCGTGCTGTTCGTCCTGCCAAAAACGTCTTAGCTGGGTTGCCATTTGATCCCATGACGTCAGCATGCGGCCGTTACCAGCATGAACGACCAGACTTCTGTGAAACGCGAGGTCAGCTTTGGCAATTGCTTCGGCAGGGACACTTGTGGTGTGTTTATAGGGTTCAAGAATTGTATGAAAAGTTTGTAATTGGCTGTTACTACACTGCTCAATCGTTTTTTCTAACGCAAAAAGTTCAATGGCTTGCCGAAATTCAAACACTTCTTCAAGGTCATCTAGACTCAACCCAGACACAATCATGCGGCCATTGTCAATCTCGACAAGGCCGGCTTTCTCGAGCATCAGTAGCGCTTCGCGAACAGGTGTGCGACTTACCCCAAGGTCGGCTGCTAACTCTGTGATTACCAGTAGTTGTCCAGGTATCAACTCATTCTGCGAAATTGCCTTCTCTAACTGGCGATACGTTTTTTGAGTTGTACTTTTACTCTTTTGTATTTTTCTGATTTTTTTCATGTTGATAGCGCGTATGAAACGTTGTTACTTCTGTTGAGGCTGAGCATCAGATTTAACTATAGCAAAATACAGGTTAATGTTTCGGCATTGAGCTATTTATGGAGTGTAGCAGTTTCAGGATAAGTTACACCAAATTGACTCTTGAATGTCATAGTCTAAATCATTTAAGGGTACGCTCTTACGAGCGATTTTGATGCCGCAAAGCGACATCAAAACA
>CAZMCW010000281.1:0-4796 GCA_964564405.1 uncultured bacterium
TCCCCCGCACTGAGTGGGTTGATTTCTACTCCCCTGGGTCACACGCGCAACTACCTGCGGCAGTTATTCGTGAAAACGCTAAACGTACTTCAGTCCAAATATCAGCATAAAGATACATCAGCACTAAACTACAGCAGCGTAAAGTACTGCATGAAGACCAAATCTAGATATATTTGTGCCTTAAGATAACTCTGTGGCACCTGTGTACACCGCGCGCACTACTCCAAAAATACCCTGCGGTTCCATGCTGACTTCAAATGCGCTAAAACCTGCTGCTGCCGCCCAACTTTGGACTTGCTCGAGCGACCTAAGGCGCATTACCCAAAGGTTGCCCGTGTGGGATTTAAGTGTGCGGGCAATAAGCTCGAGCTGCGGGTGGTAGGGTTGCACGGTAAAGATGAGCGTCCCACCTGGCACCATAATGTTGGCAAGTTGCTTAAAGTGGTTGCTAATCAGCGCATCGTCTGGCAAAATTTCGTGTAACCCCGACACAACAATCACATTAGGCGCAGGCGATACTACTGCTAAATCGCTATCACTAAACGCATCGGCTTGTTCAATGGTTGCCGTCACCCCAAAGTCTTTAGCAAGTTCGCGGGCTTTATCTACGTTCACCATTTGATAGTCGCGTAAAGTAGCACGCACCTTGGGAAACTCGC
This sequence comes from uncultured bacterium, assembly GCA_964564405.1. GTDB lineage: Bacteria > Deinococcota > Deinococci > Deinococcales > Trueperaceae > JBCCBI01. Next base: position 660 of record CAZMCW010000281.1, read on the forward strand.
GCAGGACTTCAAGGTCGTAGCGCCCACCGCCACAAGCAACATCTAACATGTAGATGTCTTCACCAGCTGCTTGGCGTTGCTCGAGCACAGACCGCAACACCGTTTTAATAAGCTCGCGGCGCGCCCGAATACCCTGCCAGCCAGGACTGTTGAGGTAAATGCGGTCAATGAGCGCACCAATACCCCAGCGCCCAGAAGCTTCATCTTTATAGACATATTCCAACATAACCCCTGAGTCAAAGCCATGCGTTTGCCCTAGACGGATGCCATCTGACAAGGTACCCGCTGTCGCAAGGAGCCAGCGCACAAAACGGTAGTAGATGCCTTTTAGGCTAGTTGCAGGCAACGGTTGTGCCAAACTGTCATAACTAGGAAGCGTCTTTGGATCTGACATAGCACTATCTCCTTGCTGATGTGAATTTTACGGGCGCTTAATTTTTGTCTTGTTGGCACTAGGGTTGGTTTTTGCTACCCTAACAGCATACTCGCTTAACAGCATACTTACTTAACAGCACATTCAGATACTAGCTTCTTTAACAGACGAATACGGTTTACAAAGAGAATACGGCTTACAAAGAGGATGATGGCAATTTATATCAAGCTATGTTCACGCAAATATGTCAGCACATTTGGTAAAATACACCTTAATACCCTCATTAGGGCGGGCTAGGATGCTAGACTAACGCCATGCCGCGCCTAGGCAAACACGATTACACCGTTGCTGATGTGCTCGAGATGGAAAAAACGGGCGTCTTATCAGCAAGTGAACGCGTGGAGTTGCTCGAGGGTAAACTCTACACGCTCATTCCCCCAGGCAAGCGCCATGCTGCGTGCGTCAACTATCTCACCGCTAAGTTTTTGCAAGCGTGTAGTGAAAATGCTGTAGTGCGCGTGCAGCGCCCAGTGTACTTAAACCGTCACACCTCACCCGACCCGGACATTGCGCTGCTGAGTTTAGATGGCGATTTTTTTGAACACGCTGGTAACATTCCCGAAGAAGTGTTACTCATGGTCGAAGTCAGCTACACCAGTTTAGGGCACGACCTGGGGCGTAAATTACCTGTTTACGCGCGGCACGGCATCCCCGAAACGTGGATTATTAACTTACAAGACAATGTAGTTGAGGTTTACCTAAACCCGCGTCAAACAGGCTATCAACAACGACTCTTGTACCAACCTGGTGAGGCAGTTACGCTATATGCATTCCCCGACATTGAGATTATTCCCCTTGCTGAAACGACGCGTTAAGTTGCACGTTGTGGCTTACCGTATGGCTTACCGTCAACAAGTATCTACAGCGCATGGCATCTAGCAATGTTTGATGTTCTGGTGATTGGCACCGGCCCAGCAGGGCTAGCAATTACAGCAGCTTGTGCGGAACTAGGACTCAATACAGCTTGCCTCAGTCCGGACGCAAGTTCACCTAAAGCTTGGCCTAATACCTACGGCATTTGGCACGACGAACTACCTGCCCACTTGCACAGTACGCTCGGCCATACTTGGACAAAGGTGTACGCTCGAGGCAGATCACAAAACCCAGCTAGCTATCACGGTGATGTAGGCATGGCCGGCGCACGCAACCTCAACCGCGCATACAGCTTGTTTGACAACAGCAAGTTACAAACGCATCTTTTAGAGGTCTGTGCAAAGGGCAACGTAACCTGGCTTGTAGGCACAGCTGAACATATCCACCACGATCCTGCCGTACCCTCTACAACTGTATGCACAAACACAGGCGCGAAGCAGCATAGTCGGCTGGTCATTGATGCAAGCGGGCACAGCAGCAAATTTGTGACGCGGCCAGCTGCTGACCTTGCCTACCAACTGGCTTATGGATTTACAGGTACTTTTTCAACGCCGCCTATTGCCCCTGGCAGCATGATGCTCATGGACTTTGACGATAGCCATTTAACAGCCGACGAGCGCCAGCAGGCTACTTTTTTGTACGCTATGGACTTGGGAGACGGACGCTTTTTTGTAGAAGAAACAGCCCTAGCTGTGCGCCCCAAGCTTCCTTTTGAAGTGTTCAAAGATCGCTTGGAACGACGCCTAGAAGCACGTGGTTGTGACGTTTTAGAAGTTTGCGAGCTCGAGCACTGCCTTTTCCCTATGAACCCAGCACTCCCCCACATGCCGCAGCCAACCGTGGGCTACGGTGCCGCTGCCAGCATGGTTCACCCTGCATCTGGTTATTCCGTGGGTCTAGCGTTACGCCACGCACCAAAGCTTGCCCAAGCTATTTCAGACGGGCTTAACCAAGGCTTGCCAGATGTGACTAGCTACGCGTGGCAGCACCTCTGGTCTGCTCACGCGCGCTACCAGCAGCAACTTTACCGCTTTGGGCTAGAAGCTATTTTGAGTATGGACAGCCCGCAAACACAAGTCTTTTTTGAGGCGTTTTTTGCGTGTTCAACACCGTCATGGCAGGGCTATTTGTCTGCACGACTAACTACCGTAGGGCTGCTAAAAACCATGCTCGAGGTGTTTGTACGCACGCCCATGAGTGTGCGCGGCAAGTTGCTAGCAGCGGCATGGCAGCACCCGCACATGCTACTACCCCAACTACGCCAGCACCCTATCCCAGTACAGACCCCTAATACCGATTCCAATTAAATACTTCATACCCCCCTGCGGGCTTTATGCCGTTCCAATCGGAACCAGGTGCTGTTTCTACACCTTCTAGGTGGGTTAATTCCGATATTTCTTTTGCGGCTGAGGTGCGTCAAGTTGAAGTTTCTACACCTTCTAGGTGGGTTAATTCCTTAAGGAATTAACCGGAAAGAGTATAACAAGACGACAATCTCAGCGTTGACACAGCGTCATCTGCTGAACGCCATCATCTTAATGAGACATCTCGACATCAGCCTAAAAACGGCTGATGTTTCTCATAGTTGTGTCATGAAGGTTAACGTCTGTAGGATTTTTAACACGTTTAAGATGAAAAACTTATCTCATGAGTACAATGAGAAAACTCGAGTAAGAGTTTTGTAAGAGTTAGTTTGATACTATTACTACTGGAGTTACAACATGATGTCACCTATAGACATCGGTGAGCTTTAGTTCATATTTAACTTGAGTACATCGTATGCGACGTAGCAAAGCTGCCTGAGATGGTGGTACTCGAGCAAAGGGGAAGTAGTAATGAGGTATCAACGAAGGGATTTACCATTTATTGTACCGCTGGTATGCAGCCTGATCTTGTGCAACTATGTCTATGGTGCCACGCTAACTGTTACTAAACTGGCAGACACTAACGACAACATATGCGATACGGATTGCAGCTTACGCGAAGCTGTTGCTGTAGCTGTAACTGGTGATACTGTTGTCTTTGATGCAAGTTTAGCTGGGCAAACAATCTCGCTAAGTGGTCAACTTTTTTTAGGTGACGACATTACTATTGACGCAAGTGCGTTAGATAGACCTGTTACGATTCGTGGTAACGGTGGCTCGAGAATCATCAATCACAATAATCGAGGCGGCGCGCTTACTATCAATAGTCTTGTTATTACCAACGGTGGCGGTGGCGAGGGTAGTGGTATCCGCACTATTGGTAATCTCACTGTCATCAACAGCATTATTGCTGGTAATAGAGCAACGGGGGCTGGCGGTGGAGCTGGCATTCGGGTAGCTGTAGACGATGGTTCAGTTAGGATTATCAACAGTCTTATTAGTGGCAACCTTGCCAACAGTAATGGTGCTGGTATTGCCAGTGAAGGTAATGTAACAATCATCAACAGCACTATTGCAGGTAATCAAGCAGGTAATGCTGGCGGTGGGATTTGGATTGAGGCTGATAACACATTAACCCTACAAAATAGCCTTGTGTTGGGCAATAACGCAGCAAGTGCCAACCCGCAAATTAGTGCAGGTGCTGGCAGAATTACAAGTTCAGCAAGCGCGTTTGAACTGACCGACCTCAACCCCGCACCTGCCGATGTCAACGCGCTCTTTATTAACCCAGCACTACCCGGTAGTGCGCCCACACTAGCCGGAAATTACCGTTTACAAGGTGGTAGCGCTGCTGTTGATGTAGGAAATAACGGTTTTGCGGCAGGCATTGCCAACGATTTAGATGGTAACACCCGTATTCAAGGGGGCCGGGTGGACATAGGCGCGTACGAAGTGCGCTTTGTGGCA
>CAZMCW010000281.1:4806-6504 GCA_964564405.1 uncultured bacterium
TCCCACAACAGCTGCAGATACGATTACCTCCAACGGGCTGCTACCCCTACGTTATGGCACGGTGCGGCGCGGTGAGGATGTTGTGCTCGAGTACCTTGTGCGCAATACTGGCCGTGAACTGCTCGAGCTTGGCACGCTTACCCTACCGAGTTTCATGAATGTTGTAGGCGACAATCTACCTGGAAGCCTAGGGCGGATTGAATCAGCGCTACTACAGGTTGAAGTTAATACAACCAGCGCAGGTCGGCTCGAGGGCAAAGTAAGCTTAGACAGCAATGACCCCGACGCCAACGAAAATCCTTTTACCTTCGATGTCATCATTAACGTGAGTAACGAACCTGCTAACGTTCTGTTTGTTCAACCCGGCGTTGACCTACCTGACGTGCGCATTACTCCCGGACAAAGGGATGTCTCTGTACTAAGTTTCCAACTGCTTGTTCCCGACTACTCAGCAGCGGTTACTATTGACCGCATCAACTTGAGCACTAGCAGCATTCCTAATCTCACAGACGTTAAACGCTTGACGCTATACATCGATGGCGGCACACGTGGTGAGGTAGACACCCGCGACATTCGCCTAGCTAGGCTCACCACTATCGACACACTAACCTTTGACATTCCTGAACGCACCTTGCTACCGGGGCTACCTCTTTGGTTGTTAGTCGTAGCAGATTTTTAGAGGCTGCTGCCATTGAACTCGAGCATACCTAGCTAAACACCCTAACTGAACCAAATATTGCTACGCTAAATAACACCGTATTTAAGATGCTGAGCGGCTTTCCAGACGTAAATCTGGATACGGCTCAGCATCTTTGTTGAGGCTTTACTCAACTTGACAGTAAGCGTAGGACATGCTACATTTCAACACGCAATGATCTAAGCTTCCTTAACCCACGTCCGCTGCAGCTTGTTATAGCTGCACGCCACCAGCGTCGCCTGTTCGTTTTAGTCGGTATGTTTTGACTGATGCTGGTACCTCGAACACCCATAACCACGTTTACCTCGAGGTCGATGTGATTTCCCTTGTAACAATGCAATAGGGTGGCTTATCACTCATCACCAGCGCAATGTGCGACATGAGCGATTTGGTGGCGCATCACTTTCCTCTTTTAACACACACCACAACAAGGATATTTTATGCAGCAACTCAGCTACTATGTTGCCTGCAGTGCCGATGGCTTTATTGCCCACGAAGACGGCACTTGGCAGGGATTTTTAGAAACTGGCGCACACGTTCAGGATTATTTGGCATCACTTACACAGTTTGAAGCAGTCATTATGGGCCGCAAAACCTACGAGGTTGGCTTGCAAGCAGGTGTCACCAATCCCTATCCTATGCTCAAAAGTTATGTGGTCTCGAGCACTATGACCCAAAGCCCAGACGAGCATGTTCAACTTGTTAACGAAGGTCCTATTGCATTCACCCGCGACCTCAAACAGCAAGCAGATGGCCCCATTTACTTGTGCGGCGGTAGCACACTGGCGAGTCAGCTTTTGCAAGCTGGCCTGGTGGACAAAATCATCCTTAAAGTAAATCCCATCATTTTGGGCAAGGGTATTCCAGTGTTTAAAGATAATACGCCCACAACCCAGCTCAACCTCATCAAGACAGACAGTTATAGTAATGGGTGTGTTTGGTTGCATTACAATTTGGTTGCATCATAAAGTGACCCAAGACGCTGACTGATACAAAAATGG
>CAZMCW010000281.1:6514-6666 GCA_964564405.1 uncultured bacterium
CGTCTCGAGCCATTCTCAACGACTGTTCAAGTAAACGCAGTCATGTGCCATGCAAACAGCAATCTATTAAAGGACATTTCAAGACTTTACAACTATTATACCAAATTGACTCTTGAATGTCATAGCCTGAATCATCTAAGGGTACGCTCGAG
>CAZMCW010000282.1:0-4164 GCA_964564405.1 uncultured bacterium
CCAAACTCAGCAGCGCCCATCCTTAACCGCTAACCGCATGTCACGAAAACTGCGGTTTCCAGATAGGAGGTACTTAGAAATATACATCGTTGATAGTCTTATAGACGGAGCTACGGCTCCGTTTTTTATGTGTGAGCACAGGTTACGTGTGGGACGGCGTATTTGTGCCATATTGCAAGCAGTTATCGTAACAGTCAATGCCTCAATTATTAAGGTATTCTGTTACACTTAATGTGATGTTGATTCATAGCAATCAGTGCAGGACATAACCACCTGAAGGGTATCTGAGGAATAAGGGTTATTTAGGAAATATTGTGGGGACAACCAAAACGACCAGCGAACTGCGCGAACGCCTCAAGCGTCCGCTCGAGCAAGAACGTGCCAACGGCTACCAAGACGATGTAGCTGTGGGCGGTCTTGAAAAATTGGTGCGCACCCTCGGCAAGCCGTTTAAAGATGTTCAAGCGGTTATGGCTGGTTATGGTGAGTTAGACGAAGATGCTCGAGCAGCGTGTGTTGACCAAGCGCTCGAGCTACTCAATCAAACTACCTCCTCTCTTAAGCGACCTAAAAAAAAACCATCTTCTGAAGAAGCTCGTGTTGATGCCAGCTCTGCAGAGTTACATCAACATGACGTGCTCGATGCCAATTTGAAAGATGGGCTCATCCCACTAGCTGCCCAAGCCCCTAAAAAACTTGCGACCATCGGCATGCAAACTTACCGCGATTTGCTCTACAGTTTTCCACGCCGCTACGAAGATCGCCGGGCGTTACCGTATTTTGGGGCACTAGACGCCCAAGACTTAGATACTCAGGGTAATACGACTGTTTACGGCACGATTACCGGGCGCAAAGGCATGAAAAGCAAACGCGGTATGAATATTTTGCGGGCGTTTTTAGAAGATGGCTACGGTGGCAAGCTGACAGCAGTTTGGTTTAACCAACCGTGGCTCGAGAAACAACTTTTTCCCGGCCAAACTATTTTAGTCACTGGCAAACTCAAACGCATGGGGCGCAGTTTAGAACTCAACGTCAGTGATTTTGAGGTCAATGACGCGGGCGATTCATTGAGTTTTGACCGCATTGTGCCCGTTTATGCCACGACACAAGGGCTCAGTCAGAGTTATATTCGGCGGGCAGTGCATACCCTGCTGGAACATTGCAGCACCTTGCCGGATTATTTACCAAGGCGGGTGCTCGAGCGTTATCACCTAATCCCTCTTGACGAAGCCTTACGCGCGATCCACTTTCCAGACGACAACGCCCCCCTCAAACAAGCCCTGCGGCGGCTCAAATTTGATGAGTTTTTGTTTTTAGAGTTGCGCTTACTCCTTAACCGCGATACCAGCTTACTTGGCAAGCAGTTCAAAGTGCGCCCGCGCGATGTTGAGACGTTTCAAAGCAGCTTACCGTTTACCCTGACAGACGCCCAATCACGTGTGCTCGAGCAGATTTTGGAGGATATGTCCAACCCCCGGCAGATGGCGCGCTTACTTCAGGGGGATGTTGGTTCCGGTAAAACGGCAGTAGCGGCTGCGTGCGTGTACGTTGCTACCTGCAACAATTTTCAAGCTGCCCTGATGGCCCCAACTGAGATTCTTGCTAGACAACATTTTCTGAATCTCACAAGCTATCTTTACCCACTGGGCGTGCGTTGTGAACTTTTGATTGGCACTATGACCGCCAAAGAACAACGTGAGGCTAAAGCGCGTATTGCTAGTGGTGAGGCTCAAGTTGCTATCGGCACGCACGCGCTAATTCAAGATAGCGTGAGTTTTCATGACCTTGGTCTGGCAATCGTAGATGAAGAGCACCGTTTTGGGGTTGAACAACGCCGCAAATTACTGGGTAATCAGCCAGATGTTTTGGTGATGAGCGCCACGCCCATTCCGCGTAGCATGGCGCTGACGTATTATGGTGACCTCGAGCTAAGCATCATCGACGAACTACCCCCAGGTCGCAAACCCATCACGACGCGCTTAGTGAATGACAGCAAACGCCGCGAGGTTTACCGCTTTGCTTGGGGGCAAATTCAAGCAGGGCGGCAGGTGTATTTGGTGACGCCTTTAATTGAAGAAAGTGAGGCGCTTACGGGCATTGTTGCCACCGAACAACTTTTTGACGACCTCAAAACCATCATGCCGCAAGCCTGCCGCTTAGCCATGCTGCACGGCAAACTGTCCGGTAACGAAAAAGATGCTGTCATGACCGACTTTCGTGCCCACGACATTGACATGCTGGTGTCCACGACCGTGATTGAGGTCGGGGTAGATATTCCCAACGCCAGTGTAATGATCATTGAAAACGCTGAGCGCTTTGGGCTGTCGCAACTTCACCAGTTACGTGGCCGCGTTGGCCGTGGTGAGTTTGAAAGTTACTGTATTTTGATTGCTGGAGATCGCAGTAAAAAGACACAGCAGCGCTTAGAAATTATCGAAAAATACCAAGACGGTTTTGTGATTGCCGAAAAAGACCTCAAGTTACGCGGCCCTGGCGAATTACGTGGCACGCGGCAATCTGGTGTACCAGACTTGGTGCTGGGTGATCTTGCTGAGGATGGCGACATCATTGAGCAAGCGCGCGAGTTTGCGGTGCTCAGTTTAGAAAACGACCCACAGCTCGAGGCAACTTGGGCAAGCCGCTTACGTAATGAACTCAAACGGCGTAGTCACAGCATCGGCTTTCGAGAAATCATATAAATTCTTTCTCACTAAGTTATGTGTTGATGATGTCTCTCGATACTCCCAGCAGGATACTCGCCTCCAAAATAATGCTCATAAAGCTTGCTCCAGACCTGCTAAACTAGATGTCATCTCATGACCATCTACGACCTCAAACCTGCGTTTCAAAACCGTCTGCGTCCACTTGTCAACACACTTGCTCAACGCAACATTAGTCCAAATCAGGTCACGTTAGCAGCACTTGCACTTTGCGTCATCGTAGGGCTTTTATTAACAACATTTCCAAATGTGCGAGGGCTTTATCTTCTTGTGCCCGTTGTATTGTTTGTCCGCATGGCACTCAACGCCATCGATGGAATGCTCGCTAAAGAACACAATCAAAAAACAGTGTTAGGCGGGTTTCTCAATGAATTGGCAGATGTCTGGTCAGACGCCGCGTTGTATTTACCCTTTGCACGCATCACCCCAGAATTGAGTGGCTTTCCCGTCTTTATTGTCATTTTGGCAGCAACAAGTGAACTCACCGGCGTGATTGCCGCGTCAGTAGGCGCATCCCGGCGTTATGATGGTCCCATGGGCAAAAGTGATCGTGCGTTTAGCTTTGGGCTGCTTGCCCTCATCTTGACTTTTTGGACTATGCCGATTTGGTTACTAGCAGTGGTTTACAGTGTAATTTTAGGACTTCTTGGACTCACCCATGTTAACCGTGTGCGCGCTGCGTTTGGTGACATTAACACACCATCCAACACAGGGCAGGACCAGCATGTCAGCTAAGATTATTTGGACGTTAGGCAGCATCTACACGTTACTTATTGCAGCCACAATCACCGTGCAAGTGATTCCTGCCCGTTCCCGTGAGCTTGTCTTGCGAATGCGTTCATGGTGGATGATTGTCATTGCCATTACGCTAGGAACCTTGGGCAACCGTAGCGGCATGATTACGCTCTGGGCGTTTGTGAGTTTCTTAGCGCTCAAAGAATATCTATCCATTATTCCCACGCGCCGGGTGGACAGGCGCGTGTTAGTGTTTATGTATCTAGCAATTCCCGTGCAATATTTGTTTGTTTACTATCAAGACTATGGCTTTTTTATTATTTTGGTGCCTGTCTACATGCTCCTCATTTTGCCCATGAACATGGTGCTGATTGGTCAGACGGAGGGCTTCTTAAAAGCCATTGGCAGTTTGCACTGGGGGCTTATGGTCACGGTGTTTTGTGTTGGACACCTTGCTTACTTGGTGGTACTACCGCAAGATTTAGCTACAGGTGTGGCGCTACTGCTTTACCTACTCATCATCACGCAACTTAACGATGTAGCCCAGTATATCTGGGGTAAGCGCTTTGGAAAGCACAAAGTACTGCCAACCGTGAGCCCCAATAAATCAGTTGAGGGTGTTGTGGGCGGCGTCCTCACCACCATGCTGTTGTCGCTGGTGCTGGGGGTACTGCTTACGCCAATGTCGTGGTGGTTTGCGTTGGCAGTT
>CAZMCW010000282.1:4174-6637 GCA_964564405.1 uncultured bacterium
GATGTCACTATTGCTGCCATTAAACGCGATTTAGGCATTAAAGACAGCAGCCAACTTATTCCCGGTCACGGCGGCATTTTGGACCGGATTGATAGCCTCACTTATACGGCCCCGCTGTTTTTTCACATTATTCGCTATGTGTTTTATTTGCCGGGGAACTAACTGATGATTGCACTCCTGAGACGGTTGTTTTTTGCGTGTATTGCGCGCCCTCTGGTGATTATCTTTTTTGGTTTAAATGTGCGCCACGCCCAGCGTCTTCCTAAAACGGGCCCAGCTTTACTTGTTGCCAATCACAACAGCCACTTAGATACGCTTGTGCTCATGGCGCTGTTTCCTTTGCGGATGCTCAAAGACTTGCGTCCGGTAGCAGCCGCAGACTATTTTCAGCGTTCTAAGGCACTAGCGTGGTTTAGTCGCCATATTATTGGCGTTATTTTTATTGACCGTGAAGGTACTAGCCGGGCAACGTTTACAGCCATTGGCGACGCGCTCGAGGCAGGTCAATTAGTCATTGTTTACCCAGAGGGCTCGAGAGGCGAACCCGAAACCCTCGCTGAATTTAAAAGTGGCGTGAGCTATTTAGCCCAAAAACACCCTGATGTGCCTGTTATTCCTATTTTTTTACACGGTCTAGGCAAAGCTCTTCCTAAAACAGACTGGCTGCCAGTACCCTTTTTTATTGATGTGTTTGTGGGCAAACCGCACTATATTGATCCTGAAGCTGGGCGCGCTAAAGTGCAGCGGCATGCGTTTATGCAAACACTCAACGAAAGTATGCAGGCGCTTGCCAGTGAAGGACATTTTCCGGCGTGGGAGTAGCCTCATCACGTGGTGTGTTGGGAGTTGACGTGGCTCGAGCCCCCATCATGAACATCTATCTCGCACAAGCAACGTCAACTTTGTACGATGTACCCATGTATATTTCCATAATGTGGTTTGAGGTAGCTCGAGGTCATCATGCGTAAAGTCACTATGCGCAAACTTGACTACAACGCCCCGGTCATTTTGACCTTTGCCATCTTAGCCGTTGGTATTTTTATCCTTGGGCAACTTATACCTGCGTTTATTGGGCGTTACTTCTTAGTGCGTGGCAGCATGAGTTTGCTTAACCCACTTGACTACTTCCGGCTGATAAGTCACGTACTCGGTCACGGCAGTTGGCAGCACCTTTTTGGCAACCTCACGCTCATCTTGCTGCTAGGACCCATTTTAGAAGAAAAGTACAGCAGCACATCGTTACTCATCATGATCGTTGTGACGGCGCTGGTAACAGGCATCCTCAATGTCGTGTTTTTTTCAAGTGGTTTATTTGGTGCGAGTGGCATTGTGTTTATGCTGATTATTTTAGTGTCTATTGTGGATTTAGAAGCTGGCTCGATTCCACTCACCTTTGTACTTGTGGTCATTATCTTTTTGGGTGGCGAGTTTATTGATATTTTTCGCAACGACAACATCTCCCAGATGAGTCACATTATCGGCGGTGCAGTGGGGGCGTTTTTTGGCTTTGTGATGCCGCATGGGGATGCCACTGAAGCTACTGTGAACGTATACCGATAAATGGCTGCTCATGAACTTAGCCCCAAGTCACTGAGACTCAGGTCACTGAGGCTCGAGGCTAACGGCGATCTTTGTATAGTAAATAGTTGTGATCCCCTCAAAACCCGAATCTGTACCTACGACAAGCCAAAGCTCCCCAGCATCGTTTGCTTGCGCTTCAAAAGGAGTCTGGGCGTTGTTGCGGTTAATCAGACTGTATTCAAACTCGTTGGTTTCGTTTGAAAAGTCACCTATGCGAATCATGTCCTCGCCAGATTGAATTTGATTGCCCTTATCGATATTCATAACATAGTAAGCGTCATAACCATAGATTTCCGAGTCTGTGGAGATTGTCTTGAGGGGCTCAACGGCAGTCGCACCTATCTTGATATAGACACTGCCAGCCGGACTCCCACCTATACCTACAGAATCATCGGACGCATCAGACGCAATATCCATATCAAAAGTGATTTCATAAACGGTATTTGGGATGAGGTCAGTTATCTTCTTTTTCGCAAACATAAACAGATCATCACTGCGGTTACTGCCAGATAACCTAAGCGCGCCATCTGTTTCGTCAAGCGGCGGTGGCAACATAGCGTGTCCACCAGCTAGCTCATAGAAGTCCTCTTCACCTACAGGGTAATCCGCAAAATCAGTTAGCCACCCTTCGGTAGCTGTTGAAAAATTGTAGGTGATGTCAACTACATCGTCTGAGGGCAGTGGGGTTACTTCCTCAGAACAACTTGCTAACACCGCTATGGCTATAACCAAGCATAAAAAGGTGGTGAGCGCCTTGCTGAGTTGACGTGTACTTTGTGCTTTCATAGGTGTTTCCTTTCAGGTTGAAGTGAGTAGAAGGTTAATAACAATAGCAGTTCCAAGATTGGTTCCCCCACACTGAGTGGGTCGATTTCTACTCCC
>CAZMCW010000283.1:0-6637 GCA_964564405.1 uncultured bacterium
TTCTACTCCCCTAGGTCGCACGAGTAACTGCCACAGGCAGTTACTCGTGGAAACGCTAATACAAACAAATATTTATGCTAAACACGTACCTGCAAGCCATATTCTTATTTGAGGTTGCTAAGCTACTTGTAACAAGCCTAACCAGCTTGCATAGCTTGCATCACTATTGCCCAAAAGATGGCTCATGTTGACTTAAGTATATCACGTAGTTTACATGCACTAAACTCTACACCATAGTACATTTATACTTGACGTGCAAGTAATCACTTGCGAACTATATAAAAACTTGTTAGAAGTGAGCGTTTTTGCTGTACGCTTACAGCACTATAAAACAGGGTCTTAGCTTCCAAAGTTACCTGTACTTGCACAACCTTTTCAATAGATAGTGTGTCTATAAGCTGCATACTCGAGGCTAGCTTACCTCGTTAACCTGAATTATTGAAGCATAACAGATTGATGAATCTGAGTTCAGATTTTATTTACATCAAAGATATGCTTGTGCAGCCATCAAAAAGTTGTTTTCTAAAATGTGCTAACAATGGGGTGCACAACTCAAATAATTGTCAACTTAGGTATTATTAGCTTCGCAACTTCGTATTTATACATATTAACCCTAGATTTCCAATAGGCTTTAACCATTGAGATTATCTAGTAAACTACTATCTCATAGAACTACTAGCTCACATAAATCTACATGCTAGATATCAAGTTCTGCTGCTGCAATATTTCCCTTGTAACTGCTGCTTGACGTCATCTACCCATGTTTGTCTTGTTTAATAGAGTGTGCCAAACTCAAAACGCTTAGCTAGATTTTTAAGCTTGCTCAAAACTAACCGTCTATTACGCCTTTTACGCACTATCTACCAAACGCGTTTCGCTTTCAACACCATTGATCGCGAGCTATTTGCTTTTGCTTTACCCGCACTAGGAGGGTTAGCTATTGACCCGCTAGTGTCCTTGGTTGACACTGCGTTTATAGGACGTTTAGGGGCTGCTTTTCTTGCTGCGCTGGGGATCAACACCTCACTATTTTCGCTGGCGTTTTTTGGGTTTAACTTTTTGGCTAATGCCACTACACCCATGATCAGTACCGCACTAGGCAATCATGACCGCGACCAAGCTGGGAAGGTTGCGGTTCAAGCATTGGTACTAGCATGGTGTCTTGGGGTTGTCATTACAGGCTTACTTATAAGCCTCGCTACACCCCTTTTGAAACTCATGGGAGCTTCTGAAAGCTTGCTACCGTTAGCAGCACAATATCTACAGATACGCGCGCTAGCTGCCCCAGCGTTACTCACCTTAATAGCTAGTCGCGGCATTTTATACGGTCATGGTGACGCCCGCACGGTTTTGCGCGTTGTTACGGTGCTCAACCTCGTCAACATCGTGCTAGACCCGCTATTTATTTTTGGCTTTGGGTGGGGTTTAGCAGGTGCAGCATGGGCAACTACGCTGGCACAATACGTTGGTGCAGTTTGGTTTGTTCTAAGCTTTGTGCGCCACTCAGCGCGCTTTGCAATTCAGTGGTACATGCCTCCGTTTGGTGCGTTTGTTCCCTTGCTCAAAAGTGGTTCCCTGTTAACCGTACGTACGTTAGCACTTATTACGACGATGTCTTTAGCCACTGCAGTAGCGGCTCGAGTTGATGTGGTGACTGTCGCGGCCCATCAAGTGGTGAGTCAGTTGTGGCTTCTTATGGCACTTACCCTAGACGCTCTAGCTGAAACTGCCAAAACCTTAATACCACGCTACCTGGGCGAGAAGCCTGCTCGAGCCAAAGCTGTTGCCAACCGGGCGCTATTTTGGAGTGTCGTTGTGGGGTTAGGGCTGGCGGTGCTATTTGCCCTTGGCCGTCCTTTATTTATTCGTGCGTTTACAGATGATCCAGAGGTCATTCGCGCGGTGTCTGCAGTATTTCCCTTTGTGATTTTGATGCAGCCCCTCAACGGACTGGTCTTTGTTTGGGACGGTATTTTTATGGGCCTCAACCGGTGGTCGTTTTTAGCGTTCGCCATGATTGCCTCATGTGCTGTGTCTGCCCTTGTGTTACTACTTGTTATTCCTTTTGGCTGGGGGCTTACCGGCGTGTGGTGGGGTCTTGTCATCCTCATTGCTGCCAGAGCGATGACGTTTACAGTGCCCTACATTCGCTATTTACGGACAACCTAACCTTCAACCTTGGCACGTCAGCACAAGGACAACCTCAGATGCTTGTAGGGGATAAACTCCCAATTGACTTGGCATTGACAGCAGCATCTATGAGCTGATATTGGCAACTCTGCAATCACACACTAATTTGATACATCATCCGCTACATGTATGGAAAGCTGATGGTTGATACCTACATTAGTCGCGACACATATGCGGCATCTAATGGCATCTCACTTGCCCCCTTTGCTCCCCTTCTCCCTTTCTAAACCACGGCATTACATATTGATACGTCCGTAACAACAGCTCGTGTAATGGCGACTCGAGCTAAGCATCACCTAAAAATTCACGTAAACTAGACCCATGTCACCCTCACCTGATGATTTACGCTACCCCATTGGCAAATTTCAGTTTCCCGAGCACGTCACTGAAGACGATCACGCCCGCTGGCGGCAAATTATTGCAGACACCCCAGCTCGTCTGCATGAGGCTGTGAGCGGCTTGGATGACAACCAACTGGATACACAATACCGACCTGAAGGCTGGACACTGCGCCAAGTTGTGCATCACATTGCAGATAGTCACATTAATAGCGTGGTGCGCTTTAAGTTAGCGCTCACCGAAGATAGTCCGCCCTTAAAACCGTATCGAGAAGGTGAATGGGCAAATCTGGCTGATAGTACTATGCCAATTGATGTTTCGCTTGATTTACTAACCGCACTTCATGCTCGCTGGGCAGTGTTGCTCGAGTCACTTACACCAGCTGACCTGCAGCGCACACTCACCAACCCGAATAGTGGGAAATTGGTGCCGCTCGAGCGCAATCTTGCGGTCTATGCATGGCACGGGCCACACCACATCGCTCACATCACGTCAACCCGTGAACGCCATCATTGGTAATACCCGAGAAACCGACACAAACGTGCGGTAAACTGCAACCTTATGTCAGAATCATCAGCTAACAAACTACGCGTTGCCATCGTTGGTGCGTCGGGCTACGCCGGTGGCGAGTTTTTGCGCTTGGCACTAGGTCACCCACAGCTCGAGGTCACCCAAATCACTAGCGAACGCTACGCCAAAATGCCCGTTCACCTCGTCCACCCCAACTTGCGTGGCGTAAGTCGTTTGCGCTTTTCATCTATTGACAACCTTGAAGAGGCTGACTTGCTGGTTTTGGGGCTACCTCACAAAGAATCTGCCAAGCGTTTTGATGAACTGTCTCAATTAGCACCCAGAATGCTCGACCTAGCAGCGGACTTTCGACTCAAAGACCCAGAAGTTTATACAAAATATTACAACGAGCCTCACCCACGCCCAGATTTACTCAATAAATTCGTCTACGGAAATCCAGAATTGCACCGTGCCGAACTAGCTGATGCAACCCATATTGCAGGCGCAGGTTGCATTGCCACAGCAACAATCCTGGCGCTCTATCCGCTGCTTAAACATGCGGTCCCTGCTAAGGGTGACATTATCGTGGAGGCTAAAATTGGCTCCTCGGCAGCCGGCAACCGCCCAACTGATTCAGGTCATCACCCCGAGCGCATGGGCGTAGTACGTACTTATGCAGCAACGGGCCACCGCCACACGGCAGAAATTCAACAAGAACTGCCCGGCAAGTTTCCTATTCACCTCACCGCAACAGCCGTTGAGCGCGTGCGCGGCATTCTGGTGACCGCCCACCTATTTGTGCCAGATGGTTACGCTGACCGCGACGTGCTCGGGGCCATCCGCGAAACTTACGACGCTGAACCGTTCATTCGCATTGTGTCGGCCCGCAAAGGCATTCACCGCGTACCTGACCCTAAAATTTTGGATGGCACGAACTACTGTGACATCGGCTTTGAGATGGATAACGACACTGGCCGCGTGGTGGTGATGAGTGCGATTGATAACCTCGTTAAAGGTACAGCTGGACATGCACTACAAGCACTCAATATCAGCATGGGCTGGGAAGAAACACTGGGTCTTGAGTTTTTTGGACTTCACCCGTGACCCCAAACATCAACACAGCAATTGAACCGCGCAGTTGGCACAAGACCGTTGCTGATGGGTCTTACCTCATCTCCACAGATGCAAGCTTGCTAAACCAAGACCTCATCGTCACCTTTTTATCTACGGAGTCGTATTGGGCTAACGGACGCCCTGCAGATGCCATTCTGGAAACGATGCGGCAGTCGCTGTGTTTTGGACTCTATCAGCAGCAAGGTGACACCCTCAACCAAGTTGGTTTTAGCCGGGTCGTCACTGACAATTATTCGTTTGGCTATTTGGCAGATGTGTTTGTGCTAGATGAAGCTCGAGGCCGCGGACTGGGTACCTGGCTTATTGAAACCATCATGACCAACCCACCTTGCGACACGCTCAAAACCATGATGCTTTTTACTAAAGACGCCCACGGTCTCTACGAAAAGTTTGGCTTTAGTGTGCCGGAAGATGCCTCGCGCATTATGATGCGCCGCAAACTTGTGCCGGGTAGGCCAGATGACCGCGCTTAAAATTTTTTAAGATAATAGTGTTTATTGCCTAAGTCTTTGCTCTAGAAATGTTGCGATAGCATCTCTCGAAACTCCTGAATCTCGTACAAATTGGTCTATGGTTTTACCTTCTTTGAGATGGTCTAAAAGCTTTTCGGTCAAGACTTTTGTACCTGAGAAAAAGGGCTTACCGTCATAATATGCGGGTGAAGATGTCACAACTTGTTCTTTAGCTGTGCCCTCATGATTTGCTGCATCTATGAACTCACAAAGCGCATCTATTTTTTTACCTAGGTCAAATTTTTCGTAGTCAGGTGTACTCACCTCTTCTGTATATAGCTTTGCCACGTTGACCTTATTTGCGTCTTTAGTTTTAATTGTGGCTTTACCATTTTCTTTTTTTACAAATTCGTACTTCAAAAGGTTGTCATACTTTCCCGTGCCTAGAAATCCTTTGAAGCTTTTGCTTTTACTTGAGGGCTTGGCAATTCTTTGAACAACTACAGGGTCAAGGTAGTTTTCGATTTCTCTACCTTGGGTAATCCAGATAAAACCAGAGCCTTTCTCAAACTCCAATTTTAGACGCTTTTTGGTGTTGTTAATCCTATCTCTAGGTTTATCTTTATCGCTATCTATGACCATAGCTGAGTTTCTGTTCAACTTTTTAAGTTGAATGAATTCTTCAAGCGCTTCCTCATCTTCACCAGTCAAATGACTCAGTAGCCTGCCACCGTAAAACATGATTGTGTAATGGACACCTTCAATCAGATCATCCCTTTTACCTTTAATCCAGTAATTCAAGTAAATTCGGTCAGAAGGACCTTCTACCCAAATAACGCAATTAGCCTGCAAAATATCTGATGCCTTATAGCCCAAGTCATAACAAATACCAAAACGTCTTTTATTGCTTGTAATTGATTCAACTCTGGATGCACCATCTTGAAGGGTAACTTGGAAAATTGAAACGTCATCAATGGCGTCCAACATATGGGCAGAATGCGTTGTTAAAATATACTGATTAGATGTTTCTCCAGCTAAGTATCTAACTAGCTTACGTTGCAAAGATGGATGTAAGTGGAGTTCTGGCTCTTCGATACACACTACTGTGTTCTCTAATAGCCTTGAAGCTGTCGCTAAAATAACAACTTCATGGATACCTGTACCTAGTGATTCAAGTGGTAAAGTCTTTCCATCCATGTGAACCAGAACCATTTTCTTGTTATTAGGTATTTCGATCCTAGCCGTAGCATTTTCAAGCACATCTTGTAGAAATTTATTGATGGAAAGAAATTTTTCTCTAGATTGCTGCTCCTCTAAAGAGGGATTTTGTATTTCTGCTAACCGCTCTATAATTCCTTCACCATCGTAATCTTTGAATGTACTTTTTGGCTCACCAATCCTTCTGTTGGCTGAGATGACTTCTACATCTGGTATATTTCTAGGCACATAAGATATGGTATCAAGCAATCCATCAATTGCTTCATTAGAAGCACCATAATCGTGCTCTTCATCATGGACTACGCGCCAGAGGTGACGAAATTCTGCATCGTTGTAAATATTGACCTCAGGCTTCTGTAAATTGAATCTTGCAAAAGCCTCACCTGAACCTACGTATGTAAACCACACCATCTCTTCTTCATCACAAAATGCTTTCACTATACTGTGTAAGTGTTTACGATCTCTTGTGAATCTAGTGTCACCCTCAAAATCTTCCTTATAAAATCTTTCTATACAACTATCTTCTGTAAGAATTTTTTTAATATATTCATCTACATCTTTCACTAGAATAGGGAAAAGAATCCTTTTCTCTACCTCTGAAGCACTCATATGTACGTCAGTAAATTTCCACTGACGAACTCCTGGAGAATCTCCCCCAGCCCTTAAAGTCCAATCTTTATATTCATTTTTCAAAAAAGAAATTAAATTAGATTCCCTGTATTGTTTTGACCGATAATAAAGTTAATTTTCTCGAGTGGTGCAATTTTGACTATCTCATCCCCAATACTCCGATA
>CAZMCW010000284.1:0-5052 GCA_964564405.1 uncultured bacterium
GGGACCTTTGATATTGGCGTGCAGACGCTCGAGCTTGTTCACACAGACCAACTTGACATCGTCAATGCTGTGCAAGGTGAACCCATTCCTACCTATGACCGTCCTTTGACGCTCGAGGTTTGGTATCCCGCAGACTTACCCGTAGGGACCGAAGCTAAGGGCAGCTACGAAGTCATAACCAGCGATGGTATGACAACCGCCACGCTCTATGGCCGCGCAATTCGCGGTGCTAGCCCGAACGCCCAAGGCGCGCCTTATCCATTGGTGATTATCTCGCACGGCTACCCCGGCAACCGCTTTTTGCTCAGCCATTTAGCTGAAAACCTTGCTGGCAAAGGGTACGTTGTAGCGTCTATTGACCATACAGACAGTACTTATGACAACCGTGATGTGTTTGCCAGCACCCTGCTAAATCGCCCACTAGATCAGCTATTTGTCTTAAATGAGATGGAACGCCTTGGACAAAGCTCAATGAGTGGCTTTTTAGCAGGACTAGTAGATGCTAACCACACAGGTATCATCGGCTACTCAATGGGTGGCTACGGCGTTATTAATGCGCTTGGCGGCGGCTTTACCGACCTCAGTGTAGGGTATAACTTTGCACCTGCCAACGGCGCATTAGCGCAGCGTGCTGCAAGTAATCCCGATTATCAAGCTAGGTATGCAAATGGTGCTGATCCGCGCATTCGCGCTGCCATTGCCATTGGTCCGTGGGGTATGAACACGGGTTTTTGGGATGCTGACGGTTTAGCTGGTGTACAAACGCCTATGCTCTTGATGGCCGGCAGTGAAGATGACATTTCTGGCTACGAAGGCGGCATCAAAACGATTTTTGATGGCATGGTCAATACAAATCGTTACTTGTTAACCTTTGATGACGCGCGCCACAACGCCGCTGCGCCCATTCCAGCTCCAGATGTCACCTGGGAAAATGGTACCTTCGATAGCTATAGCGACCCAGTTTGGGATACAGTCCGCATGAACAACATTGCCCAGCATTTTGCAACCGCTTACTTTGACTGGTACTTAAAAGATGACGCTAGCAAAATGACTTACTTTGACCTCATTGAAAACTCTAACGACGGGGTTTGGTCAGTTGACGACGATGGCAACTTTACCGATGAGCACAGCTACTGGCGTGGTTTTCAACAGCGGGCTGCGTTGGGCTTGTCGATGATGTATAAGGCTATTGGGGAGTAGGTGTAGCTGATGCCACAAAGCAACTGAACAAGCTAAGGTTAGATCAGCTTGTAGTAAATGAAAGTGCGAGTTCAGTTGCTTGCTTCTTAAGGCGTTTGTCGTTTGTCCACAATACTGTGTCGCCTGCTAGCATCGTAGCTGCTAACAAGTGAGCATCGATATAGCCAAGTCCTTGCCCCATAAGTTGACGCGTTTCGATAAACGTGAGTACTTCGTCGTGGCTTGCTAAGGGTGCTCGAGGCAATTGCTTAAGTAGCGCAAGTATCGTTTGTCTGTTAGCTAAATTGCCACAAGCGAGTTCCCCAATGACAAAAGGATGGCTTAAGACACGCTCATTATGAAGTAAATTAACAAGTTGCGTACCAGTGTGATGAAAATGATCTATCCACACTGAACTATCTACTAAAACCATAGTGTGATTATTGTTAGACGCAGAATTGCTAATTATCAACTTGGCTTAGTGACTGTGCGCCGCCGCCTTACAGGTTGAGCTTGTGGTTCAGAGCTCCCTAATTTAGCAAGTCTACGTGCGCTCTCACGGGCAATTAGCGCACGTAGACCTTCGTTGACAAGGGCAGTTTTTTCGTTAATGCCAGTGAGTCTGTTGGCTTCATTCAAAAGCTCATCATCTATATTGATGGTTGTACGCATCAGGAACCCTCTTTTCTTAGCACATATATGTGATGCCTAGAGCATACATCATATGATGCCAAAAGTGATGCTCGAGCCCACCATCAACTACCAGTGTTAGCTTGTCACTTTCACTATCGTAGTGTTTAGACAATCACAAATTCCTCGGTATACACAAACTCCAAAACCTCAGCAAAATTAGCAACATCACCCGCTGCCAGCTCATTTTCAGGACTATTAAGCGCTGCGGTCATGCTAGCTTCATCCTCCCACCAAATTTCGGCGGTGCCATCATAGGGCGGGTTGCTGTTGCCCATAGGCTGCGGGTCTAAGGCAATGTTAATGCGGTAGCCCTTCATCCCCAACACCTTGGAGAGTTTGACATGGTCTTGGGTCCACAAGCGTACAAATTCTGCGTGGCTTAACTCGGGTTTCTTTTTGACAAAGGCCACCATTTTGATCATGTGTACACCCCTTCGATATCAAGATGTCCGTCAAACACCTAAATAGCCACCGTCCATAATAATCCCCGTCGCATTGATGTAATCTGCCTCGTCAGAAGCCAAAAACGCGGCTAACGCGGCTACTTCTTCAGGTTGCGCGCCGCGTTTGGCGGGGATGGATTCTTTCACCCGTTCGATGGTTTCTGCTGGGATGCCGTCATGAGCAGGCGTGTGAATAAACCCAGGCGCAATTGCCACCGCCCGAATTTTGGGCGCGTGGTCAACGCCCAGTGAGCGGGTCAGTGACAAAATGCCGCCCTTGGCAACTTGGTAGGCACTAAAGCCGGGTTCACCAAAGTAACTCTGTACGGAGGCTGTGTTGAGGATGACGCCACCACTGTGCTCGAGCATGTGGGTGACTGCTAACTTTGACCCATACCAATAGGCGCGTACGCTTACCCGCATCGTACTATCAAACTCCTCGAGCGTCTGCTCGGTGATGGGTTTAAAGACGCTGGCAAAGGCGTTGTTGTGCCACACGTGAACATCACCGTATTCGTCTAGGGCGCGGGCAAGGAGGTGCTCGAGCGCCGCCGTCTCGCCAACATCTGTAAGTTGAAAAACAGCCTCTCCACCCTCTGCACGAATGTCACGCATGGCTGCTTCACCCGCGTCTTGGTTAATATCGGCCAGCACAACCTTGGCACCTTCGCTGGCATAACGAACTGCACAGGCTTTGCCGATGCCACTCGCCGCCCCGGTAATCACAATCACTTTGCCGTCTAAGCGCACGGTTATCCCTCCTTTGTTAGGATTGATGTTGGATAGTAGTTTTGCGAAATACTTTTACAGATTGCTGATGTGTGGTTTTGTGGGTAGGTGAGGGAGAAGGGGCGAAAGGGGGATGGGGAGATTCCATCAGGTAGTACGCATGTATACATCTGTTGTGTAGTTGCTGGAATTATTGTCATTTGTTTAGAGCGTTAATTATATGTATCAATATTGGTGTTATGAGTATCTCAGTTTAAAGATGTTGACGCCAAGGATGTGATTTCAAGGACGTTGCACACCTGTTGTTTTCAGATCGATGGCATAAAGTGACGACATGGCTGTAATAAATAACGTTTGCCGACCTTCACCGCCAAAACAAAAGTTGGTTACCATTTCAGGCACCAACAGTTTGCCAAGGTGGTGTCCGTCAGCATCGTAGACATAGACACCGTCCGGCCCGGCGACATACAAACGCCCGTCGGTATCCATCCGTAAACCGTCTGGCACGCCGCTGGGCAAAGTGGCAAAGACGCGAGGATTGGTTGCCGTGTCATCTGCTTGCATGTCAAGCGCGTAGACTTGGTGGTAACGCTCAGACGAATCGCTAACGAATAACGTCTTCTCATCCAGCGAAAAACATAAGCCATTAGGTCGGTAGATGGCGTCTGTCACAACCTGTGGTGATGTGGGGTCATCGCTGACTTTGAAGACGTAGCAAGCGCCGTACTCACTGCCCACTTGGTAGCCGGCGAGCTGGTCGCCTTCCAGCCGTACCCCAAACGGTGGGTCGGTAAAAAAGATACTGCCATCACTGCGCACGCATACATCATTCGTAGAGTTGAGAATTGCCTCACCGTGATGACTGGCTAAGGTTGTTAGGTTGCCATCCGTTTCATAGCGAGTGACGCGTTTGGTACTGTGCTCACAGGCGAGCAAGCGTTCCTCAGCATCTAAATAGAGGCCAATGGCAAAGTGGCTGTTCTGCACGTGCGTGGATAAACCCTCAGCCTCCGACCAACGCATGATGTTGTTATTGGGAATATCTGTAAAGAGTACACATTGCTGCGAGGGGTGCCACACGGGACCTTCCGTGAATGCCATGCCGGTTGCCACTTGACGAAGCTCGGTGTCAGCATCCACCACCTCATCAAACTGAGGCTGTAAGCGTTCAACACGCGTCATAATGTTGCTCCTTCATAATTGACTGCCTGTTCGTGTCCACGTGTCGATGAGCACAGCCACAATAATGACCGTTCCTTTGGTGACAAGTTGCAGCGTGTAGGTTACGTTCATGAGCGTTAACGCGTTGTTGAGAATGCCAATTAAGAGTGCGCCCAACACTGTCCGCGCCAGTGAGCCGCGCCCGCCTACAAAACTGGTGCCGCCAATGACCACCGCCGCAATAGCATCCAGCTCAAAGCCAATCATGCCTTCGGGTTGACCGTTACCCAAGCGCGCGGTGTAGACAATGGCTGCTAGGGATGTTACTGCGCCTGCTAGTGTAAACACCGCAATTTTCACGCGCCGCACGGCGATACCAGCGAGTCGGGCTGAGGTTTCATTACCACCAACTGCGTAAATATTGGCACCAAAGCGGGTGCGGGTAAGAACAAAGAGTAAGACAATAAAAATGCCTGCTGCAAACCAGACGGGAGCAGGTAGCTCGAGCGGATTGGCGCGCGCAAAAATACGTCGGTAGGTATTGTTCCGAAAGGTAATGGTGGATGCGTTGGTGATAGCTAGCGCCAGTCCGCGAATCATGCTGAGCGTTCCCAGCGTCACAATAAACGACGGAATTTTGCCTAATACAGTAATAAGCCCGTTTACCAACCCACATACTGTCCCCGTGAGGATACCTGCCAGCATTGCTATGGGAAATGGCACCTCGCGCCGCAAAAGTAACGCAATCATCACACAAGCGATGCTGCCAATGGCACCAATGCTAATGTCAATTTCGCCAATCAAAATGATAAACGTCATGGCAAACGCAGTAATGAGCAGCAAGGTT
>CAZMCW010000284.1:5109-6604 GCA_964564405.1 uncultured bacterium
GGGCAAACACCAAGAGCATCGCCAGCACGACAAAGACAATGCCAAACTGTCCGATGTTTTGGCGCGACAATAATCCGCCAAGTGGTGACGGCCTAGGTTTAGCTGAAGTCGTTGTCATGAGTTAAAAAACAGCATGTGAACAATCATTGCGACGTTCCTCATTTTGAATTATTAAATGTCTCGAGTCCATCAATATCTGAGTAGTCAATGCTTAAGTGGTCAATGTTTAGGTAGTTAATGTTTGAGCAGTCGATACTTAGTGTCTCCAATATCGTCATCATCTTCTGTCCCCGATGCCTTAATCATCTGCTGTCTTAATGCGTCCAGCGGTCGAGCAGCACTGCCAAAATGACGATGCCACCTTTGATAATGAGTTGGTAGTACGACAATACGTTTAAGAGGGTGAGGCCGTTGTTGAGGATGCCAATAAGGAGCGCGCCAAGAACTGTGCGCCACAAGGCTCCCCGTCCGCCAGTGAAGCTAGTACCGCCTAAGACGACGGCTGCGATAGCGTCTAGCTCGAGGTTCCGGGCACCTTCCACAAAGCCCGTGCCAATGCGAGCTGTTTGTAATAGAGCGCCCACACCAACCACCACACCCGCTAGCGTAAACGCCCGCAACTTGATGACATCCGCTGGAATCCCCGACAAACGCGCGGCGTTGGCGTTGCCGCCTACCGCATAAATTTCCCGTCCAAAGCGGCTACGGGTTAGGAGTGTTTGTAACAGGATAAACAGCACCGCCGCATACCACACGGCGATAGAGATTCCCAACGGCTCAGCTTGCGCAAATAGTCGTAAAAACGTCGGATTAGTCACCGAAATGGCGATGTTGTTGGTGACGGTGATGGCCACGCCACGCGCAATACTTGCCATGCCCAAGGTGACAATAAACGAGTGAACACGCCCTTTGACGCTGATAAGCCCGTTCATAAGCCCAACAAGCCCGCCACTCACCAGCGCGATGATGATGGCGATAGGCAGTGGTAAGCCGTCCCGCAAACTCATCGCCACAAATATCCCAATGAGGCTGGTGACAGCCCCAATGCTCAGATCAATATCGCCTAACAAAATCAAAAACGTCATGGCAAACGCCGCCACCATGAGCAAGACAGTTTGCCGGCCAATGATTAAAAAGTTATTGGGGTCAAAAAAGAAGGGGCTGGTAAGTGAAAAAAAGATAAACAGCGCGACGATACCGATGAGCACACCCGATGTACTCACAAGCTGCCGGGCACGTCTTGCCAAAGATGGGCTAGTCACGACGTTGTTCACTGTCATGCAGCCTGCTCCTGCTCACCAAACGCAAGTGCTAGCACCTGTTCTTCAGTGGCACCTTCTGCAGGCAAAATGCCTGTCACCTGCCCTTGCCACATGACCATAATGTGGTCGCTCACGCTTAACACCTCAGGCAGTTCGGACGAGATCATCAGCACGGCAACACCGCTGGCGGCAATGTCGCGGATGAGTTTGTGAACGTCTACTTTGGCACCCAC
>CAZMCW010000285.1:0-5025 GCA_964564405.1 uncultured bacterium
CTTGGAGGTACTTAACAGGCAGCTTATTCATTTTGTCTATTGCATGGTTGGTGTAGGTGATCTCTCTATTCAAAGTTGTCTCAAAACTAAGGCTTACGTCGTTGTACTGTGTATGGTTTTGTAAAATCTAATGACGCTACCGTCTACAGTAGCGCCATTGTCTAGAAGCAAAATATGTCCAGAAGCGGAGTATATCTATCAGACCAAAGCGATTAAGCGGCAGGGTCCGCCAGTGCCGCCCTGGTGTTTGGGAGCGCCAACTATCAGGGTTGCGCCAGTTGCGGGCAACTCGTCGAGGTTTGCCATGTTCTCAACTGCCCAACGATTAGCAGGTAGCCATTCGTAGTGCGTGGCGAAATCTGCTGAGAGGCCGTAGTCGATAGATAGCGTATCGACGCCGACGCCGCCGGCCTCAGTTTCCTCGAGTAACATCTGAACAGCCTCTACATGAAAACCGGGAAAGTGCATTGCACCGTCGTCATCGGCATTCCGAAAGCCAGGCGTACCCAATCTAGCCTGCCAGCCTGCGTTTTGCGCAACGCAAGCGCCCGCTGGAATAGGCCCGTTTGCCGCGATCCAAGCGGTTAAATCGTCGGGTGTTACCTGTGCGTCTGGGTCAGTTTCTGCTTTTTCACGAATGTCGACGATAGCTAGCGGGCAAACGAGAGACTCAACTGGAACTTCGTCAATTGACGTTCCGCCATCGGTAAAGTGCAGCGGCGCATCGATATGAGTGCCCGTATGTTCGTTCACGCGGATCTCTTTGAGGTTAAAGCTGTGTTCAGCGTAGTTGTATATTTGCTCGTCAAAAAGTTGCTGCTCACCGAAATAAGTTGGGAAGTCATAGGTAAGTGTGTGGGTTAGGTCAACTACCCGGCTTGGGGTCTGGGCCATGACGGGTCTGTTTGACACGGCGTTAGCAGCGACAATGGCTGCGCCTACTGCGGCTGACTTGCGAAAGAGGTCGCGGCGGCTGAGTGCTTTACCTTTGACGTATTCCATGATGACTGGATGACACATGTTCTTCTCCCTTGTCGATGTGTTTTGCTTGAATTTGCAAGCTACTGCATGATTATACCGAAAAAGTTGTAGGGGAGTGCTCGAGCATGTTGCCATCACTAAATGATTAGTTTTGTAGGTGACTAGGGGCTACCCCGGTAAAACCTCTAACACCCACGGCACAGGTTGCACGCTCGCCGCCGCGTGCGCAACCTACCTTGCCAAAGGTGAGGACGTGTTGACTGCTGCCCAAAAAGCCGAAGCGTTTGTTGCTGGGGCGATTGTGGTGGGTGCAAAGCGGCGGGTAGGGCAGGGTAGAGGTCCGGTTAAGCATACGTGGCAAATTGAGGGGCTCGAGCTATAAAAGTTTCAAGTATTACGTTTTTATTTGGTGTAATGTTGTTATCAATTTCGGGTCAACACTCAACTTCAGTTTAAGAAGGTTATCTCAAAACTCAGGCTTATTTTGCTGTACTACTTTCTGGAATGTTGTGGCGATCTGAGGAAGTAACGAGTATAAATTCTACCCAGTTAAAAATCAGTCTACCGTCAGCAACCTGTTGACGCTGGAAAGGGCTTAACTTGGCATACGCTTCATCATAGCGTTGTTGCATGGCTGCACGATCTGCTTCAGTAAAGTCACCTGGAGGGTATTTGTAAGGTGTATTGAAACCTTTATAAGGATCGTACAGTTCCCCCTCGGCATTACACCTTGCAGTTTCGGAAATAGGCTGGGATCTTTGACTTTCATCCAAGCAAGCTAAACGGTCAACAGGGTCAACTTCCTCTTGAGCCCAAGAAAACACACACGAACCGATGAGCAGCCCAAGTAGGATTTTCATGGCTTTATCTTAGAACTTTTAAGGTAAAGATACTACGCTATTTGAACTAAAAGTGGTTGCATAGTCTTTGTGATGAGGTAATGCTAAACAAACTGAGAACTAAATGCTTTGGTATCATCTAAGCTGGCTGGCATTGCAAAGCTAGGTATCTCGAGCCGTTCATGGTTGGAGTAGCTCAAAATCATACTGAATGTTTAAGCTTCAAAAGCTTTATGTAGGCTTTCTTGCCAACCTGCTGCGCTTTCAGTTGCACGTAAGATAAGCTCTAGAACCGCTTTGCCGTCTTCCGGACCGTGGAGTGGTTTTTTACCCTGCTGTAAGCAGTCTACAAAGTGCGCTAGCTCTTCAGTATAAGTACTGGCAATGGGGTTTAAGTTTAAGCGGGCTGGTTCTTGGAAACCTGTGGGTCTAAAAAACAAGACATCACCTGAACCAAAAAGTTCACCTTTGTCACCCATAAGATGAATGCTGTGGCTACCATATGGCAAAGGCATCGCCCAAGAGGTAAGCACTTCACCAAGCACGCCGCTATCAAAGCGCACAGTGACGCTAGCGGTATCCTCACCTTCAATGTTCATGTGAAAGCGGCTCATGTTGCAATGAACCGTAACGGGTGTTGCGTCTGCTAAATACAAAAGTAGGTAAGACGGGTGATAACCAGTATCAATTAACTCGCCTCCTCCTTGTGAAGCAAGCCGCCCACGCCAAGTGTTAGCCATGCTTTGAGCATCTGCCACAAAACAGTCTTGAGTGCGTAGCCAGCGCAACTGACCGATAAACCCCTCATCGAGTAAGCGTTTGGCCTCGCGTACGACCGGGGTAAAGAGTTGGTTGTGGGCAGACATGTAGATAATGCCAGCGTTGCGTACGGCAGCTAGTATCTCATCGGCCTCGGCTAGGTTCATGCACATGGGTTTTTCGCACAAAATATGTTTACCGCTGGTAGCGGCTGCCAAGATCGCTGGCGCATGTAAATGATGCGGTAAAGCGATAATGACAGCATCTAGCTCGGCTTCCTGCGATAACATTTCGTGCCAATCTTGATAGCAGTTGGGTTTGCTTGGAAACTTAGCAGCGCAATGTGCTAAATTCTCAGCAGAAATATCACAGAGTGCAACACAAGTTACTTTGTCTGAATGTGCTAACACGCCTTGAATATGTACCTTGGCAATATCACCTGCGCCAATAAGCGCTAATTTAATCTTGTTCACAAGTAATGCTCCTTTAACCAGAACGTGCCTATGTTGTTAGAAGTGCCCTAACTCTGATGTGGTTAGTATTAATGCGTTATCAGGGTTATAGTAATGCGGCTTGTAGAGCTTTCGGCAAAAGGGCTAACTAGGCATTTGCTAAGCTAAGTTTTAGCGTTACAATCTCAAAGGGTTTAATGTTAAAAATAACTTGGTTATCTTCTAGCTGGAGGCTTTCTTGAGGGGCCTCGAGCAGATTTGTGCGTTCAGCCTTTACAATATCTAAGCCACTCGTCAATTTGACTTGTCCACGTTGACGCTGGCTTTCGTACAAGCGCACAATGATCCCAGAATCGTCTTCAGCTTGTTTGACAGTTTCAATGACGACGTTGGGACGGTTGACGCTAACAGCCTCGAGCTGCGTTGCGCCACTGTCTGATTGAGGTGTGATGCGTTTAGCAAACAGCGGATTATTGAGTGCGTAGCCTTCAGAAATCGTCGTTTCAGCAAGTTGCCCCGTGTGAGGTAGCACGCTTATGGTGAAGGTATGCACGCCTTCGTCGGCATGAGGGTCGGGCTGAGTAGGACTTCTAAGTAAACTCACCCGCATTACGTTCCCCTGTATGTCGTGACCGTATTTGCAGTCGTTTAACAGACTCACACCGTAGTCACCTTCGGACAGGTCAACCCATTTTTGCGCGCAGGTTTCAAAACGTGCCCAATCCCACGATGTATTGCGGTGAGTCGGGCGCTGCACTTGCCCCCACTGAATTTCGTAGTTGGCAACGGGTGTAAATACCTCTACCGGAAAAGCAGCTTTGAGAAGCGTGTGTTTTTCTTGCCAATTGATTTCAGTATTAATGTCTAGACGGGCACTATGACCACACAAAGAAATCTTTTGTGTGTAGTTGCTATTGAGAATGGACCGTTCAATCTTGATGGCAACGCGTAAGGGTCCTTGTTCAATCACTGAGATGGAGACTGCAGGTGCAGCATAATAAACTTTATCGTCATAAAAAATATCTACGTCCCATGCATCCCAATTGTTGGGACGGTCTTCAAAAGCTAAAAACTCGCCTGCTTTTTGACTTTCAGGGACAACCTCACGCTGATTTTGTTTGTCGTAAATACGAGTGATGTCACCGTTGTTATCTAGCTCAACACGCAAGCAAGCATTTTCAAGATGGTGCTCGCTGACGCTCAGATCAGCATCAATGACAATATGTATAGCTTCTGGTTGGGAAGCTTGTAGCGAGATAGCTGTGACGCTGTAGGGTGGCAAACTGCCCACAGCTAAAAGGGTGCCATCACTCACGTGTTGATGAGGATACGTAACAGCCTCGAGCTTGTCAGGCACAAGCACTACATCAGTACAGACAAAGGAGGTAGGGTTGACAACGAGCACATCCCCCTCAAGTCTTGCGGCAATAACCTCTAGAGCGTTGTCGCAAGCCGTCTCAGCTAGCTTTTTAACATGAGCGTATTGCTCTAATGACTCTGTGTAAACATCTGTAATGCTGCTACCTGGAAGAATGTCGTGGAACTGATTGAGACAGACTAGTTGCCACGCTTCTTGCAAGGTTGCATGTGGGTAGTTATAGTCACTATCTACGCTACTAGCGAGTGCCGCGACAAATTCAGCGTCATGTAGTAAAAACTCGCTTTTGCGGTTGGCGCGTTTGTTACGGCTGTGGGTTGTGTAGGTACCTCGGTGTAGCTCGAGGTAAAGCTCACCGTTCCAAACAGGTAACTTGTCGCCAGCGTTAGCCTCTAAATTTTCAAAGAAGTCTTTGACCGTGCTGTGGTGCATTTTGGGTAAGCTAGGGAAGTCTTTCATGGTACTGATGTTTTCTAACATTTCACGCGTGGGACCGCCACCACCATCACCATAACCAAACGACATAAGCAAGTCTTGCTGGCTGTCTTTTTGCTGGAAGTTACGCCACGTGCCTAGGTTTTGTTCTGGCGTAGCCGACGCATTGTAGGTACTCGCG
>CAZMCW010000285.1:5035-6582 GCA_964564405.1 uncultured bacterium
ACCAATTTCTGGCGTTGTCGAAAAGTGGGTGAGCACTTGGGTGCCATCTAACCCTTGCCAGTAAAACGAGTCATAGGGCAAGCGGTTGTACTGACTCCAGCCAATTTTGATGGTGAAAAAGTACTCTAGACCAGCAGCTTTGATGAGTTGGGGCAGGTTCCAAGTGTAGCCAAACACATCTGGTAACCACAAAACTGGCGAATCTACCGCCCCAAAGTGTTCTTTGAAAAACTTACGGCCTAGTACAAACTGCCGTGCCAACGACTCTGAGCCGCTGACATTGCAGTCGGCTTCAACCCACATGCCGCCCAAAGTTTCCCAGCGCCCTTCGGCTATGCGGGTTTTAATGGCTTCAAAAAGTTCTGGGTAATCTTGTCGTAAGTAGTCGTAAAGTTGTGGTTGACTTTGGGAAAATTTGTACTCTGGAAATTCTTCCATGAGCCGCAATACTGTGTGGAAAGTGCGTCCAGATTTACGGCGAGTTTGCCCTAGTGTCCAAAGCCAAGCTACATCAATATGTGCGTGTCCGGCGGCAGCTACGGTCACGTCAGCAGCAGGACCAGCTTTAGCAATACCAGCTTTAAGCGTGTCTAAAGCTTTAGGCAAACTTTCGTAAAAAGCTTCGTTAGTGGGTTCTATAGCGTGTTCGTTAGAGGCTTGGTTGGTTGCTTCTATTTCAAGCCGCTTGACCGTTTCGTCAAACTTGTTAGCGATGTCTAGAGTCTCGAGCTGCTTAAAAGCGTCGTCTAGAGCGTTCAGCAAATGCCCTTTAGCAGGCGTGTGATCATCTAGGTGGGTAGCAGTTTCTAGCGCTACCCGTGCTAGCACAATAAACTCCCGCGTAGCCGCGTCAACTTGAACGACATAACAAGGGCGCAAATACAAACGCTTATCTTCGGCATAGTTGATACCTGTCCAACCGTGCATGGCAAGTTGATGCTCACCGCTCATGTTAGTGGGTAGTCTAATTTCTTGGTGATGGCGGTCAGCCGCCGCGTAAGGTTGACCGTCAATATACACGAGCACTTCGGGGTGACTAAAGTCGCCTGCTTCACCTAGCGGCAAATAAAGAGCCGTAGGTTGCTGTGCGTCCCATGTTGGGGGAATACTGAACTTGCTGTGCAGCATAAACTCTGTGCGCGGGCTACCCCAGTGACTGTGAAAAAGAATTTCCTGCCAGTCGCTAGCGTCGTATGAGGCAGGTCTAGTTAAGATAGGCGGCTCGAGAGGGCTATCTAGCTTTTTGTAGTAAAAGGGCGCTAATAACGCTTTTTGTTTGTAAACAAGCGGTTTAATAAGCTCGAGGCGGCGGCTAAGTTTGTCGGCAGTATGACGAACGTTGTGACGCATGGTGTGATACATGAAAGGGTCTCCTATGGACTTAAATAGGTTGTAATTTAATCTAGTTGAATTTGGCTTACTAGTCGTTTTTAAAGTGATTTTTGGACATAACTTTGATTAAAAACATAAAGCTTAAATACAGTGTTGAAGTGTAATAACTACTAGTAATAATAACGGTTAGCCTCTTGTTATCTCCCTGATCACCT
>CAZMCW010000286.1:0-3250 GCA_964564405.1 uncultured bacterium
TTCTGCTCGCTCCGCTTGGGTTACTTTGTTACCAAAATAACCGGAAAGGGTATCACATCTTCCTAAAATAATCTCGGTGGAATCGCAATATCTGAGTCTAATGCACTCAAAGTGCTTGACAATTGCCTCTAGATATGGTCATAATCTTATCGGTTAGCACTCGAGTACCTAGAGTGCTAAAAACATCTAATAAACGAACAATTTATAGGAGGAAATTTATGTCAACCGGTACTATGACATTAAAACCACTCGGTGATAAAGTCATCGTTGAGGTTATTGATGAGCCTCAAACAACGGCCAGCGGTATTGTACTTCCTGACACCGCAAAAGAAAAGAGCCAACGTGGCAAAGTTATCGCAGTAGGTAGTGGCAAGCTCCTAGACAGCGGTGAACGCGTTGCCCTCGAGATTAAAGAAGGTGACACCATCGTGTTTGCAAAATACGGCGGCACTGAAATTAGCCTTGACGGTAAAGAACTCATGATTTTGAGCGAGCGTGATATTCACGCTGTTATTGCGTAAGGAGACAATACACACATGGCAAAAGAACTTGTTTTTAAAGAAGAAGCACGCCGCAGTTTAGAGCGCGGTGTAAACGCCGTAGCCAACGCGGTGAAAGTAACTCTTGGACCAAAAGGGCGCAATGTTGTGCTCGAGAAAAAATTTGGTAGCCCGACCATCACCAAAGACGGTGTGACCGTTGCTAAAGACATTGAGCTTGAAAATCACCTCGAAAACATTGGTGCTAAGCTGCTCATCGAAATTGCTAGCAAAACCAATGACATTACCGGTGATGGCACCACCACTGCTACCGTTTTAGGTCAAGCCATTGTCAAAGAAGGTCTCCGCAACGTGGCTGCTGGCGCTAACCCGCTCGCCCTCAAACGTGGTATTGACAAAGGTGTGGAAGCTGCAGTCGCTGCTGTGCGCGATATGGCTAAGCCTATTGAAGACAGCCGTGCTGTTGCTGAAGTTGCTTCTATTAGTGCCAACGAAAAAGCTGTTGGTGAGCTTATCGCAGAAGCCATGGACAAAGTAGGCCGCGACGGTGTGATCACCGTTGAAGAGTCCCGCTCACTGGACACCGACCTCGATGTTGTGGAAGGTATGCAGTTCGATAAAGGCTACCTAAGCCCTTACTTTGTAACCGACAGCGATTCTATGGAAGCTGTGCTGGAAGATCCTTACATTCTCATTCACGAGAAAAAAGTGTCTGCACTTAAAGACTTACTTCCTGTGCTCGAGCAAGTTGCGCAAACGGGTAAACCACTCATGATTATCGCCGAGGACGTCGAAGGCGAAGCCCTCGCCACCTTAGTGGTTAACAAGCTTCGTGGCACCTTGAACATCTGTGCGGTTAAAGCACCTGGTTTTGGTGACCGCCGTAAAGAAATGCTCCGCGACATTGCTGCTGTAACTGGTGGCGAAATGATCAGCGAAGAGATGGGTCACAAGCTCGAGAACACCAGCATTAGCCAACTTGGCCGCGCTGCCCGTGTTCGCGTAAGCAAAGACGAAACTACCATCATCGAAGGTAAAGGCGAAGAAGACACCATTGAAGCGCGCATCAAAGCCATCAAAGGTGAAATTGACAATACCGACAGCGACTACAGCCGCGAGAAGCTCCAAGAGCGCCTTGCTAAGCTTGCTGGTGGTGTTGCGGTGATTCGCGTGGGTGCAGCTACCGAAACCGAACTCAAAGAGAAAAAGCACCGTTTTGAAGATGCCCTGTCAACTGCCCGCAGTGCGGTTGAAGAAGGCATTGTTGCTGGTGGTGGTGTCACACTTATTCACGCTGTTGATGCAGTTAAAAAAGTTTCTGAAGAACTTTCTGGTGATGAGCGCACAGGTACCCAAATCCTCATGCGCGCTCTGGAAGAACCAGCTCGTCAGATTGCTTCAAACGCCGGTGCTGAAGGTAGCGTGATTGTCAACGCCATCAAACTCAAAGGCGACGGTCGCTACGGCTACGATGCTGCTACCGATCAATTTGTAGATGACATGATTGCTGCTGGCATCGTTGATCCTGCCAAAGTAACCCGTACAGCGTTACAAAATGCTGCTAGCATCGGTGCGTTACTGCTCACCACTGAAGCTGTTATTGCAGACATTCCTGAAAAAGATCCACCTATGCCAATGGGCGGCGGCGACCCTGGCATGGGCATGATGTAAATTTGATTTGAGCTTAATTAAAGGACGGCGTTTGCCGTCCTTTTTTTGTTGCTTCAAGAAGGAATTTGCTATGCTAAACTCACCTTATGACACGCTTTGAGATGCTTGGGCGGCTGATGAACTACCTGCAAGGCCTTGATGACACAGCTTTAGAAGTACTGATGGACGCAATCTCACAAGATATTACAGACGACACCATGAGCGTCATCACTTACGGCAAAGATGACACTGAACATATTGAACATAGCCCTGTGGATGCTGCAGACTTAGCTCGAGCTATTGAAGATTTGAAAGACTATAAATTCATTACACCTGAACATGCTTCTTAGTTTTTATGAGCAAGCTTGGCAGGACTACATATACTGGTTTGAGACTGACAAAAAGATATGCAAGCGCATCCATAGTCTTATTAAAGATACAAAACGTTCTCCTTTTTCAGGTATAGGTAAACCAGAAGCACTTAAAAGAAACTACCAAGGGTTCTGGTCACGCCGCATTGACAAGGAGAACCGCATGATCTATGGCGTAACAAAAGACGAACTTGTTCTTATTAAATTAAGATATCACTACTAATTTTTATGCCAAAGTATAGCGTAATGATGTATTGGGCCAAGTGAAGGTGATGCGTTTACTGTGGAAGTCCCAGAACTTTCCGGGTGCATGGCGGACGGTGCACCCTATGCTGAATCTGTTGCCAATGTTGAAATCATCACCCAAGAATGGCTCGAGACAGCTAAATCTCTAGGCCGCACTATCCCAGAACCTAAAGGGCGTTTGTTATTTACCTAATGCTTTTTCTATAGCAAGGCTGGCAACTTTAAGCAACACTTAAAAACCCTTCTGCTTCCTGGCGTGCCCAACTATCTACCTCAGTGATACTTGCCCAGGTAAGCGGTTTGTCTGGTGCGTTTAGAACGACGTGTTCTAAAACTTTAGGAATGTCCATAAAGCCAATTTTGCCTGCTAAAAACGCTTGTACAGCAACCTCATCAGCGGCGTTGATGGCGACTGGGGTCACGCCACCGCGCCGCCCAGCTTCGTAAGCGAGTTCCAAACTTGGAAAACGGTTGATATCTGGT
>CAZMCW010000286.1:3260-3494 GCA_964564405.1 uncultured bacterium
ACGTTCCATGTAGGGGGAGAGGCGCTAGAGGAATCTGCGGACGTTCTGGATATTCAATGCCGTATTGAAGTGGCAAGCGCATGTCATGCGGACCAATTTGTGCTTTGATGTTGCCATCTTTAAACCGCACTAGCCCGTGAATGAGTGATTGTGGGTGAATGACAACCTCAATGTCAGCTAGGGGAATGTGGAACAAAAAGTGAGCCTCGAGTACCTCGAGCCCCTTATTAAACA
>CAZMCW010000286.1:3594-6567 GCA_964564405.1 uncultured bacterium
TGACTGTACTGAGGTCGGTTGGACCTTCCCGAAACGGGCCGCCTGAGGCCGTGAGGACAAGCTTGTCAATCGTTTCAGGTGTTTCACCAACGAGTGCTTGAAATAGCGCTGAGTGCTCCGAATCAACCGGGGTGATGCTGGCACCGTGTTTGTTGGCAACCTCCCAAACGAGCGGCCCAGCCACCACCATCGCTTCTTTGTTGGCAAGGGCTACCCGCGTACCCGTCTCGAGCGCAGCCACCGTTGGCTTCAGCCCGGCAATACCCGAAATGGCTGCCATCACGACATCGGCACCCACTTGAGCAACGGCCTCAGTACCAGCTAGCCCAGTGACGAGTGTTGTGCTTGCTGGTAGGTTGTTAGCGAGTTTGCTAGCAACCTCAGTATGACAGCTGACGAGCTTGGGGTGGAACTCGTTAACTTGCTCGAGCAGTAGCTCCCAATTGCGTCCTGCAGCTAAGCCAACAACCTCATACCCGCGCCAGCGGGCAACATCTAAGGTTTGCGTGCCAATGGAACCAGTTGACCCTAAAATGCTAATACACTTCATAGTTTGCTTATTATGCCTTAAAATAGCTCAGTTGCCTATACAAAAGGAAGGGTACCCTTCACTCTTGAGGCGCAAAACTTGGTACGGTACGAATAGTGAAGTATCCGCTTTTTCCTCTACCCGAAACCGTTGTCTTTCCTGGTATGACGTTGCCCTTATTTATTTTTGAAGAACGTTATAAACAGATGATTAAAGATTGCGTTGATAATGACCAGCGTCGCGTGGCTATTGTACTCGCCAAACCACAAGCCGACATCAGTGATGGTGGCAATATTGCGGAGGCTGGTACCCATGCCGTCGGCAGTTTTACAGATATTTTATCTGTCTCTGAAAATCCAGATGGCACCTATTACATTTTGGTACACGGTCAAGAGCGTTGCCGAATTGGCACAATTGACAGTGAAAGTCAGCCTTACTACAGCATTGATAAACGCACCTACACACTCGAACGCGGTGATCCTAACCTCGAGCGCGTTACGGCTTGGGACGCACTTGAAACCTTCAGTACCTATGCCAAAACCTTTTTTGCAGATGAAGCGCAGCAACAGATTGAAGATTCCCTGCCAGAAGAATTGGTCTATCAAGCGTCGTTCATTTGCGCGAATATTCGCGTTTCAGCTGAGCAGCGCCAGAGTTTGCTCGAGGCCCCCTCGCTCATTGACCGTTTCAAATACGCTCAAAAGCTGATGCGTGAACGGGTAGAATCTCATGAACCTGCTACCGATGCATATAATGACACACCGCTTGATAATAACTTAGAACCACATTCTGCTGAGGATAAAGCCGAAGATCAAGGTGTCTAAGTATTGGTGATTTACTAAGCATCAGTGATGTACCAAGACTGTGGTGTTAGTGTTACAAGGTTCGCATAAACTAGTGTTGCTTAACGCTTTTGTTGAGATATTGCGTTGTTAACAATTGGCGTAAGCGTTAATGTAAATTTTTGCTGGTAGCAAAGTTGTTGATGCTGTCTTGTATAAAGGTGATGTTACAACATTTGGCGCGCTGAAGGTTTAAAGATTTGATAACGTAATACTTCTTCATTTTAAGGATAATTTGTGATTAACTCGAGCACTACCTCGGCAACTCCTGATATGCCCAACGATAGCCGTACAGATGACCCGGTAGCTAACGGTATTACTGCTATTGATACCGATACTACGGCTGCACTGCGGTTTAATTGGCAAGACTTGCCTCGAGTTAGTGAACAGGTTGGTAACGCTCACCTGCTTGGTACTGGCGGCCGGATTCGCGAAGAACTTGAAGATTTCCAGGTTGACGAATTACCGCTCTACGACCCGCAAGGCTCAGGATCGTTTTTGTATGCCAAAGTTGAAAAACGCGGCCTCACCAGTAATGACCTGATGAAAGCACTTAAGCAAGCTGGTGTGCCTGAAAAGCGCATTGGTATGGCCGGTCTCAAAGACAAATACGCTGTAACGCGCCAGTGGCTCAGCATTCCCAATGCTCAAGCAGATGCACTTAGTGCCCTTGAAACCCTTGAAGGCGTGCGTATTTTAGAAACTTCCCGCCATAAAAACAAGCTTGGTATAGGTCACTTACAAGGTAACCACTTTCAAGTGAGGGTACGCGGAGTAGGCGACAATGCTGCTGATAGTGCCAGCAAGGTGCTAGCTCATTTGGCAATCTACGGACTGCCTAATTATTTTGGACCGCAACGTTTTGGGCGCTTTGGCAACAATGCTATTGATGGCTTTAAAGTGGCGCGCCGCCAAGAAGTACCCGGGGGTAAGCGACTTGCCCGCTTTTTTGTAGCTTCGTTACAATCGTTTGTGTTTAATCAGCTTCTTGCTGAGCGCATTCGCCAAAACTTGTATGACGCAGTTGTCACTGGAGATTGGGCTAAAAAACATGATACGGGTGGTACATTTTTAGTTGAGGACGGTGACTTAGAAAGCCCCAGAGCCCAGCGCCTCGAGATAAGTAGTGCGCTGCCCTTATTTGGTAAAAAAGTGCGACCAAGTGGGGGAGAAGCAGGCGTGCTCGAGCAAACCGTACTTGACCGCTACGGCTTGCGCTGGACAGATGGCACCAGTTTACGCGGAGATCGTCGCCTTAGCCGGGTAATCTTAAGTGACACCTCGGTAACAGCTTGTGAAGACGGCTATGTCCTTGCGTTTACCCTGCCCAAAGGATCGTTTGCTACTAGCGTTTTACGTGAAATCTTAGATGTAGATGTGGATGCACCTAGTACGAGCACCAGCACCCTTAACTCAGGTAGCACAAACTCCGTATAAATCTCGTGTAATGTCATCAAGTGAATATAATGTGCATTTGACGTCTAACACTAAAGTGATGTTTTGATGCCGCAAAGCGACATCAAAATCGCTCGTGTTTACGAAGTACAGCGCAGCTCGAGCGTACCCTTAGATGATTCAGGCTATGACATTTAATATGACATT
>CAZMCW010000287.1:0-1697 GCA_964564405.1 uncultured bacterium
TGTATCACCTGCTACGGGTGAAAAACACCCGCTCGCACCTCTAGCAGGTGCATGGACAGACGAGCCACTTTCTGATGATGAGTTATTACCAGAGCGAACACTCGGGCGCGAGGTAAAGCTCTAACACGTTTATGGCTTACCTGATTGATACTGACATTCTTGTTTTTTACCTACGAAAACGCCAGCATATCGTTGAAAAACTGCTCAGTATCCCAGCAACAAATTTATACACCAGCAGCATGTGCATTGGTGAGCTTTACTATGGTGCAGCCAAATCGCAACAACCTACCAAGCGCCGTGCCGAAGTTGATGCACTACGCAATAAGATGACGTGCCTTGCCGCTAGTAACCTTGAAATGGCAATGTTTGGACAGCTTAAAGCCCTCCTTGAACTACAAGAACAACGGCTTGCTGATGCTGATTTGATTATTGCGGCAACGGCAATAACATACCAACTCACGTTAGTGACAGGAAACTACAAACACTTTCGCCGGATTGAGGGATTGCAGATTGAAAGTTAGCTTTAGAAGACTAGTTAAGCGGTGATTCCAGATACAACAAGAGGACATTGAAGGAATGGCAAATAAGTTTAAAGAAGGTACTAAGTCACAAGCAAATACACTTATAGAAGCGTTGAAAAAATTTGCTAAATACGACGAGAAAAATGTTTTTCAAGGTTTTGAATCTACTGGATATGACGGCTTAGTTATATGGCGCACCTTTAATAGCCTGCCATCTCTTGTCAGGTTCAGTGACGAAACTCCAGACGAAGTACAAAGTGGCTTTGTTAATCAAGCCATTATGAGTGCTGCAGCTAAACACAGATTGAATAGTGGCGCTGTATCTGAAGAAATCAAACAATTTGAACAAGCATATCTAAATCAAGCAAAGAGCACATATTACCTTTTAACAAGTGTGTCGATAAAATATTTTGATGGGCTAACTCCAATAAGCTTAGGAAAAACTAAAATCACGTTCTTCAAGTCTCAACCTCGAGGTTTTTCGCAGGAAGCCTGCAATGCTAAAGAATTACTACATCCAAGTACACCACCATCTGATTACACTTGGGTCAAAATCAAGGTGGAGGCCAGATGCACAACCTCTGCTGCACAAGAAGCTCTATACGCTCTGGATTTCATTAGAGGGCTTTGGAACCTTTACTTTGATAGAGGTATCACTATCTTTAGTTCTAGCGGACGTAGAAAATCAATCAATAAGATTGTTCTAGGACCCGTTCACACGCTGCACAAGAAAAATGGTGAGCTAGCTACTGATCATGGACAGTTTTGGTGGGAGCCTTCATTTATGAAAGCAAGTCCCGCAGAAAATATTGAAGGCAATTATAAACGCATCAAGACTTTTGAGAGAGATATTCGAAAATCCATTGATGCTTGTTATTACTCTGACAAAATACAAAAAGTTGTAGTCCATTATGCAAGAGCACTTGATGAAACTGACCCACACACTGTGCTGATGCAACTGTGGTCGATTCTAGAAGGTGCGACTGCAAAACAAGAACAAGAAAATTACGATGCGGTGGTAGCTCGTACCCTTCGGTTCTATCACAATCAAGAGCTGAATAGAGCATCTCTAGAAAGGTTGAGGATAGAACGCAATAGTTACGTACATCAGGGTACAAGCAATACATCCACAAATGATTCTATCTCGGAGTTGCGGATGTACGTGAGTCAGCTTAT
>CAZMCW010000287.1:1707-6507 GCA_964564405.1 uncultured bacterium
TCTATTTCATGGCTCTCACCTGCAAAGAATTCAAGACTCTTAATAGGTATCGTAAGTTCCTTGATTTACCTCGTGATGCCAATGCACTTGCTGAGAAGAAACAAGAGCTAGAAAGACAAAAAGAAGAAATTGACGATATGCTCGAGCTGTGCAGTCTACACAACTCTCTTTTCAAAAGTAACCCCTAGAAAACAACTACGACTTTAAGTACTTTCGGCAGCTTGCACCCACCAACTCGGATAATCAGCTTGTAACTTTTGTGCAATCTCCTCCGCATCTTTGGCAATCCCAAAACACGTTGACCCCGACCCCGTCATCCGCACACCTTGCAAGTCAGTATCTACCAGTGCTGCCAGCACCTCAGCGATTTGGGGGTAAGCACGTACAATACCGGGTTCTAAATCATTTGGAAATTCTGGCACTTGCCCGCTGGTGAGTCCAGCCGTAATCCCCCGCACATCTAGCTCATCCGAATACGCTTGCACCGTTTGGTAAGCTTCTTTGGCACTGACTGCCACACCAGGGTTGACCAGCACAAAGTTCAGGTTAGGGAGGTAGACGCGCGCCAACATCTCCCCCCTGCCCCGTGCCCGCGCCGCAGGTACATCCAACACAAAAAAGCCCACGTCGGAGCCAAGTTGCATGGCAAGTGGGAATAAGTCCAGTCCTGTTGGGTATAGCTCAGCTAAACCGTGCAAAACAGCAGCCGCATCTGTGGAGCCACCGCCTAAACCAGCAGCAACCGGGATTTTTTTGTGAATATCAATGGCTACGCCAGCAGCAACGTCAGCAGCGTCTAAATAGAGTTGTGCGGCTTTGTAGGCTAGGTTGCTAGCATCACTTGGGACGCCTGCGGCAGTATCACCGTTAACAGTAAGCTGAATGCCTGCGTCTGTTGGCGTGAGGGTGAGCGTATCTGCTAGATTGAGCCGCACCATCAAGCTGTCAATCTTGTGAAAGCCGTCTGCGCGCTTACCCAAAACGACGAGCCCAAGGTTGAGCTTGGCCCTTGCTGCATACGTTGAAGCAGAACTGGTAGAACTGGCTGTGTCCGAAGGTGTGTCGGGAGCGGTCACGCTCAAAAGTATGACACAGCTTATGTATGCGTGGCGTTCCAATCACACAAATGTATGCAGCATATTTCTAAGCTGCTATCTGCCAGCTTTTTGTTAAAGTGGCGCTATGATTCTCTACACGCACGGCATTTTGCCAGCAGAACCCATTCAACTTGGTGACATCCTGCACGTGAGCGCAGTGACTGCTGCCAATGCCGCCAAAGACATCCGCGAAAACATTCGTAATTTAACTGGCGGTAACATGACCCACTACGAAAAGTTGACGGATAAAGCTGTGGCTCGAGCCTTCGACCTCCTCAAGCAACGTGCCACTGAGGCTGGTTACGACGGCGTCGTGGGCGTCACCTTGAGTCACCCGAGTGTCGTTAGTGGCGGGGTTGAGGTTGTCGCGTATGGCAACGGGTTTCATTACGCCTAATTAAAACCTCCCCCACCAGATTGATGAGAGAGGTTCGTGTGTTTATCAAGTTTTAAGGGCGAGTTGGGCGATGATGGTTGGCTCGAGCCTCAACATTCACCTTTATCAATATGTAAGCTAACTACTTACCACATCTGCTTTGGCGAGGCTGATGGTCAAAGCTGTGCCGTCAATCTCTACATTTTCAGTGTGAGCAGCGCTCGCTAGCATGTCAAACCTCACCTCAACCGCCAAGACTTCACGCATCACAATATCTTTGTGAGTTTCTAAAGCAGAGGCTAGCTCACCCTCGCTTTGCAAACTAAGCTGAACCCGGTCAGATACGTCAAGTCCAGCGTTTTTGCGCGCATCTTGCACCAAGCGAATAACATCCCGCACAAGGCCTTCTTGTAATAATTCCGGCGTCAGTTGGGTATTGAGCGCCGCCAAATAGCCACGTTCTTCTACAGCAGCATAGCCTTCTGGACTTTGGGCATCTAGCAGGAAAGCTTCCGGCTCAAACTCATACATTTCGCCGTCTAGCTCGACTGTTGTCATCACACCTTCACGCACGTTTTTGGCGAGGTCTTTGCCGTCAATAGTGGACAAATATTTGCGGAATGCTGGAACCCGTTTGCCAAGGCGTTTACCGATAAGTGGCAAGTTGGGGCGCACGGTGTAATCGACAAAGCCAGCAGTCACATCTAAATAGGTAACCGCTTTCACGTTGAGTTCTTCCAAAATTTGTGTTTCCAAACGTTTGAGTCCGTTAAGTTCATCTTGGTTGCGCACCCGCACGAGCACTTCCGGCAGTGGTTGACGCACTTTGACTTTGGAGGCTGCCCTAGCACTTCGTCCTAGCTCCACCACGCGAATGAGCGCGTTCATATCTCGCAGCAGCGTTTCGTCGATGAGGCTAGCATCAGCTTTTGGCCAAGCTGCCAAATGAACAGATTCTGGGGCACTCGCGTCAACTGGCATCACCAAGTTTTGATAAAGGTGCTCACTCATAAACGGTGCCAGCGGGGCCATTAACTTGGCAACGGTTACGAGGGTTTCGTAGAGGGTTTTGTAAGCAGCGAGCTTATCGCTGTCACTATCGCCTTTCCAAAAGCGGCGGCGATTCCTACGTACGTACCAATTGGAGAGTTCGTCCACCACAAAATCGCGAATGCTGCGGCTGGCGCTGGTAGGATCATAATCTTCTAAAAACGCGGTGACATCGCTAGTGAGTTTGTGAGTTTTGGCGATGAGCCAGCGGTCAATCTCCGGGCGGTCATGTGCTGGGACATCTTGCGTTAAGTCAGGTTTATCTAAGTTGGCATAGAGGACAAAAAAGCTGTAGGTGTTCCACAGGGTCATAAAAAAGTCGCGTAAGGTTTCGTTTACCAGGTTTTCAGAAAAGCGCCTCGAGTTCCCTGGTGGTGCAGAACTATACATATACCAACGCAGCGCGTCCGCCCCTTGGTTATTTAGCACGGTGTTCGGCTCCACAATATTACCCTTGGACTTAGACATTTTCTCGCCTTTTTCATCCAAGATGTGCCCCAAGCAAATCACGTTTTTGAATGAGCTTTGATCAGGCGCAAGGTGGGCAAGCGGCCCAGCAGGAACACCCTCACTACCGCTGTGGGTGAGGAGTGTGCCAAGTGCGTGCAAACTGTAAAACCAGCCACGCGTTTGGTCGATGGCCTCACAGATGTAGTCAGCAGGGAAGTTTTGCTCGAGTGCAGCAGCAGCCTCCGGCGTACTGTTCTCACCAAGATAGTGCCACTGGGCATAAGGCATGGCACCCGACTCAAACCAGACGTCCACCGTGTAGGGTACGCGGGTGAAGGTTTTGCCGTCTTTTTCAAAGGTGATGTCGTCTACGTAGGGGCGGTGGAGCTCGAGCCCTTCCAGCTCACGGCCACTTAACTCAGCCAACTCAGCCAAACTGCCCACGCAATGAGTGCTACCATCCTCAGCTTCCCAAATAGGCAATGGGCAACCCCAGTAGCGCTCGCGTGAGACAGCCCAGTCGATGTTATTTTCTAACCAATTCCCAAAACGCCCATCACGAATGTGCTCCGGCACCCACTTGATGTTTTGGTTATTACTCACCAATTTGTCTTTGAGCTTACTGGTGCGGATATACCACGATTTTTTGGCGTAGTTAATCAATGGTGTACCGTCGCGCCAGTTAAACGGGTAGGTGTGTTTGATAGTCGCTTGACGGTACATGAGGCCGCGCGCCAGCAAGTCTTTAGCGATAGGCTTGTCTGCATCTTTAAAAAATTGCTTGGCGTAGGGTCCATCGCCGTCCTCAGGTACAT
Source organism: uncultured bacterium (assembly GCA_964564405.1). Lineage (GTDB taxonomy): Bacteria > Deinococcota > Deinococci > Deinococcales > Trueperaceae > JBCCBI01. The sequence continues at coordinate 5,496 of CAZMCW010000287.1, forward strand.
CTAGTGGACGAACTTCTGGGTAAACCTCACCTAGCAAATCAACTGAAAAAATGGTGGGCAGGTCAAACTGACGGCCAATCTCGAGGTCGCCGTAGGCAGGTGCCACGTGCAAGACGCCAGTACCTTCACCGGTGGTCACACTGCTGTCTGCAATCACACGGTAGCCTTTGCTGAGGTCTTCACCCTCGGGGACTCGAGCACGCAGGATGGGTTGATAACGCACATCCACCAACGCTTGTCCTGAAAAGGTTTTGAGCAGTTTATGTTTACCCTCACCAAACGCATCATCTGCTAACGCCGTCACCATGATGTAGAGGTCGGTAGCATCTTCATCTCTGGCGGTGCGGGGTGCTTCAAACAACCCGTATTCAGCCTCATCACTCACGGCTAGAGCAACGTTGGCAGCGAGTGTCCACGGCGTCGTTGTCCAAGCCATCAAATACACTTGCGGTGAGGTTTCCGTGACGATACCAGCCTCAACTAGAGTATCCATTTCTGCTGGAAATTTGGGGTAGACCGACGGGTCAGGTACGTTTTCTTTATAGCCCAGTGAAACTTCATGGCTGGCAAGGCTGGTGTTATTGCGCGGGCAGTGCCAAGTGGTCTTGTAGTCCTCACCAAGCAGGCCTCGCTCCCAGAGGGCTTTAAAGACCCACCAACAACTTTCAATGTAGCTGTTGTGATAGGTCACATAGGCGTCCTCGAGGTCGACCCAAAAACCAATACGCTCGGTCATGTCGTTCCAGTCTTGAATGTTTTCAAAGACCCACTCTTTGGCGAGCGCATTAAACTTTTCGATGCCATAGTCGTCAATTTGGCTTTTGCGAGTAAAGCCTAAACGCTTTTCAATGGCAATTTCGACGGGTAAGCCGTGGGTATCCCAACCACCTTTGCGCCCTACGCGGTAACCTTGCATAGTCTTAAAGCGCGGAAACAAATCTTTAAACGCCCTCGAGATCACATGGTGAACCCCTGGTTTACCGTTAGCTGTGGGCGGCCCTTCATAAAAGAT
>CAZMCW010000288.1:0-4405 GCA_964564405.1 uncultured bacterium
ACACTTACTAAACTCAGCAGCGCCCATCCTTAACCGCTAACCGCTATCTGAAAACTGCGGTTTCCAGATAGGAGGTACTTAATTTCTCGACGCGTTAACGCGCTGCGCCCCAGTAGGGTCTTTATTTTGCTCGGTCACTAGCGCTGCCCTAACTATCAGATCCATTACATGGTTTCATGTGGCGGCCACAGCGGCAGCACACAACCAACGCGCTAATAAGGACTGTGACACGTTGTTTACACTTAGGACAGCGGTAACAACTTTCAGCTTGTTTAAGGTGTGGATGAGCGTAATCTTTTGACTGACGTTGAGATCTAGGCTGGGCATGTGCCATTAGTCAAACGTCTCAGGTGTGGATGCTGTTGTTGGAGGTGCTGACGATTCTGCAATGTGGGCTTGAGGAACTGCTGTCATAACGCCATGTCTTACTTCGTAAACACGTGCGCCTTCGTAACGCACTGTTTTAGGTAATGATACAGGCTCGAGAAACACAGGCACTTCCTGGTTACGGCTGCCCTTGATTTTGCGCCAAACGAGCATAAATCCGTAATCACGTAAAAGCTCATCTAAAACATCTAGCTCTTCAGCTTGATCACAGCGTGCATTGCCCAAGTACAAAGGTTTGTCTTCGTGAATGGCACAAGAGACTAGGTTGACTACGTGATGCTCGAGGCGCTGCATAGCTTGCTGCAAGACTTTATCTTCTAGAGTGTCAGGCATAGCACGCGCTTGTTGGTTTGACACTAATTCTTTTATAGGTTGTTGCTGGTTAGATGTTGCAGTGCCAGATATTGCAGTGTCAGATGTTGCAGTATCAGTCAAGGTTTCTGGTTGATGAATGATGTGTTGCGTCATTTTAGTCATAAATTGAACCTACTGACCGATAATCCGATTGACAGCGAAATCACTTTTACCACATCGAACACACTTAAGATGACTTGACAAAAGAGGAAGTTTACCTGCACGATAAGACATAAATAACTCCTTCCCAGCCTTCTAATACTCATGGCTGGAACTCAGGGGGTCAGCTCGCGTTGATCTTGGCGGATTGGGCGCGAGCTTTTCTATAGCAAAAGCTCTTATAAAAGTAGTGTGTCTAACAAATATTAACGATAAATCTGTGAGTAATTAATGGTTCAAGTATGTAAAATTGTTACACTAGACTCTACTCCGATATTACGCGTCATAAACTTATCTGTAATCACTCCATTTCTGTCTTTTCAAGGGGTCTTGTACTTCGTTTCCACGCCACAAACCCTGGTAAATTCCTTTGATCTCAATGCGAGCAATATTTCCATGTTCAAATATCTGTGTTTTGAAGTCGCTATTTGAGTTATGAGCGCGTACTTGGAATACGTCAGGTTCCAGTTTTTCAACGTACTTCAAAGTTGCGCCTTTACCATCTATATTAATCACACAAATTTGACTAGAGTATTTAAGTTCTTTATCTCGACTTATCAAAACAACATCGCCATCTTGGATAATATCTTCCATAGAGTTACCTTCTACCTGAAGTGCAAAAAACTTGTCACGCCTGGGAAAATCTAAATGAACTATAGTGTTTTCTTCTACATCATTTAGGGGTCCTGCAGGGACGAAACCAAGTACTGGTATACCGTAAGCTTTTAGAGGTAAACGCAAAGTGGGTGGTTGCTCTGCATTACCCCGTTTCCATTCTTCTATGTAATCGTCTCTGTCATATAGTTCATCAATGTAATCAAAAAGGTTGTGATGAGTTATACCAAAGGCATCGTCAGCAAATTGGAAAAGGTTTGGGTAAACGCCATGTCGCATCTTGTAATAGACTAACGCTCCATAAATCTCGAGAAGCTGCTCTTCAAACGGCAATTTTTTGAATTTCACCATGCTTTCAACTCTTTTTTGGTTCCCCAGAAAAGTGATCGCAATGTTTTTAAATTCTTACCATTTAGGCTTCTTCGTAAAGCGTCCACAAAATGTCACCACGTAATAATCCTTGGTACACACCGTCAACATTTAGATTAGATAGTGGCTCTTCAACTGTTTCAAACTCGTCGTTGTGAGGCCGCAAACGCCATACGTCTTTACTAACCCAATCCAGATATTTGAGGGTAGTATCTCCTTCACCAACGCGCACTGCACAGATTTGTCCTGAGCGTTCAGGACGCCCTGGCTTGAGCAAAACAACATCGCCATCTTGAATGATGTCGGCCATAGAGTGTCCGTAAACACGCAGCGCAAAATTGTTAGTTTGCATGGGCACGTGCAAGTAGCCTTCAACATGCTGGTCAGATGCGCTTGTTAAACCAGCAGTAATATTACCTAAAACACGCACGCCAGTTACCGCAGGTGGCAAGCGTAAAAAGGGTGACTTGCCACGTCCACGACTTTCAAAGGTAAGGTGACCTTTGTCGTGCATAGCACGCAAGTGCTGTCTTAGCGACATGTAACCTATCTCGAGGTCATCAGCAAATTCGGATAGGTCAGGATAAACGCCATAGCGCTTTAGATAAGCTACTAATTTGTCATAGACTCGTTTTTGCCCAGGAGATAACTTTTTCTTTTTCATGACCTCACATCCGTTCTCACGTACCAACACATCCGTTCTCACGTACCAAAAGGTTTAACTAAGAGGCTTAACGCTAGGTTTGCTTTTAAGCTTGTTGAGTGTGCTAGCATAGCTTCAAAGTTGATTTATTGACTACCTCGCTACCTAACCACTTAGTACTAAGCCAAAGTGCTTTTGACTGATAACTTTAGGACTACCATCAGCTTTTGCGAAGGTTACAATTAACCAAAATCATCACTGTTAGGTGATTGTATACCTTATTTACTAAGGTAAGTATATGTGATGTGCATTAGGTTGTCAAACCCTTCAATCCTTTACTGCATTTGCAGCGATATAATCCTGAACACATGTTTTAATGCCGAAGATAGTTGTGGTAGTGCTCGAGTGTCAAAATTACAACTTCAATCTTCTTATACCCTTTCCGGTTATTTTGGTAACAAAGTAACCCGAGCGAAGTGAGCAGAAACAGATACCAAATCCGACTAGAACGTAATGAACTCCGCAGGAGTTTATGATGTGTTTTGTCGGATTTGGTATTAAAATACATTTTTATGGGTAAGTTTGATAACAAAAAAGGCAGCTATGCAGCTGCCTTCTAAAATTATATGAGTTGTGTTGGTTAGTCTAGTTTATAGTCAAAACAAAAACCTACTGCAAAAACACAGGTGTCAGTACACCACCGTTGAGTAGTGTTAGCGCGACGCCTGCTACGATGGCAATCCAAGCAACCGCCATAAGTAGGTCCGGCCAGTATTCTGAAAACCAAGGTCGTCTGTATTCGACAGTGGGCGCTTCTTGGGCACCCTCGAGGCTAAAGTCTTCATCTTCAAAGCCAAAATCGCTGTCGTTATTATCCATAGGTTTATCATAGACGAAAGGTTGTATTGAGCTACGTGACTAACTTTACGACGTCTGCTGGATAGTCGCCAAAAAGTAAAAACGAGATGTCAAGAGGGTGGTCAGTCATCCAAGTTATAACAGCAAACAAATTGCTAAGAATAGTAAGATTTATGATAAGAAGCAAAGTGACGATTGACACCTGCGCTTAAGTTCTGTATACTCGCGGGTGCTGGTTCACTCGCGCACCTAACTGGAGAGGTGGCAGAGTGGTTGAATGCGGCGGTCTTGAAAACCGTTGAGTCCTTCCGGGGCTCCGGGGGTTCGAATCCCTCCCTCTCCGCCAAGTTTCAAGCGCCAACTTAAAACGCCAAGTTTTAAGTGATATCATTTAGGTGATGTGAGTTGAGCTAGTAGCAGTCACAAGACTATTTGGGAGAGGTGGCCGAGCGGCTGAAGGCGCTCCCCTGCTAAGGGAGTATAGGGCCAAAAGCTCTATCGAGGGTTCGAATCCCTCCCTCTCCGCCATTTTTGGTGAAGTTAGCATCGCCAAAAGACAAAACGTAAGCACAGAAAAAAGCTTATTCACAAGATGTGCTAGCATATTTAAAGCATGCACCTGTAGCTCAGTTGGATAGAGCGGCTGACTACGGATCAGCAGGTCTGGGGTTCGAATCCTCACAGGTGCACCACAACAGTTAAGAACGGCGACCATTAACATCTGATGGTCGCCGTCTCTTCTTGTTTACACCGTTTCCCCCTACATCGGTGGCTGTTTCTACACATTCTACGCGGGTCAATTTCCTAAAGAATCGACTGGAGAGGGTATTACCTGATCACCTTGCATATTCCACGTGTGCTTGAAAAAACACTGTATAAGGAGAATTTATGAAAACAGATGTCGTGGTGTGTAGTTATCTAGCACCTGAGCTTATTGAGCGTATTCGCCAAGCAGTCCCCGAGGTGAATGTTCACTTTGAACCTGATCTCATCCCACAACCAAGCTACGAAGCTGATCAC
>CAZMCW010000288.1:4483-6505 GCA_964564405.1 uncultured bacterium
GAAGGTATGAAGCACCATGCCAAACAGGTCCGCTGGATTCAAGCGACCAGTGCCGGCATCGGCAAATTTGTGAGTAAGCATAACTTAGTAAGTTTGCCAGCGGTGTTAACTACGGCGGCAGGTGTGCACGGACAACCTCTGGCAGAGTTTGTGATTTGGGGCATGCTTACATTTATCAAAAACTATCCACGTGCGAGAGCACAACAAGTAAACCATCACTGGCAGCGGTTTCACAACGATGACCTCGAGGGCAAAACCCTAGCCATTATCGGGCTGGGTAGTGTAGGGCGCGAAGTTGCCCGCTTGGTGCGACCTTTTGGCATGCGCGTTATTGCCACCAAGCGTTCCATCCAAGGGGTTGATCCCCAAGCTGTGGGGGTAGACGCGCTTTATCCTATTAACGGGCTAGCAACTTTGCTCGAGCAAGCTGATGTCGTCGTCGCCATAGCCCCACACACAGCAGAGACGGAAAACCTGTTAGATGAAGCTGCGTTTCAAGCCATGAAACAGCACGCGCTATTTATTAATATTGGACGTGGTGCCCTCGTTGATGAAGACGCCATGATGGCAGCACTAAGATCTGGCAAGCTGGCAGGTGCTGTGCTAGATGTTGCTCGAACCGAACCTCTACCTGCAGAGCACGCACTTTGGGATATGGAGAATGTGTTTATCTTTCCCCATTCAGCTAGCACCTCCAAAAATGAAAACCGCCGACTTACAGATTTGTTTATTGATAATCTACAACGTTTTATAGCTGGGCAGGAACTGCGTAACGTTTACGATCCAAGCCGCGGATACTAATAGCAGTTCCAGGATTAGTTCCCCCATACTATAGCGATGTGCATAAACATTGGGCTGTAAACGGAGTGGGTCTATTGGTACTCGCCTAGCTCGGTAAGCATGGAGCTAGCTCCATACTTACGGCTAACGTTATAAGTGGGTCGATTTCTACTCCCCTGGGTCGCACGAGTAACTGCCTGTAGTAGTTACTCGTGGAAACGTTATAAGTATCTCCTATCTGTATCTGCAAGACACGGATAGCGGTAGCGGCTAAGGAAGGTGATTCATTTACGTTCCATTTCGCAAAGTTACTATGGAGACACTTAATCAAAATGATGGGGACGCAACGTTTAATACTAAAGTGATGTTTTAATGTCGCTTTGCGGCATCAAAATCGCTCGTGAGAGCGTACCCTTAGATGATTCAGACTATGACATTCAAGAGTTAATAAAGTAGCTCTCGAACTTCCACATCCACAAGCGTAAGCGCAAATGGCAAGCTCCCCGAGTTAAGCGCAGCCACAATAACCCTTGCTTCCCCTACCGAAAAATTACCCGAGATAAGCCCCGACGTCTCAATACGCGCTTGCAAGGTGGGTGCCATAAGTACCTCGTCATCAAAGACGATGGCAAGCTGACGCCCGATATTGGCTTCTGTAAAGTCGCCAAAGGCTTGTTGTAGCTCTGGAACAATGTCGAACTCGATGACTAGACCAAAATCACTTTCACTGATGACGGCACGCTGGATGATGTCGGTTTGGAACGGGCTAGGCTCGAGCATCTCCACGCTAGGCGTCCCATCCACACTGGCAGATTCACGCACCAGTTGAAACGACAACGCGCCTTGCTGGGTGAGTAGTTCGGTTAGCTCGGCTAGGTCAGTGTCTGTCAGATTCGGCACCTGCACGCGTAGTTGGGTGTCATCCAGTTGGATGTTAGGGCTACCGATACCAAAACCTTGCAGCCGTCGCTCGAGCACAACCGTAGCGCGAGACATCTCTTGTTCGCTTGGGGTGGGGGTGGTGGGCTCGAGCACGTATTCAAGTACAGGTTCACCATCTAGCATCGGTGGCAACATCTCGCCCAGGTCATCCAAAGGGGCGCACATGTTGAACAGCATGCTTAGGAAAGCTGTGAGCATGGTCAGGATAAGAGGGGTACGTTCTTGTTCCATGAGCTTAGTTTAGACAGTAGACCTCTTGCAAAAGTCATAGCTCAAGACCAGCATTGAAAAGACCAGCGA
>CAZMCW010000289.1:0-6375 GCA_964564405.1 uncultured bacterium
CAGAGGCGAAGTTGTTGACCATCACGCGGTAGCTTCTTAACGGCACAACTGCTTAGCATCACCATCTTCTAAAAATTAGAGTATGAGCGCAGCGCACTAAAATGTGTTGCGCTTTTTCAGTTAGCAGGCAAGTATGATGTGACATACTGATGCATTAGTATCTCAACATCTGATAGGTGCGCGTTGCGTCTAACAGTTGAAGAAAATGCCATCACGCCAATGCCATTACGCCAACGCCATTACGCCAACGCCATCGCATTAATGCCATCACGTTATAGGTGTCATCTTTGACAGATGATACCTGCAGCACGAAGGCTCTTCAGATGATACCTACCGCTGAAGGCGCTTAGGAAGTGACCATGCTTGTTAAAGACTGGATGACTGAAAACCCCCGGGCGGTCTCGAGCCGAACCCGCATTATTGAAGCCATGCAAATTTTGCGCAAAGAAGCTTATAGGCGCTTGCCAGTAGTTGATGAAGGCCGTCTGGTGGGCATTGTGACCGACAAAGATTTGCGCGAAGCCAGCCCGCCCAACGCCACCTCACTCTCGATTTATGAACTTAATTACCTCGTGAGTAAACTCCGGGTTGATGACGTGATGCACAAAGCTCTCTACACCATTACGCCAAACACACCTGTGGAAGAAGCTGCGCTCCTCATGGAGGAAAAAAAGGTGTCTGGTTTGCCTGTCGTTGTAGACGACTCTGTAGATAACGGTGAACTATGCGGCATTTTTACGATTACCGACATGCTGCGGGCGTTTGTGACAGTGCTGGGTTTACGTGAAGGTGGTACGCGGGTGAGTGTGTACATGCCAGATGAACCCGGTGTCTTATCTCAAGTTGCAGGTGCTGCTGCACCATCTAATATTGTCGCTGTGGTCACGGCGGGCGTTCGTGAGGGCAAACGCAAGATGGTCCTGCGGGTTGTCGGTGAGGGCGCTGAAAACTATCCAGACCGACTAGCCGACAAAAATATTGAGGTAATTGATGTCCACTAATGTACTTGCACCAGAGCTAACCAACTTACGGGCGTCTCTTAGCAAACAAGCCCAAGGTGGGCGGGTTGCGTCTAGTTCGTTTTTAGACCCAGATGAGGCTAGCCTTTTAGAGTCTTCGCTGCGGTTGGATAATGATATTCGCGTCTCGAGCAGTGGCGGCATAAGTGGGGCGCGCAGGCGTATTGTCAGCGCGTTTCCCGAGCATATTCCTGAAGTCACCCCCGCACTAGTTGCCATTTACGTGGCAGATGTTCACGACGATGACCTCTTGCGCGGCAGTTTGCGGCAAGCAGGTTTGGATGAGGGCGATCTGGGTGATGTGATTAGCCACGACGACGGCCTCAGTGTGATTTTAAGCAAAAATAAGCTAGCAACGGCGCTCGAGGTTGAGCGTGTCGCTGGGCAACCTGTAACCGTAAGCGAAGTTGACCTCAGCTTGTTAGACACTAAAAGTGGCAAAGACTTGCACGTGGTGGTGCCATCTTTACGGGTGGACGTGCTAGGGGCAAAAGCGTTTCGCGTCTCGAGGTCGTATTTCAGCAAAGGTGTCGCTGGGGGCAACGTAAGCGTCAACGGCAAACCAGCTGGCAAGTCTAGCAGTGCCAACGTGGGCGATGAGATATACGCAGACGGGCTTGGTCGGGTTAGATTGGTGGCGCTCGAGGGAACCACCAAAAAAGGTAACCACAAAGTTCATTTGCAAATTGAACGCAGTCGTTAAGCTGAGCTGTCTACCTCGAGTAAGACAACTTTCAACCCGCCGTTGCGAAAACGTTTGCGAACCTTAAAGCCAGTGAGTTTGTCAGCGACCTTTGGACTGGTGATGACAGCAAACGTCACAGGCTTATCAAGGCAAGTCAAATTATGCTGATGAGCTTGACGCTGCAGGGTTTGTAAGGTTGTGCAAACCTCGTCTACCTCGCCTAAGCGTTGACCGTAAGGGGCATTGCAAAGCATGAGGATGGGGCCTTTGGGTAGGCTGTCAATCATGCTGTGGGATGGCTCGAGCCAAGCTGAGGCATCACAGTTCATAACGCGAATATCATCAGCGACGCCAGCCCGCAAGGCATGACGGTGGCTTAGCTTGATGGCATCTTCGCTTATATCGCCACCAAAGATTTTGAGGCGGCTCTTTGGCAAAGCTGCTGATAAGGCTTCCCGACCCAAACGCTGCCACTTGCTAGCTTGAAAGATGGGTAAGTTTTCAAAGTCATACTCTCGAACTTTTGGGGAGGCTACTTCACGTTCCCCGAGCGCCGTATCATCATCAACCACAAAGCCCAAAGGCATCCCCCGTGATGATAGCGCAGCCTCAATAAGCAACGTCCCAGAACCACACATAGAGTCAATGAAGGTTGTGTAATTAGCTAGGTTTAACTTTCGTAAGACTGCGGCTGCCAGCGTCTCCCGCAAAGGTGCTGCATAGCTGTGGTCACGATAGCCGCGTTTGTGCAAGTGCGCGCCGCTCGTGTTGATGCTGAGGGTGCACCTGTCTTGAAACAAGCGCACGTAAATCTCAATTGTGCTTTCATCGGGAGTTTCATTGGACGTCGCTACGTGCTTGGCTAACAGGCCGAGCGGCTCGAGTCTGTACCTGATCGCATCTGCTAAACATTCAGCAATCCCCCGCTGATGATTCAAATAAGATTCAGATGCAGTTACATGTACCGTATAGGTTGGGCAAAATCCCAGATAATGCTCCCACGGAAGTTTGCGCGCTTTGTTATAAAGCATAGGGTAGGACTGGGCCAAACCCTTGCCAACGCGCCACAAGATTCGGTGGGCGGTTGCGAGGTGTAAGTGTAAGTAGTAGATGGCATCAAGATGACCTTCGAGCAAGATGCCGCCGTTCGTTTTGCTGAGGATGGTGACCTCGGCACCAGCGGGTAGGGTGGTGAGTTCTTGCTCGAGCACATCCTCAAAGCCCGGCGCACACACCACAAAAAACTGCTGACGCGCTTTGCGAACGTGGCGTTTGAGGCGGCGTTCTAAAGCTCGAGCAGTTAACTGAGGTGATGAGGAAGCTTGGTTAGTCACAAACGCTACTCACCATACATGATAGTTCACCTTCAAAGCTCGAGTAGGGTGAGGAAGCCTCGATAGGCCGCTCACCCTTGGTGTCAATCACATCTTTAACAAAGTAATTGATGCAACTAAAGTAATTATCGCTCTTACAAACAAGCTTAGAACAGATGCATCTATTCTGTACGACGCTGAAGGCTGAACTCGAGCGTTGCGTCGCCTTGCGTAAATACACCCGCAAGTTGCGACCCGTCCAACTGTCCAGCAAACGTAGGCACACCGGGTACACCTGCAATTATAAAGTTGATGGTTGCCTCAGTAGCGGTTTCAATCTGTAACGGGCCCATAAAATCTTGGGCTGGAATATCAATTTCACCGACCATGGTGCCATCTTCATCTTGAAAAGTGACGTTGATATCAAGGACTGTCTCGCCATCTTGATGGATACTACCCAGCCATGAACCCATGTAAACATCAACTGTAGCTAGCGCTGGCGCTGGGGCCGCAAGGCCGCGCGTGAGCACAAAGTCAAGTTCTTGCCCGCCTTGGGTAAAGGTTCCCTCGAGCACGTCTCCGGCAAGTTCACCGGTAAAGGTGGGCTCACCAGGAACATCTGGCAACTGCATGACGATGTTATCGCCGTTTAGCTCGAGCAGCTCGAGGGGCGCAGCAACCAAGCCTTGTACCGGAATATCCAAGCTTGCTGTTAACCCTTGATCTGTCTCTGCAAAGCTTACAGTTATCTCGAGCGCTATCTCGGCAGGGTCAATTGCGCCTTGCCAATCTCCTACAAATGGGGAACTTGCCAGCGCACTTGCTGCCAGCAGGGTAAGTCCTAGCGCAAACACACGCCATAATTGCTTCATCACGATCTCCGTTCTATCCAGAGGTTGTCTTCATCGTATCTATGGCGTTATCTATCATCGTAATTTTTAAATTACAACAAATACACGTCACAACACTTCTGAAAACACTTTTTGAGAGTTTTGGTTGCTATGGTAATTCTGTGGCTAATTCATCACAACCAGAGATTAGTGTAGTGAGTCGCACAGTGATGGCGCATCGGTCTATAACCGGGGTATGACTAGAACTTTAGGTCAGGTGAGAACGGTGTACTGAGGTCTCGAGCACATATCTTAGACGCTAGAGCAAGCAGCCAAGATACTCGACCAAGAAGCTGCCTGAAAAATCCTTAATGCAACTTATCGTCGTCTGATTGATAACCTCAACTGCTATGTAAAACGTTCATATAGGACGCGTATTGATTAATATAGCTAAAGTTGATCTTTTTAGAGAGGTTAAACATCAACGCACGCTGACGCCGCAAATAGCACCCTCGAGCACGTCAACTGTTACAGCTTGGTCTAGTATTTGGGAGGCTCGAGCGTTCAGGGCGTCTTCACCAACTTGCTGTCCAGCGCCTACCACCACCACAGGTGCAGCTGCTGGCGCAAGTGTTTGCGTTTGTTGTAAGCGCGTCATGAGCGCGTCAAACGACCACTCGTCTGTCCACAAATCTTTAACAGCTAGTAACGCCGGGCGGCCGCGGACAACCGGTTTTGAGGATGTCACCAGAGCACCTAACGACGCGCGGCGCACAACAAGCTTGGCTGGCAAACGCTTAAGCAACTCGTAAAACGCTTCAATTTGCTCATCTAATAAGTAATGACTGCGCAAAAGTACTTGCGCTTGAGGGGAAAGTTCTTCGATGTCGTCTTCATCTGGATCAGTCAAATCAACACCGCGAAACAACCTTAAGAGTTGGTGCGGCAAGTTATTGAGCTGATAAAACTGTTCTTCACTCGCAGGTGGCACTAACACCATCTCGGCGGTCGCTAAACCAGCTTCTTGTAATTTGACTAAAGCAGCAATTTCAGGGTGCTGAGCAAGTGGTTGGTTGGGACCTAAAGCATGTAAACGTTGTGGATGCGTTGGACTGGCCATATCAGCCATGATACGCAACTTTGACCTGAGTGGTGTTGCTGAAGGTGATGGTCCACTTCTTTCAAAATCTTCGTTTCAATTTCAGAATCTTCATGTCAAGAAAACGCCATCGTGTTATCAACCATAACACCACCACACACACTGTGAGTACAATACACACTATACTGCTTATGAGCTAGCGCACGATGACGAGATACTGACCGTGCTAAAGTTGGAAGTGTGAGACCACATCTCACGAAGTTGACTGTGAGACTAGAAGTTAACTGTGAGACCAACTGCAAGACGAAGATAACCATGAGACGAAGAATGGACACATCAAGATGAGTGATATGGGTGACGGCATGCGTGGTGACAGTATGCGTGGTGATGGTATTGGACGTAGCTCGAGGCGCACACTTGGACGCGAAGCCCGCGAGCGGGTGGCTAAGTACCAACACCTTTACGATGAACGCCGCGAACAATTGCAACGCTACAACGCCAAGTTAGCCTCTATCTTAGCGGGGTTTAGGTTTTTAATTGCCGCCGCCTTGCTAGCTGGCTTAGGGTGGCTTGCGTTTATTCAAACGCGCGACTATTTGGTTGTACCCACTTTAGACGTGCCTGACGTTACCGGACTTGCGCACGCTCAAGCTGAAGCAACCCTGCGCGCTGTTGGACTTAGCGTTATCACCTATGCAGACGACATGGCCAACACACCTATTGACCATGTAACAGCTCAAATGCCCAACGCTGGCACGATGGTACGCGTGGGGCGCTCCGTCACCATTGGCATTAACACACCCGCAGACGACGTAGCCTTGCCTGACTTATTTGGGCTCGAGCTCAACCAAGCTACCGAACGCTTACAAGACCTTGGGTTTGAACTGGGCAAAGTATCTTATGACTTTAGCGAGCAGCCTGCTCGCACGGTTATTGCTCAAGAACCTGCTGCTACCGTGCCTACCCAAACGGGGAGCAATATCAACATCGTACTCAGCCGAGGAGCACCGGTTGCGCAAATCACCCTGCCAGATTTGCGCGGTCTAACAACTGATCAAGCGCGCTCGAGGCTAGCCGGTCTAGGTATTCGCAGCGTTTCTACCATTGCAGGTGGAGTTGGTTATAGCGGCGGCTACAGCGTTATTTCACAGCGCCCCCAAGCTGGGCAGACTGTTCTTGCTAGCGTACCTGTTACACTTTACTACAGTATTCCTGGCGATAACTTAGTACGCGTTCCTAACCTAACTGGGTTGACCTTGCGCGAAGCAGAACAAGCAGTCAGAAATGCCGGTTTACAAATTGGCTGGTTAGATTATCTTGACTTGCCTGATCAAGCAACGGGCGTTTACGATTGGCAACCGCGCGGGTATACACTCAGCGGCACAACCCTCGTTGTACGCATCAATGGTACCGCAACAGGCCAAAACAC
>CAZMCW010000289.1:6385-6488 GCA_964564405.1 uncultured bacterium
TAGCCCCGCCTTCAGAAGCAGCTGACGACCCACCTCTATGGTTACAACCAGGCTTCGATGCATTTTTGGACCAACCTACTAGCGGCGGTGACACAGCCACCGA
>CAZMCW010000290.1:0-89 GCA_964564405.1 uncultured bacterium
GTGGCTTCTTCTGGGGTGAGGTTGATAAGCCCACGCAACTCATCAAGAGTATTGAGTCGGTTAGACAGTTGCCAGCGCCAGTCGTTCCA
>CAZMCW010000290.1:105-6458 GCA_964564405.1 uncultured bacterium
TGGGGCGGCTGCGCTGCATCTGGTGCGTATGTTATTGCTGACGTTATTGCTGACGTAGGTGCTGGGGTTAAAGGGAGTGGGTCACCGTCCTCGCCAACAGGGGATGATGAGGTTGCTGAGTTTGCAGGTAATGTCATAGCCTAACCCTTTCCATACGTGGGTCTCCTTGTGTGGTGTTAGACGCTAATCTTTCCAAACATACAGATGATGCCAGTAACTAGCTACCCTAAAAATCAAGGAAAGATAACGCCTCGAGCCGAGTTGCCGCAGTAGCTTCTGTTCAGGCTTACCAAATTTGGTCTTGCAAAGCAGCTACAAAAACAGGGCAGCTATAAAAAGCAAGCTTACTGTTGCTTAGTAATAATAGACAATACTGAACGGCTGAGCTGTAAGCTGCATAGCTGAGTTTCTAAAAATTGCAAAAACCTGTTGATACTCACTCGGGTGAGTCATTTGTCACCCCTGTCTCGAGCTAATCTATAGGTGCAAACGAAATCACGACTACATTGTGCGGTTGATTGCATGGGTGCGCGTGATTCGGGCGCAACCTTTGTCATCAACACAGACTGTGGCAAGACAAACCGTAAACCATGTTGAAACGCGTGATGGACTTTTACTAACCGTCAGCACGTCAAAACAGGGGTGCGCAGGTGTCTTGTTGTCAAAAACAGTTTGTCAAACAATACGGTTTCCAATAGGGGCTAGCTGTGCTGGTTCATCTAGGAGGTTACCAACATGTATGTACTAGCTTGGTTACAACGGGTGTGGGAGAGGTTGTAACTGTAGCTCTAAGCCAAGCTAAAACCCACACAAAGACGCCACAAAGATTGCGACACATTCTGCTTTAGAAAGGAAAACACCATGAATCATGTTGGACATATGGTTAAAGAAGGTAGCCTCGAGGCCTTTGGCATTAAAGACGCTGGCACCGTACACTGGAACCTAACCACCCCTGAACTTTACAATCACGCCCTGCGTAAGGGCGAAGGCAGCCTCGTTCACCTAGGACCTTTGGCAGTCGATACCGGCAAATACACCGGCCGGAGCCCTAACGATAAATTCATCGTTGACGACGAACAAAGTCATGATCTTATCGACTGGGGCAAGGTTAACCGACCCATGTCACCTGAGCACTTTGCAACGTATAAGCAAGATATGCTAGCTGCAACTTCTGGCAAAGACCTATTTGTACAAGACGTTTTTATTGGTACGCACAAAGACTACCGCATTCCCGTCCGAGTTATTACCGAATACGCGTGGCATAGCTTGTTTATTCACAACATGTTTGTGCGCCCCACCCGCCGCGCGCTTAAAGGGCACGATCCTGTCTACACCATCATGGATCTACCTAGCTTCAAAGCCGAGCCTGAACGTCACGGCAGTCGTACAGATACCCTGATTGGCGTGAACGTTACCGATAAACTGGTGCTCATTTGTGCTACCGAGTACGCCGGTGAGATGAAAAAATCAGCGTTTTCACTCATGAACTACGAACTCCCCGAAGTTGATGTCATGCCCATGCACTGCTCTGCCAACGTGGGTCCCGACAACGAAGTGGCCGTCTTTTTTGGGCTTTCAGGCACAGGTAAAACAACCTTGTCTGCCACTGCAGAACGCACGCTCATCGGCGACGACGAACACGGTTGGACAGATGATGGCGTATTTAACTTTGAAGGCGGCTGTTACGCGAAAATCGAGCACTTATCTGCCCAAGCTGAACCAGAAATTTACGCAACCACAAGACGTTTCGGGAGCATCTTAGAAAATACCGTGTATGACCCAGAAACCTACCGCGTGAACCTAGACGACACCTCCAAAACGCAAAATACCCGCGCTGCTTATCCTATTACCCACATTTCAAACGCCAGTACCGTAGGCTATGCCGGGCAACCTACCAACATCATCTTCTTAAGTGCAGACGCGTTTGGAGTGTTACCACCACTCGCCAAACTCACCAAAGAACAAGCTATGTATTACTTCTTAAGTGGTTACACTGCGAAGTTGGCGGGTACTGAACGCGGCGTCAGCGAACCACAAGCAACGTTTAGCCCTTGCTTTGGTGAGCCGTTTATGCCCCTGCGCCCAAGTGTATACGGCAATTTGCTGGTTAAAAAAATTGACCAACACGACACCGATGTGTGGCTGGTTAACACTGGTTGGACGGGCGGCCCTTACGGTGAAGGTGAGCGCATGTCCATTGCCTACACCCGCGCTATGATTCAAGCTGCTTTAGAGCACCGTCTG
The DNA here is from genome assembly GCA_964564405.1 of uncultured bacterium. Lineage (GTDB taxonomy): Bacteria > Deinococcota > Deinococci > Deinococcales > Trueperaceae > JBCCBI01. The sequence continues at coordinate 2,350 of CAZMCW010000290.1, forward strand.
GATGGCGTAGATTTTGACAGCGACAACATTTTCGGCTTAGCCATTCCCACCAGTTGCCCCGGCGTGCCTGACAACGTTCTCAACCCTCGCAACACTTGGCAAGACAAAGCTGCTTACGATAAACAAGCTGAAAAACTGGCTGGTATGTTTGCTGAAAACTTTAAACGCTTTGAAGCCAATGTATCAGATGAAGTGAAAGCTGCAGGTCCTAAAGTAGGTACGGCAGTCTAGGCAAATTGGTAGTTACAACATCAACCTCATTAGCGGCATCAGCAGACCATGTAATGCTACAAATGGATAATCTTAAGTCGATCTTTCATATAGCATTTTGATAACTGTTGATCAACAAACGACCTGTAGAGATAGCTTCTGCAGGTCGTTTTTATACCAAATTCGGTTGATTCTCGAAGAATCAACCCCTGTAAGAGCAAGTAGGATAAACTACAGAATTCGTGGTGGATGCCTGGTGGATGCGTGGTGGATGCAATGATGTCTTTAGGCATTATTCGGGATACAAACGGATTCTGTATTAGGAGTGCTAAACCGACTTATCAACATACTAGGTTTAGCATTTGCATCTGGAGCTACCTTAGCAACTTTAAAGGCAAGCTAGATGAGTCAGAAAGAACTACTATAGCGATATCCATAAACATTGAGCTGTAAACGGAGAGGATCTATTGGTACTCGCCTAGCTCGGTAGGTATGGAGCTGGCTCCATACCTACGGCTAACGCTATATGTATGTGGGAACACACCCTAGAACGACTATCTTTGTTGCTGCTAAGTATGTGTTGAACTGCACGAACAAGAACGGGTTAAGGTTCACTTTCCGACACTTAAGGTTCTACGTTGAGGTTATGACTGCCCTTTTAAGGATAGTGTTGAAATAGCTCCTGAAAAGAGTTGATATCCCGAAGTGCAAGGTCATTTTTTTGTGATAGATGGATTGCAAGACGTTCTAATCTACGGCGTAGTTCACGCGGTCTTAAAGGTGGAACTGTACTTCTGCAGTCGTTGAAGTGTCGCTGAATAGTGTTTGCTAAACGGCGGTGCAAAATTAATAAGTAAGCATCTCGGTCAGTAATGTATTTGACGCGTAAGGCAGCTAACTGCGCATCTATATCGTAACGCCATAGGGTGCAGGTAATTTGGAAACTAGCTTGCTCGAGTACGTGTTCTCGCTGAGCACGTCTAAGCCAAAAAATAATGGCAACTGCAAATATAATTGATACTATCGCAATGGCAATTAGTTTTTGCTTAGTAAAAAATTTGGAAAAATTTTGTCGCATAGCCTGACTACCTTCTTTGATGGAGTTTAGCCATAAACAAAACTTGGGTATACAGGCATTTGTAACTTATAGCGTTTCCACAAGTAACTGCCACAGGCAGTTGTGCGTGCGACCCAGGGGAGTAGAAATCGACCCGCTTAGTGTGTGGCAACCAATCTGGGAACTGCTATTAACACTTATTCAAAGTAGACGGCCAAGTCAAAAGCTATAAGTTAGGTTAAAGGCTGTGAGTAATACGAAATCCGCTTATATCCCTAATAATGCCCGAAAGCATCTAATATTGTCCAGTGCAGATTTCGTAGTGTATCCTACCTACTCTGGCAAGGGTTGATCCTTTGGGAATCAACCAGGTTTGGTATAAGTTGCTTGCACAGTCATAGGTAAGACCCTTCAACAGTGCCCTCAATATACACAATGTACCCTAGACGCCGTTAGCACCAAGTTCAACACTAAGCAGCTAAGGTATATAGTAAACAAAGCAGCACACCGTTTTGTTGGTTTAGCGGTACCCAACTTTAGTGGTAGCGCAACTTAAGCAGTGTGCGGATGTGACGTAAAACGGAACATTTGCCAATGTGTGTTTCATACAGATTTTAGTTGAACAATGCACAAATGTTGGTGTATTTGTTTCCTGCTGTGTTTGTTCAATAGCAGGGTATGTAGGCTAACAGCTAGCCATATAACTCAACATTAATGAGGTACCTGTGAGATTAATCAAGGTAAGTCAAGATAAGAAGTTGCACTGGTTTCATCTGTGTAAACTGTGCAAACTTGCCATCATAAGTTTAAGTTTAGTACTAGTTTGCCCAGCTCGAGCGCAAGATGAACCGGAACCTGCACCTTTAGAAGTTACCGATGAAACCGACACGCAAGTTGTTGAAACGGCTAATGAAACGGGTATTGAGCAAGTTGCTGGTGTGCGCGTTGCCAACATGCTACCTGGGGTGTCACGTATTGACTTAAGTGTCAATGGAAGGTTGCGCATTCGCGACGTTGCGTATGGCGATGTATCTGCTTATTCACTAACGTCTGTGCAGAGCGTTGAACTAGCTATTATGCCTCACGTACCTATTTCAAGAGAGGGCAATGTACTCGAGGGCGTCCGCGTTCCTCAGGCTATCCCTTTTGATGTAGAGCTAGAACCCGAAACCTACTACACCCTCATTTTTTCTAGAAATGAAGGCGCGCAAACGGGTCAGCAGGCCGTTATAAATCCCTTGGTGAGTGTTTTTCAGAATATCTTTGAAACACCTTCACCAGGACAAGCTCAATTGCGTATCTACAATACAAGTGCGCAACCTACCACACTGGCTCTGGAAGGTATCACAACAACCCTAGAGACGAGCCTACCCTTGCGTACCTTAGCTCTGCAAAGCTTGATTACCGAAATCATTGACATTGACGCAGGCGTGTATAACTTTGTCTTTGGCGATGATGAAGCTGAACTCGAGCTTGCTCTACAAGCTGGTACTTTCTACAGCTTTTACATTTTTCGAGATGGTAGCGACCTAGTTGTCAATATAGATGTAGACGGCTTAATCGGTGTATTAATTGACGAGGAACAACCGTGAAACAAATATTTTTGCCCCTCTGGAATAATCCTTACCTGCGGTTTTTGTTGTTACTAGTTATGGGTATAGCCGTCTTTTACGTATTGCGAGCTACCCTACCTGTATGGAGTGCTTTTGTCATTGCCATCATTTTGGCTGATTTATTGCACCCTGTATTGCGATTTTTTTCGCGTCAGGGTAACCATGTGTTGGGCATGGCATTACTACTACTCGCAATTGTCCTCATCATATTATCTGTTGTACTGTTAGGATTTTACATTTCTTCTCAGATCAACCGTTTTTCATTGGTGTTACCCGTCATCAATAGCACCTTAGAAGAAGGACCCTACCAAATTGCTAGGCTCTTAGATCCCAATTTTGATACCCTATTTGAACAGGTGTACATCAATCTAAAACGCCTTGAAGCATCAGTAGGTGAGCAAGTTACCGACTTACTTAATCGCAATAGCAATAGGGGCATCTCACGCTTAGCAAGTAGTGGCGGACAGATTGGTATTATTGTTGTGCTCACACTGTACCTGCTGAATAGTTTCTCTAAATATACCCATGCCCTTACGGCGTTTATACCTTCTAGGTTCAGGGAAAACATAACTGGTTTTGTTGCTAAGTTTGCGTTTGCTATGGGCGGTTACATCAAAGGACAATTGTTAGTTGGACTTGCCACAGGTATCTTAGTAACCCTTGCCATGATGCTCATTGGCGTGCCCCTAGCACCTGTACTAGGTATCGTTTACGGAGTGGCCAACTTTATTCCTTACTTTGGACCTATTGTGGCAGCAGTACCTACCGTCATCTTTGCATTTTTAGAGGGTGTTCCTACAGTTATACTAGCTGTGTTGGCACTCGTTGTTGTAAGTCAGATAGATGGTAATTTGCTAAGCCCGTTTATCTTTTCTAAGTTTATTTCGCTTGACCCTGTAACCGTCATTATTTCCCTGCTTTTTGGGGGCGCTTTATTTGGACTTGTAGGAGTCGTTTTGGCCATCCCGGCAGCATCATTTTTGAAGGTAATTGTTCAAGATTATTACATTGAAAGCCGTTGGTATAAAGAAACAGATTAACCTTTTGTGTTGTTTTTTAATATCGTTGCCTTCAATACTGTCGTGCTCAACATTACTAAAGATATTGGTGTCAAGTCTAAAAATATTGTCTCTGTCTTGACGAATGATTTTGTGATTATATAAGCAGTTTGCTTGTAAGTACCTCCTATCTGGAAACCGCAGTTTTCAGATAGCGTTTAGCGGTTAAGG
>CAZMCW010000291.1:0-606 GCA_964564405.1 uncultured bacterium
CCTTGCCTTGAACGTGTTAGCCTACTATAACTGTCAATTGTTAACAGTTGTCAAGACGTGGTGCTAGTTGTAGTTGAATTCCATAGATCATCGGTAAAAATATGATCTGTAGTTCATCTTTAACTCAGTTCAACACAGCCGTTAACAAGCTACTTTTTGAGTCCAGACAACATTTACTCACAGGTTGATTTTTAAGCCTCGAGCCCCTCGGCAAACACCTCAGTTAGCAAGTAAAGGATGGTAATCATGAAAATCACAGGCTTACATGTCCGCTATCTCAAAATCCCACGAACCTCCACGCTCATCACCTCGTATGGTAGCGAGCAAAGTGCGCCCACCTTGCTCATTCAACTCGATACCGACGAAGGACTAACAGGTTACGGGCAAGTTTCGGTAGACGCACCTTTTTATGGTGAAACGGCTGAAGGCATGACCGCCAACATCACCAAGCACATCGCCCCGGCGCTCATTGGCGAAGACCCCTTGAACATTACCTACCTCAACCAAAAAATGCGCAAAGCACTGCCGCATCACTGGTGTTCGTATTCGGGTGTGGACATGGCCCTGTGGGACTTAAAAGGCAAAGCACTCGGTGTGCCTATCTAT
>CAZMCW010000291.1:616-4615 GCA_964564405.1 uncultured bacterium
ACTTCTAGGTGGCAAAGTCCGTGACGGCGTTGATTTGATGGGCTTTGTGCATTTAGACGAGCCAGACAAGATGGCCGCAGCCGCCACCAAAACGCTAGACGAACATGGGTTTAGCGTGCTCAAGATGAAGATTGGGCTCGAGCCCGAAGACGATCTAAAACGCTACCGTGCTGTGGCCAAAGCTGTAGAAGGTCGCGCCATCCTCCAAGTTGATGGCAACACGGGTTACACCATCAGCCAAGCCCTACCCACCTTAGCTAAAATGGAACAATTTGGCGCGCTAGGTGCCATTGAACAACCCGTCGCCCGCATGGAAGACATGGCAGAAATTGCTAAACGTCTTAGCACACCGGTGATGGCAGATGAATCCATTTACCCACCTGAAGATGCTATTGAGGTTGTCCAGCGCAAAGCCGCTAGTTTGGCGCTTATGAAAATGAACAAACACGGTGGGCTCGAGAACGTCTGGCGGATTGGCACCATTTTTGAAGCGGCTGGTTTGTCTCTCTCCATCGCCATTTACTACGACCTGATTGCTGTGGCCGCGTCTCACCTCGCGGCAGCGTTACCCTGCGTGCGTTGGCCATCGCCTGCGACAGATTTGCAAGATACCTTTGTTGCTGGTGATTTTGGACCTAAAGGGTTATTGCTAGCTGTGCCAGATGGTCCGGGCTTGGGTGTGGAGCTTGATTGGGACAAGGTTGAGAAATACACGGTTGAGCTGTAGCCACATTGACAGGTTTTTGATAGTTGAGGTGAGTTGCTCGAGGCTAAATTCACCTCAGAAACACAAACCTCAGCTTAGAAAGTATCAGCTCATCATCTAAATTCGGGTATTGAAAAGCAGGCTGTGCAGATACTAACTTACTGATGCAAACGCCGCTCAACGATGCCTTGTCCGTGATGACATGAGGCTCGAGGCAAGGTACAAAAAGCCTTCAGCGTCTCAAACATTTTGATTCAACATCACCAGGAGAATTATGACACCTCCCCCAGAAAAACCAGCAGAAAAACGCCCGCTTACTGCCGAAGATCTGTTTAAGTTCCAGATGATCGACGACCCGCAAGTGTCACCCGATGGCACGCAAGTGGCGTTTGTCAAAACATGGCTGGACAAAGCCCAAAATAGCTACCGTGCCAATATTTTTGTGATGGACTTGGCAAGCAAAGCAACGCGCCAACTCACGCATGGTGAACGTCAAGACACGCGCCCGCGTTGGTCGCCAGATGGTCACGTGATTGCCTACCTTGCTAGCACCACGAATCCTAGTCAGGATGACACTCAAGATGCTGCGCCAAACGTTGCACCAGCTTCCAACTTCCTCGGTAAACTCCCGCAACTTCATGTCATTGCCAGTTCCGGTGGTACCGCCGAAGTGCTCAGCGACCTCGCTGGCGGCGTGCAAGGTCATACCTGGTCACCAGATGGTAAGAAGATTGTGTTGACGACCTTAGTATCTTCTGAGGATGAGCCTCCCAACTCAGACGATCAAGACCTTTTTAACGCGTATAACAAAGACGTTTTGGTCACAACTCGAGTACGCTGGAAGTCGGATGCTCTTGGACTCATGGGGGATTATTTTCGGCATATTGCTGTTGTAGAGGTTGATACCCAAGCGTTAACGGCATCATCTCCACGTTTACTAACCCAAGGGGAAACAGACTTTAGTAGTCCCAAATGGTCACCGGATGGGTCTCAATTAGCTGTCGTGGGGAATTTAGAGGCTGACGCAGAATGGCAGCGTAAAGCGTTTATTTATCTGTTGGATGTTGGTAGTGCTGCGCCTGAGCCTAGGGAATTGGTTGGGCTCGAGGAAATGCGCAGTAGCGACCTTGCGTTTTCACCAGATGGAGCCTACCTCGCTGTCTGTGGGCACGACGATTCCATCAAAGGACATTACGGTTTACAAAAACTGTGGCTTATAGGCACAGCGGACGGTAGTAAAACCTGTGTGAGTGAGCACATCGACATGAGCTTTGGCGACTTTTCACGCAACCAAGACATGCGCCGCTACGGTGGCGATGACGGGCCGCGTTGGGTAGCTGATGGGCGTAGCTTGTTACTCCTTACAAATGTTACTGGTAGTGTTAATCTTGCCTCGTTTTCTCTGGATGACAAGACGCTTACGCCACTTACCGAAGGCGATCATGCGGTGTTTGCCTTTTCGGTGGATGCCAGCCACAAGACCGTCGTCACGCTCATTACCGACAACGTCAACCCGTGTGATGTATTCCAAGTTAGTACAGAGGGTACAAATAGCTATACCCTCAATCAACTCACCAACATCAACCAAGACTTTTTGGATGCTGTCACCTTATCAACACCCGAAAAGTTTGAAGCACACAGAAGCGGTGTTCCTGTGGATGGTTGGATCTACCCGCCTGTAAATATGCAAGAAGGGCAAACCTACCCAGTGATTTTGTACACTGGCGGCGGCCCTGGCGGCATGCGTGCCAACGTCTTTTGTCATGAATGGCAAGTGTATGCAAATCAGGGTTATGCGGTGATTAACTGCAACGCACGCGGTAACTACGGCTACGGCGAAGCTCACTCGTTAGCCACTCGGGGCAAATGGGGCGACCTAGACGGTGACGACAACATGGCATTTTTAGAGGATGCACTCGCCCATTACCCGTATATGGACAAAACCCGTATTGCCGTGGCGGGCGGCAGTTACGGTGGTTACATGGCCGCGTGGCTTACCAGCCGCCATGATTTTTTCAAAGCGTCTGTGGTAGACAGAAGCCTTTATAACCGCCTTGCGTTTCACAACACTGGGGATATTGGCTTTTTGTTGGACAAAATTGAATTTGAAGGTCGCCAGCCGTGGGATGACCCGCAGGTATACTTGGAGCGCTCACCAGCACACTATGTTAAAGGAATCAAAACACCTACGCTCGTGGTACACTCGGAGCAAGACTACCGCTGTCCTATAGGTAATGGCGAGCAGCTTTACATGGCGCTCAAGCGTTTGGACGTGCCCACCAAGCTTGTTCGGTTTCCCAATGAAACGCATGAACTTTCACGCGGAGGGCGGCCGTGGCACCGTGTGTTTAGGTTGCATCAGTATGCGACGTGGTTCAAGCAGTGGGTTTAGGGTTTTCGTCTGGTGATTTAGTTTAGGGCGCAAGATAGTGGCACTACAACTGTCTTGAGAGATGCTTGTATAAGTACGTAGTTCATCGTTCGGTAATAGTGGCTTTAAAACTGGTTTTGCACGCAAATCTAATGTTATGCTTATCATTGTCAACAGTTGACACAGTCCCTAACAGTATTTAACCAAAGTCACTCAATCAAGCCATGATTTCTTTAGTGTCCGCAGCTCGAGCAACCTCGAGCCCATTACTTTAACACCTGACGCCTGAATGGTTATGAGCAATTAAAGCATACTTATGAATGAACCCAACCTTGATCCCATCACCCTAGAAATCCAGTGGCAGCGTCTTATTGCCATTATGGATGAGGTTGATAACGCGGTGATTCGCACCTCGTTTTCAACGATTGTGGGTGAAAGTCACGACTTTGCTTGCATTTTGCTGGATGCAGACGCGGCGTCGCTATGTCAGTCAAGTTTTAGCCCGCCAGATTTTTGCGTTATTTTGCCGCGCACGAGCAAGGTACTGCTCGAGAAATTCCCAGTTGATAGCTTGCAAGAAGGTGACGTACTGTTTACCAACGATCCTTGGATTGCAGCGGGGCATTTACCAGACTATGCCATCATCACGCCTATTTTTTGGCGAGGTAAAGTTGTGGCGTTTATGGGTACCATCGCCCACGTGGCAGATGTTGGCGGGCACAGTGGCGACATTATTGCGAGCGACGTGTACACCGAAGGTGTGTGTGTTCCACCTGCCAAACTTTATGAAGCAGGCAAAGAAAATAAGCTTCTGTTTGACATTATTGCCAATAACTGCCGCGTGCCAGAGATGGTCTTGGGTGACGTGCGGGCGATTGTGGGTACGCATCAAGTAGGTGCCAAACGCCTTAAAGAGTTTTTG
>CAZMCW010000291.1:4668-6445 GCA_964564405.1 uncultured bacterium
AGATAATCTCAACATCCTTTCCTCAACGATTTTGAGCCGTTCTGAAGCTTATTTACGTGACAAAATTGAGGCGCTACCAGATGGTCATTATGAGTTTGGTTTAGATATTGATGGTTACATTGACCCCGTTCACTTACATGCCACGGTAGAAGTGCGCGGTTCAGACATTTTTGTAGACTACACAGGTACGTCAGCCCAGACGCGCAAAGCAGCTATTAATTGCGTGTACAACGTGACGTTCTCGAGCACCATGTACCCGTTTAAGTGCGCGCTTGCCCCTACCATTCCTAACAATGAAGCCCTCTTTCGCCCGATTCATGTGTCTGCACCTGAAGGATGCATCCTTAACTGCACGTTTCCTTATCCGGTGAACGCCAGGGCCAAAACCACCAACAACATCAACCAAGTTATTTTTGGTGCAGCTTGGCCCATCTTGGGCGAGCACGCTCAAGCAGGTAGCGGATCAATCTGGCCGTTCAGTGTAAGTGGTGAAGCTGAAGGCTACGGACGTTTTTCAGTCCATATTTTGCCGCACGGTGGGCGTGGGGCTATGCGTGATCTTGATGGTCTATTGCCCATTGCGTTCCCGCACAACAGTTCAGTTACCCCTACCGAGATTATGGAGACCAGAGCGCCTGTGCTCATTTTGAACAAAGAACTTTTGCCAGATTCTGCAGGTGCTGGTAAATCTCGTGGCGGCCTGGGTCAGCAGATGACCTTTAGAAACATTGGTGATAAGAGCATGTTTGCGCGGGTCCGCCCCGACAAAGTCCTCTTTCCACCGCCGGGCATTCATGGCGGGCAGGTTGGACGGGTTGGAGAGGTTATCTTTAATGGTGAGGTCATTACCGAGTTTCCTATTTTAGACTTCCAGCCAAATGATGAAATTACTTTACTAATGCCCGGTGGCGCTGGGTTTGGAGACGTGCGGGAGCGCGACGCCCAAGCAACGTTACGTGATGTCCAACTTGGCTATTTAAGTGCTGAAGCTGCCAAACGAGATTATGGTTTAGATGACTTATGAAAATTATTTTGCAATGAGTAAGCTATCTGATTCGCGTATCAACTGTTTGACACGCGCTGAAAAGCTGAGGAGGTGTTGATGGCAACATAATTTGTAATGAGCGTTTTATATGAATTTAGCCTCGAGTATCTTTCAAAATTTACACGTCTGTTTGAAACCTGATGTAGACATCGAGTCATGACGTTTAGCTAACTTGATGACGTTCTAGCAAGATCATTGTCAACACGTACATTCATCCGCCACACACCACAACTATACGGAGGTTGTATTTTATGCAAATGTTAAAAGCAGCTATTAAGCCAAAACTCATTCTAATCTTGGTTGCCATCTTTGCAACACTTGGGACTGTTAATGCCCAAAAAACAATGACCATCGGCATGAACGAGTTACCCAGTTTGCTTGACCCACCCAAAGACTGGGCGATTGCCTCAACCTGGATTCATATGAATATGTTTGACTGCCTCGTCTGGCGCAACCGCGAAACGGCTGAGTTTGAGCCGTGGCTAGCCGAGTCGTGGGAAAACATTGACGAGACCACTTGGCGTATGAACCTTAGAGAGGGTGTCACCTTCCACAACGGTGAACCCTTTACGGCAGATGCCGTGAAATTTACCTACGAGCGCATCACCAGTGCGTCCAGAGACGAATTTATTACCTTTAATCAATGGACGTTCATTACCAACATTGAAGTTTTAGGACCCTACGAAGTTGAATTTACAACGGAGACCCCCGAACCCGCTTTCCTCAGTAAAA
>CAZMCW010000292.1:0-6442 GCA_964564405.1 uncultured bacterium
ACTGATGACATCCTGCTTGCAAAGCAGGCGCTCTCCCAACTGAGCTAAGGCCCCATGTTTACGATTCTCTACGTGCAGGTCTTTACGTGCAGGTCTTTACGTGCAGGTCTTTACGTGCAAGGTGCTGTGCAAAAGTTGCACAAACAAACTACAAGATATAGATTTGCAGCTCATTTGTCAAGGGCTATAAGCACACACGTCAACAAAAAGACGCTCAATCCGTACTGTCACTCAAACGCGCAAAAAACATCCTGCCAATGTTGGTTTGAACATTGCTGGTGACAACGGCATTTACGGTCTCGCCAAGTTTGTCTGCAGTATTTTCTACAACAACCATAGTGCCATCTTCTAGGTAAGCAAGCCCTTGACCCGCTTCACGACCTTCTTTGACAATATGTAGTAGCAAATTTTCACCAGGCAAAAAGTTAGCTTTGAGCGCGCTCGCCAACTGATTGATATTGAGGACTTTAATGCCTTGCAAAGACGCAACCCGGTTGAGGTTGTAGTCTGTGGTAATGAGGTCAGCTTGACGGCGCTGACAGAGTCGTACAAGTTTTTCGTCAACAACTTCAATGTCGTTAACATCGTCAGCGATGATGTCTACGGTAAGTCCGCGTACCTCAGCAAGTTTGTCAAGCACTTCAAGGCCGCGCCGACCTTTGCGGCGGCGCAGGGTATCTGAAGCATCAGCGATGTTTTGCAGTTCAGCCAAAATAAAGCGGGGGATAAGCAGCGGCGTGTCAACAAAGTTAGCTGCTGCAATATCTACGATGCGGCCGTCAATAATTGCTGAGGTGTCGATGATTTTAGCTGCGGGGTAAGGTAGAGACGTACTCACTTCGCTGATAGTACTTCCTTGGCGCGCAAACAGATGGCGGTTAATCACAAAAAACCACGACGAACCGCTTACCAAAAGAGCCGTAATAAGCAGCGAGTGGTACCACGCAAAGCCGGGGATTTGCTCGAGCAAACTATTGAGCAGCACCGTAATAAACAGGGCCACCGTAATACCCACCCCAGCAGCTAAAATAGCTTCTGGCGGCACGCGCCGCGCGCGCCGTTCAAAACGCTGCCAGACGGTGCTCCACCACTTGGCCGTAGGTAGGCTTACCAAGTAGCCAACGAGCATTCCTAGGGCGGTAACATAGATGATGTTGATGGGTCCATCTAAAATATTTTGGGTCACCAGCCAGTTGGATGCCCAAAAGCCTAAAAACGCAAAGACGACAATAAGCACACCTTGAGCTACCAGATAAGCTGCACTTGGACGCAGACTTTGGTTAGTAGGCGGTGGAGATGATGGTGGTAATTGCAGTTTATGCCTCCCAGATGACTTTGAGCGCATCTGCCAAACTGGTAACACGCTCTTGCCCAGATAGGTTGGGGCCCACAACACGGTCAAACCCGCAGCGACTTGCCTCACTGGCCCGGCGGGCGAGTTGCGGCACACTGCGCAGTTCACCTGCGAGGCCTACCTCACCCACTACAGCTGTACCTTCAGGTGCAGGGCGGTTAGTGACAGCAGAATAAACAGCTGTAGCAACAGCTAAGTCTGTACCAGGGTCAGTGAGTCGCAAGCCACCCGCTACATTAACGTAAACATCTAACCCTTCAAGTGGTAGATTGATACGCCGCTCGAGCACGGCCAGTACAACGTCTACCCGGCGTTGCTCGAGCCCTTGGACAATCCTGCGGGGCGAGCTATAAGGTGATTTTGCAGCTAGTGCTTGCACTTCCAAAAAAAGTGGGCGCTGCCCTTCAAGCGAAGCGGCCACGACCGACCCTGGCACGCCTTGAGGGCGCTCAGCTAAAAACGCCAGTGACGGGTTACCCACCGCACTCATGCCTTGAGCGGTCATTTCAAACACGCCCACCTCACCAGCTGCACCAAAACGGTTTTTAAGGCTGCGCAGTACGCGGTAATCACTGGCAACTTCAAGTGCTAACGTGGCGTCCACAATATGTTCGATCACTTTGGGACCTGCAATATTACCTTGTTTAGTAATATGACCAATCAACACTAAAGTGGTGCCAGTGTCTTTGGCAGCTTGACTCAGCAAGGCCGTGCTATCGCGTACTTGGGTGAGGCTGCCAGGGATACCGTCAGCGTCACTGGTGAGTGTTTGAATGGAATCAATAATCGCAAGCGGTGGGGCGTGGGCGCGCAAGTACTCCGCGAGTTGCCAAGCACTTGTTTCGCGCGTGAGCGTAAGGTTACCTGACACGCCTAAGCGCTCTGCGCGCAAGCTGATCTGCTCGAGCGACTCTTCACCTGCTACATACAAAGTCTCACGCCCTTGCAAAGTAGCTTCGTGAGCAAGTTGTAACAACAAGGTTGACTTGCCAATACCTGGTTCACCAGCAATTAATAGAGACGCACCTGCAACCCAGCCACCACCCAAGACCAAATCTACTTCACTTATGCCCGAAGGTGTGCGCATGACTGCCACAGCTGGTACATCTGCCATGCGCGTTGTACTCACGTGAGCTGTAGCACTTACACCACCCGCACGCGCACTGCGACTGGCTGTTTTACTTACTTTGCTGGTAACTTGGGCTTGCATAGTACCCCACGCGCCGCAACCAGGACAACGCCCCATAGCGCCGGGCGCTTGCGTGCCGCAGGTATCGCAGATGTAAATTGTACTAACTTTACTCACACAGATATCTTTCTGTAAAGAACTTATACATACTCACCTTAAATAATTACAAGGTTGCTTGCTTCAGGCTATTGTAGTGACTTCTGTGACCTGTTGGGGTGTATCTCTGACATTAGTCACAACCAACAATTCAAGATCAAGATGAAAAGCACATACTATAGCGACATCCTTAAACATTGAGCTATAATACCCTTTCCGGTTATTTTGGTAACAAAGTAACCCGAGCAGCTCCGAGCGTTTCGCGAGACAACTCGCGAGCAGAAACAGATACCAAGTCCGACTAGAACGTAATGAACTCCGTAGGAGTTTATGATGTGTTTTGTCGGACTTGGTATAAACTGAGTTGGTTTATTGGTACTCGCGCTGCTCGGCTAAGTATGGAGCTAGCTCTATACTTACGGCTAACGCTATAGATGTAACACAAAGTCATAAAAAGTAAATTGCGTTGATGGATTTGCGTTCTAAGCATACTAGAATTAGCTCATCCCGAATCGCTGGGTCGCAATGGATAAACCTAGTGCACAATAGACTTAGCGCCCAATGTTATCTAGGACATATCATTAATTGAGAAAAGTATTTGCATCAAGAAATAATCGTAAGCATCCCCAATAACTTATCTACTTGTATCTTTGAGTTCCTTAGAGCCTGTCTGACAAGGCTTCAAACGACGCAACCTCATTGCTATCAAGTTCAAAAACATGCGTCTTGATCGAGAAGAACTCGGATAATGTATTGATCGAGAAAGCCTCACCTGAATATTTTTAAAGACTTTTTAGACAACTTCTTAGCAACGTAAGCTACTCCCTAGTAGCAAACATTATTGATATTATACCCTTTCCGGTTATTTTGGTAACAAAGTAACCCGAGCGGCTCCGAGCGTTTCGCGAGACAACTCGCGAGCAGAAACAGATACCAAGTCCGACTGGAGCGTAATGAACTCCGCAGGAGTTTATAATGTGTTTTGTCGGACTTGGTATTAGGTGATATCAACTAAGACGTTGACGATCAAGATGCTCATAACTTAGCTTGTCACCATCAACTATAGCAAAAGCAGCCCTAGGCAGGACTGCTTGTGGTAAATCGAATAGTCGTTTAAACGAGCGGTACAGCAGGTCGCGCAAAGGTAACGTTGTCGTCTTCAACGGTGATGATAATGGCTTCGTCACTACCCTTGGCGAGCAGTTCTAACGACAGCGGGTCTTCAATGTTTTCACGCAAGACAGCCCGCATGGGGCGCGCGCTCATGGACTTGGGCATTTTGTCAACTAGGTAAGGTGCAACTTCACTGCTAAATGACACTTGAATATCGCGGCTAGCGAGTTCTTCACGGATTTCCTCGAGCATTTGGTTGGTAATGTGCAAGATACTTTCCGGTGAGAAGGTATCAAACGCAATGACCTCATCTAGACGGTCCAAAAACTCCGGTGAGAAGATGCGCTTAAGTGGTCCTTGAACATCGTGGGCCATCTCTTGAAAGCCAATAGAAACTGCGTCATTGAAGCCAGTGTTACTGGTCATGATCAAAATCACCCGGCGGAAGTCTACTGTACGTCCTAGCCCATCGGTGAGGCGGCCATCATCAAGCACTTGCAAAAAGGTGTTGTAGATGTCTGGATGAGCTTTTTCAATTTCGTCAAGGAGCACAACTGAAAACGGCTGACGGCGCACCGCTTCCGTAAGTCGCCCACCTTGCTCATACCCTACATAGCCCGGTGGCGCACCAATAAGTTTGGAGATGGTGTGCGCTTCTTGATACTCAGACATGTCTAAACGCACTAGCGAACGCTCACTGCCAAACAGTTCAGTGGCAACTTGTTTGGCTAAAAAGGTTTTACCTACGCCAGACGGTCCCACAAACAAAAATGACGCTGACACGCGGGTGCGCCCACCCAAACCTACCCGCGCGCGCCGCAGCGCAGAAGATAAGGCTGTAATCGCTTTGTCTTGCCCTACAACCCGCTTTTTGAGGGCATTTTCGATGTCTCTGAGTTTTTCTTCGTCTTGATCGTCAACATAAATGCCACCCCACGAGTTCACCACGGCTTCTAAGTCTTCGCGGCTCACAATTGGCGTGCCGTCTTCAGCTTCTTCAACTAAAAAGCCAAGTGACTTGTTGAGACGGGTACGTGCTGCAGATTCATCAATAAGATCAATAGATTTATCTGGAAAGTTACGCCCTGGCAAACTGCGCTCACCATATTTAACAGACAACTCTAAAAGCTGTTCGGTAATGATGACCCCGTGATGGCTTTCGTAGCGTTCACGCAAGCCGTGCAAAATCTCCAGAGTTTCTTCGGGGGTGGGCTCGAGCACAATCACTGGTTGGAAACGCCGCTCGAGCGCAGCGTCTTTTTCAATGTAGCGGTGATACTCGCCGGTAGTGGTGGCCCCAATAACTTGCACTTCACCACGTGATAGCGGCGGTTTAAGGATGTTCGCAGCGTCCAGCGTGCCTTCAGCTCCACCTGCCCCCACGAGCGTATGAAGCTCATCAATAAAGGCTACGACTCTAGCGCTGCGCAGTTCTTCAATAATTTGCCGGAGGCGTTCCTCAAACTCACCGCGATACTTGGTACCTGCCACAATGTTGGATAAATCGATGGAAAGTACCCGCACATTGCGCAAATTGGGTGGTACGCGCCCTTCAGTAATAGCGCGGGCGAGACCTTCAACAATAGCTGTCTTACCTACCCCTGGTTCGCCGATGAGCACAGGATTATTTTTATTGCGGCGCGATAAAATTTGAATGACCCGGCGAATTTCTTCTGCCCGGCCAATAACTGGATCGAGTTTGCCCTCACGGGCTTCTTTGGTGAGGTCACGGGCGTATTCATCTAAAAACGGAGTGTTGGCGGCTTCAGCTTGCCCTTTAGGGTCCGCAGCTGCCAAAATGCGCCAGCGTACGGTGTCAACATCACGGGTAAGCTGTTGCAAAATACGGTAGGCAACGCCGTCGCCTTCGCGAATAATGCCAAGTAGAATATGCTCGGTAGCAATCACGTTACTACCCAGACTGCGAGCTTCACTGCCGGCAAGTTCCATGACCCGGCGGGCTCTGGGCGTAATGGCAGCGGTTTCGTTACGGGGTAAGCCGTCACCACGCCCCACCATTTCTTCAACTTGACGGCGCAAGCCCTCGAGCGTTGCCCCGAACTCGCTTAGTACGCGGCTTGCTGTGCCGCCCTCACGCATAAGGCCCAAGAGTAAGTGTTCAGGACCAATCATCGCGTGGCCTAGTTTGGAGCCCTCTTCCCTAGCAAAGTGAAAGACCAGTCGCGCACGGTCATCGTAGCGATTCAATGTTGGCTCCTCTCCTCGGAAGAATCATAATTCAGTATATAACTGTCCGCCGCAGTTGTGGCAAAGCGCGACGCAAGAATACGTTCACACATTATTTTTGAAACCACGCTTATCAGTTTTAAACCTATATCTATCGAACATGTTGAGCAGTACCATGATAACTACCTTCTCTACGTTTAACTACTCAGCTTAGCGCTGTACCAATATTGCTTATGTAAATGCTAGCGTCTTTACAAAGCTCACATGTCTATTTTAAGACTCAAGATAACTGCTAGTACTTCAAAGTCGCCTTTACCATAAAAGCTTACAAAACTTTATCTAAGAATATTCTTTGAAGTCACACTACTATTCGATGATATCCTCACAATACTGTTTGCGCACTATTGTGTTACCAATGCAGGACGCTTTGCTTATGGGTGTTAGTTGCCGTTGATATTTTCATCTTACGACGCTTTTTGAAGGTAACCTGTAGGCGACGTATG
>CAZMCW010000293.1:0-5998 GCA_964564405.1 uncultured bacterium
AGCCATTGCGTAATAAGCCAACACGTCCTGAGTTTCATGGACAAAGGGCGATGCTTGTAATAACTTAGGACACATACGTGGTATCTAATAGCCATCTCCCTTTCCCCCGTTCTCCCCATCTCCCATGCCTTAACGCGGCATCACACATCGGTAAGTATGCAATAGCAGCTCGTAAAACTGCTAAAGAACAAGTGATGTGGCCTGTCTAAACATCATCAGTAAGGTGATTAAGGTGCAACAAACCAATCTGCGGCAAACTGGAAGGCGGTGGCGCTGTTGATTTCGGGCATCCCTTGTACGCGAGTGTTCACCGCAGAAAGAATATCCGGGTACCACAAGTACAAGTAGGGAAGTTCTTCGGCTAAGTAAACTTGCATCTCACCGTAAACGCTCACTTGATCGTCGTCAGTGGTGGCGCGGCGGCCGTCGGTCATGATGCCGTCGAGGATTTCACTGCGGTAGTTGGGGATGTTGTTACCATTTTCAGCGGCGTCGCTCGAGTAATACGGGGCAACATCTGCCGTTGGCGGTTGGCTCCACCACGCAAGCGTTGCTTCGTAGTCGCGGTTCACCACAACCTGCTGAATATAGGCGTTCCACTCGATGACTTCAACGTCGGCTTCTACGCCAATATCTGCCCAGTACTGCTGCGCGAGGAGGGTGGCTGGCACCAAGTAACCAAACTGCCCGGTAGGCATCCCAAAGGAAAGGCGCTCGCCGTCGCGTTGCATGATGCCGTCATCACCCGGTGTCCAGCCTGCTTCTGCGAGTAACGCAACAGCTTGCTCGGGGTCGTAAGGGTATTGGGCAACATCACTGTTGTAAAGCGCACCAAGTAAGGGTGCAATGGGGCCAGTGGCAACGGTGCCGAAGCCCTCGAGCACAGCCTCAATCATCGCTTCGCGGTCAAGGGCATGTAACAACGCTTGGCGCACGCGCTTATCTTGAAAACGGGCGTCGTTTTGGTTTAACACCACCCAGTAGTAGAGGTTTTGACTTTGACGCAACACACGAATATTGGGGTTGCGCTCGAGGTTCTCCACCACTTGCGTATTAAGACGCGTGACCAAATCTAGTTCGCCCGCTAGAAGCTGCGCAACTTGCGCGTTGGCATCGGGGATAATCCGAAAGACAAGGGCAGCTAGTTTAGGCTCGTCACCCCAGTAAAGTTCGTTAGGCTCCAAGCGCACGTACGACCCAGACACAAACTCGGCCACCTTATAAGCACCGGTGCTTATGGGCGTTTGTTTGTTGAATGATGTCACCGTGAGAGGATTTTCTTCAGCACCTAGCGCATGTTCGGGCAAAATGCCGGAAAACGACGCTAAGTAATAGGGCAGCGCGGAAAACGGCGTGTTGAGCACAAAGCGCACGGTGAGTGGGTCGATGATCTCAACCATATCCACGGGATCAAATTGGTTGGCACTTTGCGCGCCAAGTTCCTCCACCAAGACAACATCGTTAAAGGTAAACGCCACGTCCTCGGCGTCAAATGCTTCACCATCTGACCAGGTGACGCCTTCACGGAGAGTAAACGTCCACGCGAGGGCATCGTCAGAAACCTCCCACGAGGTTGCTAGTCCTGGCACCGGGCTGAGGTCGTCTGGGTTGTAGCGGGTGAGCTGCTCAAACAAAATGGTGTTGATGAGGTTGGACTCAATCACCGCGCCGGGTGCCCACGGGTTAAAGGTGGGGTCAGCGTTGGTGGCAAACGTGAGTTCAGCGCTGGCATCGTACTCTTGCCCCAACGCGTTACTTCCCACGCTGATGATTAGACCCACAGCAATGAGCGAGTAGACAATATACTGTCGAACGAGTTGTTTCATGCTTGTTCCTTTCCCTATCTTCACACGTGGCACGGTTGCGCCCCGAATATGAACCTGATGCTGCTCAATGTACCAAAAGATGGGTACCGAGATATAACTAAATCTGTCTGGTGGCTGAATCTGCGTAGATGTAACCAAGCTGCCGCGAAATTTGCTGCGCTGCTTGGGTGATGTGCTGTGCAAACGTATCCAACGTGGCATCACTCACCCGGAAGGACGGCCCACCTACGCTGATGCCGCCAATGACCTGCCCAGAGCTATCAAAGATGGCAGCGCCCACGCCCCGCGCTGACGCGTCATAGTCTTCATCACTTAGGGCGTAGCCACGTTTGCGGATGGTCTCGAGTTCTTCTTGCAACTTTTCTGCATCCACAACAGTGCTGTTGGTGTATTGTGGCAGGTTTGCCAGATTATCTAGCACTGCTTGCTGTCGTGAATCATCCAAATGTGCCAGCATCGCCTTGGGCACTGCGCCTGCGTGAAGCGGTGCCGACATGCCAAGTACAGATGCCAAGCGCACTTGCTTAGGGCTATCGCGGCGGTCAACACAGACCGCGTGGTCGCCAGCTAGCACGCACAAATTCACCGATTCACCCGTATCACGCACGAGTGCGTCCATGTAGGGTCTGGCGACATCCACGATTGAAGGTTGCTCTGCAGAGGCTCCGGCACTGCTGAGGCTATGCAAGTGACTGGTGAGGGCAAACCGTTCGCCTTCCACCATGTGAATAAAGCCAGCGGCTTCCAGTGTTTTGAGCGACCTATAAGCCTAGTTTTTTTCAAGCCCCATGTGGTTGACCACGTCTGCGAGGGAAAAGCGGTGGGGTGGGGCAGCGAAAGAGGACAGCACTTGGAGGGTGCGGTAGGCGGAGGTGATGACGTATTGGTTGGGGGAGTGGGTGAGTTGATCGGTCATGTAAGAATGGTGAAACAAAGTCATGGTTTACGATGTGAACTTGTTTCAAAGGATAATACGGCAGTAAAACTGCAGTCAACCTATTTTAGATAACTACATTCAAAAAATTATTACTAATATAATCTTTTTAAACCAGAGAGTTTTACTATTTCTCTGAGTCCAGTAGCTTTAGAGAAACCCTCTAGCCTAAGCCGTTTTAACTGCTGAAGCTGACTAATTGAAGTTAAATCACTGACCTCAGGAAGATTCATGAGCACAAACCACTCCAACTGATGGAGATGACTAATTGAACTTAAATCGCTAACCTTGGGAAGATTCCATAGTTCGAGATAGTGTAACCGTTGAAGCTCACCAATTGAATTTAAATTACTGACCCTAGGGAGATCTGCCAACACGAGATGCCGCAACTGTTGTAGCTGATTGAGGATACTTAGGTCGCTAATCTCAGAAAGACTCCACAGCTGAAGTTCTTGTAACTGTTGAAGCTGGCTAATGGAACTTAAATTATTGAATTTAGAAAGATTGCGTAGCTCAAGATGCTGTAACTGCTGAAGTTGAGCAAGAAAACCTAGGTCTTCTAATCGATTATTTTCATTGGCAACATCAAAAAGTATAAGATAATGAAGCTTTTGAAGCTGACTAAGGAAGTTTAGATTAGTGTATTGAGAGGGAGTCAATAGGATTAGCTTCTCTAATTGTCGGAGCCGCCCAAGTGAATCTAGGTTTTGGGCATTGGAGAGATTACGTAGTCTAAGGCTCTTTAGTTTTGTGAGTTGATCTAGAAAGCTTAAATCGATAACACTAGGGATGTCCCCCAATCCAAGATGATGTAACTTCGAAAGCTGTTTTAAAACATTAAATTCGTCAATACAAGGAAATCCATTTAGTTCAAGATAATTCAAGTGAGAAAGTTGACTCAAAAAGCTGAGATTATTAACTTTTGTAATATTCCATAATACGAGATGCTGTAATTTTGTGAGTCTGCTTAAAACGCTGAGATTGTCAATTTTAGAGATATTCCATAGGGCAAGGTGAATCAAATGTGGGAGATGATCTAAAACATTCAACTCGGTAATAGAAGTAAGTCTGGATAGCTCAAGGTATTGTAAATGTGGGAGCTGACCTAAAATATTTAAATTACTAATTTGAGGAAGATCAGTCAATCCGAGGTGTTTTAATTTTGGAACCTGATTCAGAAAACTAAGATCGCTTATCTTAGAAAGATTTATTAACTCAAGATGCTGTAGTTGCTGAAGCTTTCCTAGGACACTTAAATTGAGTTCGCTGCTCACATCTTGAATAACTAATTTCTCAAGTGAAGTAATGAGCTCTAGTCCGTCCAGAGATTTTAAATTGCTCAATCTAATCTCTTTCAGATTTAATTGCTGAATGAAATCCCCAATAACCTTTTTTGAATTAAAGGTTCTTAAAGCATCACTAATTAGAACTTGTACTACGGACTCTTCGCTACACCCTTTATAACTTAATAGTGTTCCATAAGCATTTTCACCAATGCTACAAAGTACTTTGACACGCAATCCGAGGCGCCAGCTAGCTTGCTCGGCTTCAAAACTCAAGTAAGGTAGTGCTAGATCTCCTGCAGCACTTATAGAATAAATATCTTTTTCAAAAACTAATCTCGAAATAGCTATTTCTGCACACTTACGAATATGTTCAATACTATTGTCTGCAATTGCACCGCGCACCGATTCAAGCGCTAGTAGAAACTTGTCCGCATCCATTAAACCCTTGATAAGTTGTGCTTGAAACTCAGTGTTGACTTTCCCTGAGATGCCGCCTGCAAACTCAATGACCTTTTCCCAAAAGTCGTGCTGAGCGTTATTGACTAACTCTCTACAGTTAACTTCAACTTTTACAATCTCAGCTGCAGCTAAATATTCCTGTAGTGTTCTGTGGACATAATCGAGCTGATTGTCTATCGGCTCTCTGACCACACCACTGCGCTCAATAAGTGTTTTGTAAATTGTCTGTACATTTGTGGATTTGTCTCGTTTTGAGTTATTTTGTAGAAAGGTGATAATTGTATTTTTGTCAACTTGTGAACTCTCAGCTCGTACTAACCAAAGAGCAACTTTTTGTAAGTAGTACAGCATCGTATCTTTATCAAGCGAGCTAGGAAGTTTACGTTGCTGGTCGCGGTCCAACAGCATGTTGACAAGTTGCTCATAAAGATCAGTTTGATTTGCAGGTAACTGGCGTTTTGAATATTTGTGAATGGCACAGATTGCACTCAACAAAAGCGGTGTTGTAGCTAGCTCTCGTAAAGTTTTACTCTGTTCTATTTCAGTAATAAGGTTTTCTGCGTCTGCTTTTAGCTCAGCTTTTAGCGGAGGTCTTTTTTCTGCCAGAGCACTATGCCAGTTTTGAACGAACTCTGTAACACGCTCGTTTTCAAGAGGGAGAACTTCAACATGCTCAAAATGCTCTTCGTCAAGCCAGCTTGCTTTAACTTCATCTGAAGGACGAGACGTAACAATAATGGGGATAGAAGGAAAGGAACGCTGCCAGCTTGCTATTTTGGTTTTAACATCTGGTCGTTTTTCTTCTCGCAATTCGTCCACACCATCAATTAAAATCACGCCGCGCCCATCTGTTTCTAGGTAATGGTGTACCCAGCCTTCTGGCATTTTGCCCGCTATATTTTGAGCGTCAGAACCAAGAAAGTTTTCAGGATAGGTAGTTCTTTGTCAGAGTAGTCCCGCAAACGAATGTAAAAAGGTAGTTTATTTTGCCAACTTGCTAGCACGTCAGCATCTAGTTTGCCTTTAGCCATTTGCACAGCTAGCCAACGCAATAACGTTGTTTTGCCGCAACCTGCTACACCACGTATCAGTATGTATTGGGATTGTGACAGCAGTGACTCAATGCTCACTGACTCGTATTCTTCAAATGGTTTATCTGAATCTTGCTCTTTGTGCTTTCTACGTTTTTTTGCTTTCAAACTTACATAAGCAACATCCAGTGGTGCTTGCTGAATCTCGTTGCTAATGGCGGCTAGCCCGAGGTGGTCAATTCTGTTTAAGTTGGCAGCAATTTCATTGCGGTAATCGGTCTCAAAGTCAGCGTATTTTTCATCTTCACCCTTGTTCAGCTCTGCAATTTGCTTTAACTCAGTCTGAATTTCTTGCACAATGCCTAGAAGCTCACCTTGAGAGTTCATTACCCTTGTAAACGCTTCTATGTCAAATCCGGGCAACTTTGGGCCAAGTTTGACAAGTAGAGTTGCGGCTTCCTT
>CAZMCW010000293.1:6008-6441 GCA_964564405.1 uncultured bacterium
TGACTAGCTTTTCAAATAGTGGCTGCCCTTTTTCCAAATCACTACCCGAATGCTTGCGCATAAATTCATGGGCAAGCTCAGCAGGGCTTAGATTGGTGTCAAAAAGAAGCTTGGCGTCGTAACTTTGTATTGCTTCGCCAACCTCACGAATGACAGCTTGTTGTGTACCTTCATCTAAATTTTTATGGGCTTTAACAATAGGTAGAAGGTTGTCAGCAACTTCTGTTTGAATATCTTCAAACTGTGTTTTGGCACGCCGCGCTGTTATGTGCTTGCCTGTCTGTGCCTTCACAATATCTAAAAGACTTTTGCCAGCAGCAACTGTTGCATCCTCACTAAGACCATCTGGCAGGGAACTTTTGAGCCAGCCTTCAAACAGAGCTTTAGCGACGGAAAAACCTATACTGGTGATTAACGTTTCAACAATTGCCAT
>CAZMCW010000294.1:0-2816 GCA_964564405.1 uncultured bacterium
AAGCTTACATATCTCGCCGCTGCCATGTTGCAATCTTACTATGGATATACTTAGTAGTATGAAGGATGCAGCAGGTAAAGATGCTGATGGATAACGATATTGACACGTGATGTCGAAAAAGGTGCATAAAACCTGTCAACTCTCGACTGTTTTGATGTATCTTGTGGTAATGAGGTTATATTTTGTGAGAATAATGTGGGGAACTTGATTGAAAGGTGCAAATGTGGCAAATGTGTCTAGTGATGAACCCTATCATCAGATTTTTCAGTATGTTCAGCAAGCGTTGTGCTTGTGTGATACTGCAGGCACACTTGTTGACATCAATCAGCAAGCACATCAGCTTTTAAAGATCAGTCACTACGTACCTCCTACGCTTTTTGACATTGTAGA
The DNA here is from genome assembly GCA_964564405.1 of uncultured bacterium. Lineage (GTDB taxonomy): Bacteria > Deinococcota > Deinococci > Deinococcales > Trueperaceae > JBCCBI01. Next base: position 391 of record CAZMCW010000294.1, read on the forward strand.
TACAGGCAATCACGATGCCCTCAAGCAGATGCTGGCAAACTTAAAAGGTACCGTAGTGACCTCCGTTGCACCCCCAGCGACGGCAGCCACAGCAGCAGCCACAACGGTAGCCACAACGACGGCTACCTCATTTCATTTGGCGGCAACGTTACTGCATCCTTCAGACGTTCAGCCAAATTCTTCGCAAGTACTTATGCAACTGACAAAAGTTGCTGCAGATAGATTGCTGGTTACCTTGGTACCCTACAGTCAAGCTAGTTTGACCGCGCAGTCAACTACGCCAATAACTTCATCAAAAACACCGGCAACCTCACCAGAAGTATCGGCAATTTCATCAAAAGCACCGGCAACCTCACCACAAACGTCACCCGAACCACTGGAAAATGCGCTGCGGCAGTCTGGTGAAGTGAACTATCTGCGCACGGTGATTGCAAACCTGCCTATTATTTTGTTTACCCTGGACAGTACAGGTGCGTTTACGCTACTCGAGGGCAAAGGCTTAGACCTATTAGAGTTAAATACTAATGACGTCATTGGCAGCTCTTTTTTTGAACGCTACAAGTCTTTACCTCGTATGATTCGCAATGCCAAGCGGGCATTTTTGGGTGAGGCTGTCCAGTTTGAAATTGCCTTAGCGGAAACAGATACCTATTTTGAACTCTACTTTTCACCCCTGTACGACCTCGAGCACGAAGTTACCGGCATACTAGGTGTGTCTTATAACATTAGCGACCGCAAGCGTGCTCAAAGCAGCCTCGAGAAAGCGCAACGTGTTGCCAACTTTGGCAATTTTGTATTAGACCTTGTAACAGGCGAACTAGACGTGTCTGATCACGTATATGACATGTTGGCGTTTCCCAGAGATCTGGTGCCAACGTTAGACTTAGTCACCATGCTCATGTCAGAAAGTGATGCTACCAAGGTCAATAACGCGTTGCAGACGTCTGCCGAGCAGGGTACAGACGGGCACGTTGAATATCAACTTACCCTACCTGATGGGGCCGCGCGCAACCTCTACATGTTGTGGCAGGTTATGCGCAATCAAGCAGGTGAAGTACACCAAATATTTGGCACCTTGCAAGACGTAACTGCGATTCGCCAAGCTGAAGCGAGGCTTACAGCAGCTAATCAACGCCTAGCGTTTATCAACACCTTAGGGCGCAAGCTTAACCAAGCCCAAAGTGCAGACGATATAGCCAATGTGCTCATTGATGTACTGCGCGACGTAGCTGGACCGCGCTCGAGGGACACAGCGTTGCAATATGTTTCTGTCAACAGTGCAGGTGACCCTCAATACTGCAAAATAATCGCGTATCACAGCACAGACGCCACGTGGCAAACAGCTGCAGTGGGCATGAAAATTTTGATTGAAGACTATGCTGGCGCAGAAGTTTGGCGCACAACGCCTAACCGCCTTACGGTGATTGACGACACGCAGCAAGACACGCGCTTGAGTGAAAGTGAAAAAGCGACGTTTGCTGAGCTTAAGATTGCGTCAGTATTGTTTATGCCACTTACCCAAGGTGGCCGCTGGGTAGGCCTTGTGTCGATGGCTTGGCGCAACCTTTATCAGCTTAGTGAGGAAGAACACCTACTTTTGCAAGCACTCGCGCGTTCGCTGACACCCATTGTGCAAAACCGCCGGCTGGTAGATGATTTGGAACAGATGGTCGCCGCGCGAAGCTACGAATTAGAACAAAGTCAACAACTACTTCGCGCCACGGTTGACAACGCAACGTCAATGATTATTGTTAAAAACCTCGAGGGGTATTACTTGCTAGTAAATAAGCCTTTTGCCGAGTTTTTGGGGCGGTCAGTCCAAGATATTGTGGGTCAGCGTGACCTAGATATTTTGTCAAAGCCAATGTCAGCAAGTATGCAACGCATTGATAGTGCTGTGCTGAACCAAGCAAAAGCAGTGAGCTTTGAAGAAAGTATCCCTTCAAGTCAAGGGCAACGCAGTTTTTGGATCACTAAGTTCCCCCTTTTTGACAAAAAAGGTAACATTTTTGCAATTGGCGCAATTACTACCGAAATAACCCAACAAAAACAAGCTGAAGCTGCTATGCTCCGCTACCGCGAGCAACTGGCTACAAGTCAAGCTGAAGTTGACATTACCCAACGCATTCAGTCGTTGTTACTACCAGAAGCTGGCGAGTTTCGTGACCTTGAAGGGCTCGAGGTTGCCAGTTATATTCGCCCTACCGAAGACGTAGGTGGAGACTACTACGACGCACTTCACATTGGCGATCACATTAAATTGGGGATTGGTGATGTCACTGGACACGGGCTAGAAAGCGGCCTACTTATGCTCATGACCCAAACGGCGGTAAGAGCGCTTCTGGTGAGCGGCGAAAACGATCTAAAACGCATATTAAGCAGTGTAAACCAAACGCTTTTTGGCAATTTGCAGCGCATGCAAGTGG
>CAZMCW010000294.1:2927-4951 GCA_964564405.1 uncultured bacterium
AGTTTAACGTTGTCACTGCTGGACTACCATGAAGGTACGTTGCGGTTAAGCGGTCAACACGAACACGTGCTCATTGCCCGCGCACGCGGTCAAGTTGAAGTCGTTGACACTATAGATTTGGGTTTGCCGTTAGGGCTCGAGCCAGACGTGACGCCATTTGTAGCTGAAACTACGCTCGAGCTTACCCCCGGAGATAGCGTGGTGTTGTTTACAGATGGCATCACCGAAGCTGAAAATGCACGCGGTGAGCGTTTTGGACTTAACCGCCTTGTAGATACCTTCAGCGCGCATCACAGCCAACCAGCAGAAGCAATTTTGGACACAATTATTTCAGCGGTGTACCAACACACATCAGGACAAGAGATCGACGATGACATCACGCTAGTTGTACTAAGACGGCTAACTTAGCAACCTTGCGTGCAGTTTATTCACCTATACTGTAGCTAACCGTGTCGCCAGCCTCAATACTACGGGTTGTAAAATAACCTTGATTGACCTCGAGCGCGTAACGATAAGGCGTAGTAGGTAGATAGGCCGTTGCTTCCTGTGAACACTGTGTTTGCGTTCTACCCGCACACGGTTGCATATCCCGAATGGTGACAATAACGCCGTTTTGGTCAATGTAAGCAATACTTAGCGGTAAAAAGGTGTTGTACATCCAAAAACCGCCCATGCGGTCACCTTCAAAGACAAAGATCATGCCGGAGTCTTCGGGCATACTGGTGCGAAACATGAGGCCGCGCTGGCGTTCGCCGGAGGTACTAGCGACCTCGAGCAACAGCTCATAGTTACCCTCGTCCGTACTGATTTGTCCGCTACCCAGTGCAAAGTTGATAACTGGTACGCCAGGTGGCAAGGCAAGTGTGGAACCGTTAGGCGTGGTTGGTGTAGAAGGCGTACCATCACTATTGTCATCACCGCCATCGTCGTTATCGCCATCATTATCACCATCGCCATTGTCGCCGTTGTCGCCGTTGTCGCCATTGTTGTTATCACCATCATTATTGTCACCATCGTTGTTATCGCCATTGCCGTTATCGCTATTGTCGCCATCGTCGTTGTCTTGGGGCGGTGTATCTGGTGTGTCGATAGGTTGTTCTACAGGTGTTTCGTCACGATCATCATTAGAGCCGTCATTGTTGGTGTTTTGACCTTGGCAAGCGGTTGCGCCGAGCAAAACAAGTAACACCATGAGGATACGTAAAGGTTTTGTAAGTGCGGTCATCATAGTTCTAGCTTAGCGCAGATTTGTGGGTAGAGGGTTTCATAAAGCTTATCTGAAAGTTCATCTTCGGGTTGGTTAGCGTCAAAGATAAGCCAAGTTGGGTTGCTGTCTGCTTGTGTTAAAAAGCCTTGTCGAACGCGCTTATGAAAGCTCAGGTCAGCTTGCTCGAGTCTATCTAGTTGGCCGCGCTTGGTAATCCGCTCGAGGCCAAGTTCTACATCGATATCCAAAAGCACCGTGATGTCGGGCATGTGATCACTAATTTGTGCTGTGAGGTCATTGATAAACGTCAAAGGCACGCCACGGCCATGGCCTTGATAAGCAACAGATGCCCCTGCAAAACGATCACTGATGACAACTTTGTTGGCGTTAAGCGCTGGCTCAATCACCTCGTATACGTGCTCAGCTCGACTGGCGCTGTACAGCAAAAATTCGGTGAGCGGCGTCATGGTGAGTTGCGGGTCCAAAATAACTGCACGGATAGCGTCGCCAGCAGGTGTGCCACCGGGTTCTCGAGACATAACAGGGTCTATACCAGCAGACCTCAAGCTTTGGCTAAGATGCTGAATTTGGGTGCTTTTACCCGCACCTTCGGGTCCTTCAAAGGCAATAAAACAACCTGCCATTGAGCTAAAGCCCAGTAGGTAGCAAAATAAACTGACAATCTAAGCCAAATTCAGCCTCAATTTTTTCGGAGAGCAGTTTCACGCCGATGGTTTCAGTCATGTAGTGGCCAGCGTACATGGCGTTCATTTTGCGTTCAAACGCGTCGTAGAAGACGTCGTGCTTGGGTTCACCG
>CAZMCW010000294.1:4961-6428 GCA_964564405.1 uncultured bacterium
AGTCCTTGCTCGCTAGCGAGTACCAAATCGCGGGCGGCAGCGCCAGAAATAATGCCCATACTTCTCACGTTAAGTTCGCCACCAGCGTGCACGAGAACGGACTCACCTAGCATTTTCTCGAGCATGTCGGCAATTTCCCGCAGGGTGTAAGGGTTAGGAAAGATGCCTTTAACCCCCACAGGTTTGCCCTTCCAACTGCCAAAGCCGTCTAACTCAGCTAAGCCCAAAAGCCGCGCTAGACCCCAGTTATTGCCAACTTCTTGGTGGGCGTCGAGCGGAATGTGGGCGGCATACAAGCTGATATTATTTTCTAACAAATAGCGCACGCGTGCGCCGTGCATCCCGCGAATCGCTAGTGGGCTACCCCAAAACAAGCCGTGGTGCACAATCAGGATATCCGCGCCAATTTGAGCAGCTTGCTCAAACGCACCCATGCAAGCATCCACAGCCACAGCTACTTTGTGAACTGCCGCGGTACCTTCAACTTGTAAGCCGTTTAAAGATATATCATCGTAAGCCTGAATGTTGAGGTAGTCGTCGAGCCAACTGACCAGTTGGGTAAGTTCAATCATCAGCTAGCCGGATAATCTACGTTGTCTAGGGGGTAGACAGGGCGCTCGAGCCGGCGGTAGTTAAAACTTGTTAAGTCCATCGTAGCAATCCCCGGCGAATCCACCGAGATAATTTTAGCTGCTAGGGGTTCAAACCCAGCCCTAAAATGCTGGCTAGATTTGAGCGCCACAAGTTTATAAGCACGCACGTCAATGCCGTGCAGCAAAAAGAATTGCTCGTCCAACATTTGCCCTTTAAGACTGCTAATAACAATATCAAGATTGCCAACCTGCACGCGCACACTCACACCAAGGTCACGCAAGCGCCCTTTTCCCATAGGACTCGACAGCATGCTGCGACCATCGGTAATGGTTTTCACGTAAGCGTCTACAGCAATAGTTGATCCATGATGACGGTCTGTTTTACCTCCAAGGTTGAGGCGCACCGTACTTCCTACACCTGCGCGTTTAGCTTTTGACACGCTATCTGGGTCAGCTAAACTTGCAAAACAAGCGGGTACATCTAGGTCGGCTGCTAAAAGTGCACGCAGCAAATAGGTACCATCCCCCGGCGCGCCAATCCCGGGATTGTCAGAGGTTTCATTCATGACGATGGGCATATTCGGTTCAGCTAGCGCTTGTTTGATGCCCTCAGCAGGAGATGGATAGTTGGCTTTGAAGCGGTCGCGCATGTCCCAAACTTTGCGGGCAATATCTTGTCCAGCAGATCCGGCAAGTTCAGCGTTTCCATTTGTCATGGTGATGATACCCACGCGTACATCGGGAATGTCTGTATACGGAAAACCGTGAAAAAACGCGCAGTCAATCATGTCCTCGTGTTGTTCCCAGCTTTCACAAAGGTCGTTGATATCGCTCACAGGCGGTAAGTTGCTCGTGAACGTCGGCACCATCATAG
>CAZMCW010000295.1:0-267 GCA_964564405.1 uncultured bacterium
ACTGCGGTTTCCAGATAGGAGATACTTAGTAGCGCCAGTTATGCCTCGATCGTAAACACCATCCGCAACCCTTTCTCAGCTTTTATGCAACAGCGCCATGCCTCAGCCAAGAAGCCCAGATTTACTTGGATTCAAGATGTTGGGTTCAAGATATTGGATTCAAGATGTTGAAGTCAAGGTGTATGATCGGGCAAATCTAAAGGAGACAATCATGGCGATTCAACACAGACGTATGGGTAAGCACGGAGTACTGGTCAGCAACCTGTG
>CAZMCW010000295.1:277-1543 GCA_964564405.1 uncultured bacterium
TTAGGTACGATGAATTTTGGCTGGCACACATCACAGGATGAAAGCTTCAAGATCATGGACCGTGCACTCGAGCTAGGTATCAACTTTTTTGATACTGCTGATGTGTACGGTCGGCAAGCAGGTCAGGCTGGTGACACCGAAATTATTCTAGGTAACTGGTTTTCACTTGGTGAAGGACGGCGGGATGCAGTTGTTCTTGCCAGCAAGGTCTATAATCCCGTGACCCGAGAAGGCAATAAGCCTGAACCCAACACGGACACGCGTGTGCTGTCTGCAATGAAAATCAAAAAGCACTGCGAGGGTAGTCTGAAACGCTTGCAGACCGACTGGATTGATCTTTACCAGATTCACCATATCGACCGTGACTGCCCTTGGGATGAAACCTGGCAGGCGTTTGATAGCCTAATTAAACAGGGTAAAATTGTCTATGCAGGCTCGAGCAACTTTGCCGGTTGGGATATTGCTACCGCCTGTCAGGAGGCGGCGAAGCGCGGCATGATGGGCATGGTGAGTGAGCAGAGCATTTACCATCTAAATAACCGTATGGTCGAGCTCGAGGTGATTCCTGCTTGCGAGCACTACGGCTTGGGGTTAATCCCCTGGAGTCCTTTGGGTGGCGGCTTATTAGGCGGGGCGCTCGGCAAGATAGAGGGCGGCCGCCGCATGAGTGATACCTTCATGGCGGGGGTCGAGAAAAACCGCGACAAACTCGAGCGTTACGAAGCGCTGTGTAAAGAACTGGGCGAAGAACCCGCAGCCGTTGCACTGGCTTGGTTGTTGCACAACCCGGTGGTGACCGCGCCAATTATTGGTCCCAGGACACTGGAACAGCTCGAGAGCGCCGTACGGGCAACAGAGATAAGCCTAGATGACGGCACACTGAGCAAACTCGACCAGATTTTTCCAGGGCCTGGCGGGGCTGCGCCAAACGCTTACGCCTGGTAAGCGTCACCCGGTAACGTTATCCGCAACTATAAAGTCAGGCAATAAAGAGTTAGGTAAAAAAGAGCCAGTTATACCTTTTCCGGTTAATTTCTTAAGGAATTAACCCACGTGGAACGTGTAGAAACAGCTACCGGTTCCGATGGAAACGAAATAAAGCTCGTAGGGGGTTATGAAGTATTTAATCGGAATCGGTATTAGAACGAGGTATCTACTGGCTCGAGCCTTACTTCAAACGGTATTTTTACGGTGCTAGCATGATGCGCTACCACCTCTTGCACGGTAGCAAACCAGACATCGTCTTGTACCTTAACGTGCTCGAGC
>CAZMCW010000295.1:1553-6415 GCA_964564405.1 uncultured bacterium
AGTTTACAAACACTGCTCGAGCAATTCTTTTGTATTCTTCAATGTCATCTCAACAGGATTTCCCCCACAACTGGGGTCTTGTAAGGCTTCTTGGGTAAGTAGCTCGAGGTCGGGATTCTCGATCCCTAACTCAGTGAGATTTTTGGGGATATTGAGTGACGCGTTAAACTCACCCACAAAGTCATAAAATCCGTCAAAACCGTCAGCAATGTTTAAGTAGTTGCCTAGCCGAATAATTTTGTCTTCAATTGCCTCATAGTTAAACCGCAACACAGGTTGCATCACAACAGCGTTGGTTGTGCCGTGGTGGGTGTTGTAGCGTGCCCCAATCGGGTGAGATAGCGCGTGGATGGCACCTAAACCCTTTTGAAAGGCAACTGCACCCATGCCGGCTGCGGCCATCATATTGGCTCGAGCCTCGAGGTCATTAGGATTGTCATAGGCGCGTTTTAGATAGGTTTTAACGAGACGCATGCCCTCGAGCGCAATCCCTTGACTCATGGGGTGGAAGTGAGGCGAGCAATACGCCTCCAAACAGTGGGCAAACGCATCGAGTCCTGTACCTGCTGTGATAGCTTTGGGCATGCCCACGGTGAGTTCCGGGTCGCAGATGACTTGGCTAGGTAATACCTTGGGGTGGAAGATGATTTTTTTGGCGTGTGTTGCAGCATTGGTAATGACTGATGCACGCCCAAGTTCTGACCCAGTTCCTGCTGTGGTTGGTACGGCTACAATGGGCGCGATACCGTCCGAGTTAGCACGTGTCCAGTAATCGCCAACATCCTCAAAATCCCAAATGGGACGCGTTTGCTCCGCCATAAACGCCACCATCTTGCCAAGGTCTAAGCCAGAGCCACCGCCCACTGCAATCACACCATCGTGTCCGCCTGCACGATAGGCTGCCACGCCCTGCATAACATTGTGCTGGTTGGGATTAGGGTCAACCTCAGCGAAGATAGCCTCACCTAAACCTGCTTTTGTCATGAGGCTGCGAATGTTGTCTATTAATGGCAAGGTGGCAAGTCCGCGGTCTGTTACTAGTAGTGGGTTTTGAATGTTGACGTCTGCACAGGCTCGAGCCAATTCAATAATTCTGCCTGCACCAAAGCGGATGTTAGTTGGATAGCTCCAAGTAGCAGTTAAAGATGTTGTCACGAATAAAAGTCACCTTTCGCGGAATCAGCTTTTTTTGAAGTGATACGACTTCGGCCGAGTGAGGTTGTTGTAGGCAAGTGGGGAAAGCCCCTCACCCCGACCTGTATTTTTGCAGCCTGTCCAGCATAAGCCGGGGTCAACGTAATCACAGCGGTTCAGAAACACCGTGCCTGTTTCAATGCGTGCGCCAAGGCGCTCAGCTCGGTCAACATCCTGCGTCCATAAGGATGCCGTCAATCCAAACTCGCTGTCGTTCATTAGGCTGACAGCCTCATCATCAGAAGCTACTTTCATAATGCCCACAACCGGCCCAAACGATTCAGCCCGCATGACCTCCATGTTGTGGTCAACGCTCGCCAAGAGCTGTGGCATGAGGTAGTTACCGCCATCTTCAGGGAAGTGTTTGGCGTCAATTAATGGGCGCGCACCTTGGGCGATGGCAGCTTGGGTTTGACGGCGCACATCATCCGCAAAACGTGTTTGGGCCATTGGGCCGAGGGTTGTATTGAGGTCCAAAGGATTACCGAGTTGGTAGCCTTCAACAAGGCTGACAGCTTGGTCAAGAAAATCGTCATAAAGACTGCTCGCCACATAAATTCGCTCAATGCCGCAGCAGCACTGCCCAGAGTTAAACATAGCACCATCAATCACGGTGGCGACGGCGGCGTCTAAGTCAGCATCATCCATAATGTAAGCTGGGTCTTTGCCGCCAAGTTCGGTGCCCACGCCGATAAACTGCCCAGCGGCCGCGCGTTCTATGGTCGCACCGGCACCCACGGAACCTGTAAAGTTCACGAAGTTGAAAGCTCGAGCCTCAATCAACTGTGACGTTGTCTCATGATCAAGCACCAAGTGCCGGAATATCTCGGCTGGCACACCCGCCTCATGGAAGGCTTGTTCAATGCGCTCACCCACCAGCAGCGTTTGCGCGGCGTGTTTGAGGAAGGTAGCATTCCCAGCAATAAGCGCCGGGGCAATGGTATTGATGGCAGTCATGTAAGGATAATTCCACGGCGCAATGACTAACACACTGCCACAAGGTTCGCGTTTAATGACTCGCAAAAAAGCGTCACTATCTTCTACAATCAGCGGTTTGAGGCTGTCTTCGGCAATGCTCGCCATGTAGCTACCGCGTTCATGAAAACCGCTGTATTCGCCCCCGTAGCGTACGGGCCGGCCCATCTGCCAGGCGAGTTCGGTGACAATGTCGGGCAGTTGTCCCACGCGCTTAATGCCTGCCAGCACAAGTTGGCAACGCTCAGCTAGCGGTCGTGCTGCCCAAGCTACTTGTGCTTTGCGTCCCTCAGCAATAATGTCACGTGCTTGCTCAAAACTCATGGCCGGGCGTTCGACGTAGACGCTACCGTCAACCGGCGAAATGCATTGAATCAGGTTGGTTGAGGTTGAGGTCATTAACTTTGCTCCAAGCCGCGCTGCAGTTCGTAGTCGGTTACACGGCTGTCGAAGTGTTCTTGCTCCCAGCGGGCGGCCCTACTGTAGTGCTCGACGACCTCATCGCCCCACGCTTGGCGCAGCATAGCAGAGTTATAGAATGCGTCTGTGGCAGCGCGTAAGTGGGTTGGAATAGTGGGCAAGTTGGCGTTCATGTAGGCATCACCTGAAAAAGCTGGGGGTAGCTCGAGCTTTTGCTCAATTCCTGCGAGTCCTGCCGCTAAATTGGCTGCCATAGCAATATAAGGATTCAAATCTGCGCCGCCAATACGGGTTTCAACGCGCACACTGGGGCTGTCGGTTCCGACCACGCGGTAGCCTGCTGTGCGGTTATCTAGTGACCAGACAGCTTTGGTGGGTGCAAAGGTACCGGCTGCAAAACGCTTGTAAGAATTGACGAACGGTGCCATAGCGAGGGTGATGTCGCTCGAGTACGTGAGCAATCCCGCCAGATAATGCTGCATGGTGGTTGACATGCTGTGCGGCTCTGCAGGGTCGTAAAACACCGAGTTGCCATAGAGGTCTTGTAATGACTGGTGAATATGACTCGATGAACCTGAGGTATCGCTGTGCCACTTGGCCATAAATGTCACGGATTTGCCGTCTTGTAAGGCCATCTCTTTAATGCCCTGTTTGATGAGGCAATGATTGTCTGCAGTGATGAGAGCGTCATCGTAATAGACGTTGATTTCGGCTTGCCCAGCAGCGGCTTCGCCTTTGGTGTTTTCTACCCGAATGCCCGCAGCATGCAAATGGTTGCGGATGTTGCGCATCAAGCTTTCTTCTTTAGCGGTTTGAAACAGGTGATAGTCTTCGTTGTAGGCGCTAATAGGTGTTGGGGTTTGATAGTTGCTTTGCTTTAAGTTGTGGTAGCTTTCGGTAAACACGAAGAACTCGAGCTCAGTGGCAATCGCCGTACTAAAGCCAAGTGCCTCGAGGCGCGCAAGTTGCTTTTTTAAGATGCTTCTCGGTGCAACTGTCACCTCTTCATGACTGTGGTGGTCAATGACATCACACAGGACAAAGGCTGTTCTTGGTGACCACGGTAAGCGTCTCAGCGTGTCTAGGTCTGGTTTCATGACATAGTCGCCGTAGCCTTGCGCCCAACTGGTTGAGCGGTAGCCGTCAACGGTTTCCATCTCAAAATCGGTAGCCAGCAAATACTGACAGCAGTGTGTTTCTTCCCAAGCGTGGGTAATAAAAAAGTCGGCGTGAAAGCGCTTGCCTACAAGCCGACCTTGCATGTCTGGAATGGCCGCAATAACGGTGTCCACAAAGCCATTGGTAACGTCTTTTTTTAAATTTTCAAAGCTTAGATTGGGAGGCATGGCATCTCCTTTGTGACCCAAACAACTAAGTAGTAGACCATAAAGGCAGCAAAAAACTTAGACCTAGTTGAGGGTGTACACATACTCAGGCAACATTGCCGTATCAGCTTATCAAGAAATTGACGTAACCCCATACTGCAAGATGTGAACCTTTGAAGAAAATTTTGATAGACGGATGCTGGAACTTTGTGGGCAGGTAGCTGGAGGGTTTGTCTATTCGGTATGGTCAGCAAGCAGCTCGAGCGTCAGTGCAGCACTCCACGAAAAGCCTGTAGCTCCGGCAGGGCTACCGTCTCTAGGATCGTAATACTCCACAAAGCCCGATTTGGCAACCAGTGCCAGTGTGTGCTGGCGAATGTTTTCTGCCAGAGTATGGTAGCCGTAATTGTCTAGCCCTTCGGACACAAACCAGTTCATGAGCACCCAAGCTGGTCCGCGCCAGTAGCGCCGGGGTTCGTAAAACAAGCTTGTTTTCGCCAGGGAGGGTAGCCAAAACGCGGTAGGTTGTCCTGTATCGGCACTGCATGGCGCGTAGGCAGTGGCATTGCACAAGTGCTCATAAATAAGGCGTTTGGCCCGGTGGCTGCTAGCGAGGTTGGCAAATAAGGACATGAACGTGGCGCAATCGTTCTCCACGAGTAAACGTGTGTTGCGTAGGTCAAACGGACAATAGCGGCCGTCGTGCTCAAACCACAAGCGTTCGTTGTAGGTGGTATAGGTGGCCTCGAGCCAAGCATCAAGTTCGTCGGTGGCTTCATCTAAGAGTACCGCAATAGCTTTTAAATCACGGTCAGCACGGTGCAACACAGCATTAAACAACGTGTCCTCAACCAAAAAAGGTGAGCGTTCGTAAAGCATTTTAGGGTCGTAGCGCCAACGCCGAAAACAATCCAATAAGTAAATGAAGCGCTCGTACTCACCTTGAAA
>CAZMCW010000296.1:0-6407 GCA_964564405.1 uncultured bacterium
CAGCGCAGCTCGAGCGTACCCTTAGATGATTCAGACTATGACATTCAAGAGTTAATTTGGTATTGGTAAAGGCTCGAGAAACCGCTGAACTTCAACTCTGTGACCGTCTGGGTCTTGGGTGAAAAAGTGGTAGATGTTATACACCGGATTGTGCCGAGGTGGGCCTTCAGTTTCAATACTAAGTTCTAAACAGCGTTTGTACATGTCTTCAACGTCGTCACTAATAAGCGTGATGATGAACGTGTCATGCTGTGGTACGTCAGCAGGTGCCACTTCAACCTGACAAAATCCCAAATAACCAGCTGCCGCCACCCGAAAGATAACGCGGTTTTTTTGCTCGCGGACAAGCTCGAGCCCTAAATCGCGCGTGTAAAAATCGCGGGTTGCAGCTACGTCTTGACAAGGATAAAACGCAATTAGGCCGTCGTAGGTAGGGGTAGGGTGTGCTCGAGCTGCCATACTTATCAATTTATCATAAGTTGTTTTGCTAAGTATATAGCGTTAGCCGTAAGTATGGAGCTAGCTCCATACTTACCGAGCAGCGCGAGTACCAATAAACCAACTCAGTTTATAGCTCAATGTTTACGGATGTCGCTATAGTAGCGTTTCCATAAATAACTACCACAGGCAGTTGCGGGTGCGACCGAGGGGAAAGGAAATTTTGTTCTAGAACTACTTAATCAACCAAAGTTGGAGAATATTGCATCACTAAAATGATTTTTCAATAAAGATAACATCAGAAAAACTGTTGAAAGTTATTTGAAATCATCTGAAGTCGTTGGTATTGCGATGTACTTGTTTTATATTTGACTTTAGTCGTGTTGTATTTCGTCGTGCTGTATAGGTGTTTTCTAGTTGGGTTTGCAAGGAGATTGGCTTAGCTATATAGCACCAAAAGATTATCAGTCTAAGTCGTCTTTCTTGGTGCTAATTAAACCAACCGTGCTAACACCAGCACATCTAATGACAACTCTAGCAACCCCATAATGTCGTGATACATGCGTTGGTGTGAGTATAGACTGTATCTTATGAAATCTCCTCATCGCCCTTTCGCCCCATGGCCCTTTCGCCCCATCGCCCTTTCGCCCCATCGCCCTTTCCCAAATACACCATTGAATATCGGTTATCTGTAACCGCGTCTCAACACCTGCTACTCGTATAAATAACCAGCTTATGGTATGGTTTTTCAACACTATGGATTCAATCTCAGCTTATCTCAACGCAGTGTCTCACCGGTTACTTGGCTATTGCTTCTACGGTAAAAGATGCTACCAAAGTAACCCGCTTGAGGACATGAGTTAGCGCTATGCTTCGTGAATATCAACCTGGCAATTACTTTGACGAAACGTTTGTCAGCCTCGCTCAACCTCGAGCGCACTACCAAAACATCGTGCACGCGTTTGAAACGTATGGCCGGGCTGAATTTCAACGTCGTTGGGGTGTTATTGACCTTATGATGCGGCAACAAGGCATCACCTTTACGGTGTACAGCGACGCTCGTGGAACTGAGCGCACGTTTCCATTTGATCCTTTTCCCAGAGTGATTCCAGCTAGCGAATGGCAGCTGTTAGAAACAGGCTTGAAGCAGCGTGTGCGGGCGATCAATCAATTTTTGTACGACATTTACCATGAGCAACACGTGATTAACGACGGCGTTGTACCGCGTGAGCTTATTGAAAAAAATCCCAACTTCCGCCCTGAAATGCGCGGCGTTGAGGTACCTCAGGGTGCCTACACACATATTGTGGGAACTGATCTTATTCGAAACAAGCAGGGCAAGTACATGGTGCTCGAGGACAACTTGCGCAGTCCTAGCGGTGTGTCTTACATGTTAGGCAACCGCACGTTTATGGTGCGCAGTTTTCCCCAACTCATGGCCGATCAGCGGGTGCGCACTGTTCGCGGTTACCCTAACGCACTGCTAGCCACACTCCGTAGTTTAAGCCCTAGCGACGCTGAACCAACTATTGTGGTGCTTACACCCGGGCAGTACAACAGTGCTTATTACGAACACGCGTTTTTAGCTCAACAGATGGGCGTTGAACTGGCTCATGGACACGACCTGTTTTGTCACGACGGCTACGTGTGGATGCGAACCACTCAAGGACGCCGCGCAGTAGATGTCATTTACCGGCGCATTGATGATGCTTTTTTAGATCCCCTTGCGTTTCGTAAAGATTCCATGCTCGGTGTGCCGGGGCTTATGGACGTCTACAAATCAGGTAAAGTTGCTCTTGCCAACGCTGTGGGAACCGGCGTAGCCGACGACAAAGCCATGTATATGTACATTCCCAAAATCATTGAGTATTACCTTGCTGAAAAAGCACTGCTCGAGAACGTGCCAACCTATTTAGCAGCGCAACCGGAACAGCTCGAGCACATTGTGGATCACGTTCACAACATGGTCATTAAAGAAGTTGGCGGTGCAGGCGGTTACGGCATGTTGGTTGGCAGCGAAGCTAGCGATGAAGACATCGCCACTTATCTCACCAAGGTGCACGCAGACCCTAGCAATTACATCGCCCAACCCATCGTGCAGTTATCACGTCACCCAACCTATTACCAAGATAGTCAACAGTTTGAACCGTGCCATGTGGACTTGCGCCCGTATATTTTAATGGGTGAAGACATCACGGTTATTCCTGGCGGCCTCACTCGCGTGGCTTTAAAACGCGGCTCACTCGTAGTTAACTCGTCTCAAGGGGGCGGGTCTAAAGATACCTGGGTACTTGCCAATGGTCATTAGGTTTTATGCTGAAGCTATCAACATTACCTTGCGAACGCGTGTAAACAGGCAAATATCTAGTGAGTATCTTGAGGAGGTGACTCGTGCTTAGTCGTATTGCCGAAAACCTCTACTGGATTGGGCGTTACGTTGAGCGAGCAGAAAATACCGCGCGCCTACTTGACGTAAATTATTTGGCGGTAGTGGAGTCTAGCTCGAGCGACCTCATTGCCGAACAATGGGAACCGTTACTCACAATTATTGATGACGACGACGCTGACTTTTGCCGCCACTACGCTAAAAAAGACCGCGATAATGTCTCAGACTGGCTAGCGTTTAACCGCGATAACGCAAGTAGCATTACCTCGAGCTTGACCTTTGCTCGTGAAAACGCCCGCACCTTGCGCGACCGCATTAGCTTGGAAATGTGGGAGGCGATTAACCGCGCGTACCTCGAGCACTGTGTCGATAGTCATGATGTGCTTGCCAAAGAAGCGTTGCACAACTATTGCACGGGCGTACGCGATGCAAGCCATCTCTTTTTTGGTATTGCCGACGCCACCATGCCGCGCGATCTCGGTTGGTTTTTTATGCGTACTGGGCAGTATCTAGAACGCAGCGACAACGTCCTGCGCACGCTTACCCTACGCTACCGCCAACAGCAAAAAAATTCTTTTATCGCTCAAGAAGTGCGCACCCACCGCAGCATCGCGCTACTTAGCACGGTTAGTGCGCTAGAAGCATTTCGCAAACAGCATCACAGCGGCATTCAACCCGACGACGTAGCTGAGTTTTTACTGCTCAACGCAGATTTTCCGCGCAGTGTGCGTTTTTCATTGCGAGTTGTGCACGAAATCCTCAAAGAAATTCAAATACGTAACGATGCTGCTGTTGCCAAAACCCCGGTACGTCAAGCCGGTTGGTTGGCAGCTAGGCTCGAGTATATGGCAAGTGCAAAACAAATCTTTTACCACGAAACCCCACCTGCAGAAGAGTTGCTGAACGATATTGCGTCACTGTCAACTACCATCAGTCAAACCTACTTTGTCTTTAACAACGGCGCTGGGCAACAGCAAACGCAACAGTAATTCCCAACAATGCTAAAGCATAGTAGTTAAGCTGATGCGATCTTCAAAGCTGGTCTTCCCTAAAGCTGGTCCTCAAGGTGCGCAATAATGGTGCTAGCAACATCCACCCCAGAGGTTTTTTCAATACCTTCTAAACCAGGAGATGAATTTACCTCAATAACAACCGGACCGCTATCACTGCGCAACATATCCACACCGGCGACATCTAAACCCATCGCTCGGCTGGCATCAATAGCCGTTGCCCTTTCTTCATCACTCAGTTCCACAGATAACCCGCGCCCACCTTGGTGTAAGTTAGAACGAAACTCACCTTCAGCAGCTTGGCGCATCATGCTTGCGATCACCTTATTACCGACCACAAACGCCCGAATATCGCTACCACCTGCTTCTTTGACAAACTGCTGCACCAAAATATTGGCATCTAGTTGCCGAAACGCTGAAATGACAGATTCTGAGGCTTTTTGCGTTTCAGCTAACACAACACCTTTACCTTGAGTACCCTCGAGCAACTTAATAATCAGCGGCGCACCCCCAACAATGTTAATAAGTCCCTCAACGTCTTTAGTGGAATGGGCAAACCCGGTAACAGGCAACCCAATCCCCTGCGCTGCCAAAAATTGTAACGACAGCAATTTGTCTCTCGAGCGCGCTATAGCTTGCGAGGTATTCGCCGTAACCACGTTCATAAACTCAAATTGCCTGACAACTGCCGTTCCGTAAAACGTATAGCTAGCACCAATACGCGGAATAATGGCATCAAACGATAAATCTTCGCCAGCAAATACAATTTTGGGCTGCTTTGAGGCAATACTCATGTAGCACCGCAAGTAGTCAACTATTTGCACGTCGTGCCCACGGTTACGCGCGGCTTCTGCAAGTCGGCGGGTAGAGTAAAGCTCACGGTTTCTGGATAAAATACCAATGTTCATAGAGTTTCAACCTCATTAGGTTTAGCTAAGACGAAAGATTTTGAGACATCGACAACGGCGCGCTTGCGCAGTGCTTGTCTCCCAAGTAGCATCCGAAAACTCATGAGGTCTCGTTTTGTAAGGGTAAGTTCAATCTCCCATAGATGACCGCCTAATGAGATGTTCGTACGAATTACTGGGCGGCGCTCGCTGCGCCCGTTGGAGCTTTTAATACGTCGCCAATCGACAATAGGGACTTCAACATCACTTGTCTGCTCGCGGCTGTGCTGTTGTGAATGAATGCCAAAACTTGCCCACTGTTGGTTATCGCGGTTAATGACAGACAAATTAAACGCATGAAGTGCTGAGGTTGCTGCCCCAGTATCAACTTTTACCTTGATCTGGGTCACATTTAGATCTGGTAATGCTGCCCACTCACGCCAGCCAACAGTCAAAAGTGACACGGTGCGTTTTGATTTGGATAATCTACTAGTGGTCATATATCACGATGCAATATTTATTTTTAAAATACTATTTGACAACAAGATTTTTGCCATACTAGATTATACGGCTAAATTTAGGATATTGCCGTCATCCATACAAATTTAAGGTTCGTTGCCTTTACTGATTCAGGTGTTGTCCACCTTTTCAAATTGCATAAGTAGGCACAAAAACAGCCCAATTAGGGGAAGAAAACCCCAAACTATCAGTCCAGTTAATAATGATGCCTGAAGTCGCTCAAAATTGCCTGAAGCTCGAGCCCACTCTTAAAAACACAACTACAATCGTCTAAAAGCGATGTTTTTGTGCCTTTTCCGAATAGACGTCAAAGTATGTTGTTGATAAAGTTGTCATCGCCAAATTAAACGTAGCAACAACACGAACTTATGTTGTTGCTACACTCAAACACGCAAGTTTTGTCTTTACCAGTCTCTAGTGTTTACAGCGATGCGTCCGGTGTGTTGGTCAACGTCATACCATCTGTAGGATGACGTTCACGCCGTGGTGCGCCCAGTCTAGGTAGTACCCAATAGTCCAACCCATAGTAACCAGCAACCCGCCACGCAAGCACTAACCAAGTTGCCAAAATGAACATGAGTGGGTTGGTTGACACAGTACCTGCCAGCAAAAAGCTAGCGTTCATCAGACCGCCTAAAAAGGCTGAGATACCCGTTAAAAACCCAACGATGAGCGCAATACCTACTAGTACTTCACCAATAGCAACTAAGTGGCTCATGAGTGCTGCGTTAGGTAAAAAGACGTTTTCAATTAACCACGCATACCAACCTTGCACACTTGGGTGTTCGCCTGTTGTTAGCGTGAGGGCGCGCGTTAAAAATCCGGTAACCGGGCCGCCTGCGTCTGGACCTACCCACGCGCTACTGGTAGCTTTGCCCCAACCAGCTGTGAGCCACAGATACCCCAAATATATGCGAATAACTGCCCACAACGGTGCTAGAGATTTGTTAGCAAAAAGTGTTTTGCTTATAAACGGCTCAGGATACATCCGTGGTTCAACGTGAGTCAGGTGCGTCATAGTTACTCCTTACAGAGCACGACATAATCCACCATCTTGCGACAATATGTTACAAATAGCAGTTCCAGGATTGGTTCCCCGCACTGAGTGGGTTGATTTCTACTCCCCTAGGTCGCGCGCGCAACTGCCTGTGGCAGTTACTCGTGGAA
>CAZMCW010000297.1:0-6385 GCA_964564405.1 uncultured bacterium
TATGACTTTTGCAAGAGGTCTAATAAACACCATGAGCGGCTCGAGGTTTTTCGCCGTACCGACAATGGGCAGTGGCTTCTTGAAGACGTTTTAGAAGATGACGTGCTCACCCTACCCTGTGTTGACGCAACCTTTACATTGAACGACATCTACACCGGGCTCTAGCTGGTGTTAGTAAGCTGGTTATCGAGTTGACCTCGAGCATGTTGTACCTGCTCTGGTACCTTAGCTAATGCATCAAGTAAGACAGTTGTATCTGCGCCAGCTTTGTGCGCGTTTTCGCTGATATGGCGCTTCCACGCTTTTGCACCCGGTTGTCGGGCAAAAAGTTGCAACATGTGCCGGCTTATGCTGCTTAGGTAGACACCTTTTTGTAACATGGTATCTATATAAGGCAGCATAGCTAGGACAACGTCTTGCCTCGAGCGTGCGTCACTGTCACTCCCATAACCGTCACCCCCATAAATCTGCCCGTCAACCTCGGCAAACAAATACGGATTTTGATACGCCGCGCGTCCTAACATCACCGCATCAACGTGGCTTAAGTGCTGGTTCACCTCAGCTAGAGTGAGCACGCCGCCGTTGAGTTCAATGACAAGTTCTGGAAAGTCTTGCTTGAGGCGGTAAACGTCGTTGTAGCGCAAAGGCGGTACGGTGCGGTTTTCTTTGGGGCTGAGGCCGTCAAGCCAAGCAATGCGCGCATGCACCGTAAACTTGACCGGACGTGCAACCGCAACAACCTCTACAAAATGGGCCGTATCTTCGTAGCGGTCAAGGTCATCAATGCCGATGCGGTGTTTAACGGTGATAGGCAAACGTGTGCGTTCGCGCATAGCGTGTACGCAGTCGCGTACACGTTCGGGTTGGGCCATAAGGCAAGCCCCAAAGTTGCCGTTTTGAACGCGGTTACTAGGACACCCTACGTTTAGATTCACTTCGTCGTAACCCCAGGTTTCTGCGAGCTTGGCGCACTGAGCTAATGCCTCAGGGTCGTCACCACCGAGTTGCAAGGCCAAGGGGTGTTCAAGTTCTGAAAAATCTAAATGCCGCGCTTGGTCACCGTGCAAAATTGCCCCAGTGGTAATCATTTCAGTATAAAGCAGCGTGCGTTGGGTTAGCTGCCGCATAAAGTAGCGGTAATGACGGTCAGTCCAGTCCATCATGGGGGCGATGCTGAGAGGGTAGAGGTATGTTGGTATCATGAGTTTGTCAAAAATTTTGTTGTCTTAATGAGGCTGGGAGAAGGGGAGAAACTATCAGACCAGACCTGCCCCAATCCTCAACTATTAACAGGTGCAGGCACGCGTTTGGGCTTGCGGAAGGTGATGTCTTCCCATTCACCTTCTTCAATCACACTCAGCTCAGGGTTGCGAGCTTGAAAAAAGGCTACGATTGCTTGTACAAGATCATCTGGCGTAGACGCTGCTGAAGTTACCCCCACGCTACGCACGCCACTAAGCCAGCTTTCGTCAATATCAGCGACACTTTCGACCCGTTTAGCGTTGCCGCAGAGGTCTTCAGCTAGTTCTAATAACCGCATGCCGTTAGAACTGTAGTCGCTAGTGACTACTAAAAACATTTCAACATGCGGTGCAATGTTGCGCACAGCATCCTGACGATTTTTAGTTGCATAACAAAGGTCATCTCTAGGCGGCACAACTAACTTAGGAAAACGCGTTTTAAGAATGGCGATGGTTTTCATCGTGTCGTCAACAGAGAGTGTGGTTTGAGTTAAGACAACTACTTTGGCTGGGTCAGGCACAGTTACGGTGTGGGGGTCAGCTAGGTTAGGGTCGTGTTTGCGGTTACCTATGACACTTACTACAGTTGTTACTTCAGGCGCTTCACCACGCGTACCAATAACTTCTTGATGCTGTGTTGAGTCGCCAATTAACAAAATGTGATAGCCCTCCTTAGCGTACTTTTTAGCTTCTGTGTGTACTTTGGTCACAAGCGGGCAGGTTGCATCAATGGTGGCAAGGCCCAAGCGGGCAGCTTCGTTGCGGACGGCTGGGCTGACCCCGTGAGCAGAAAATACCACAGTATCTGCTAAGCTGCGTCCTTCACGGCCAGCTTGCGCTTTAAGGGCGTCTAACTCACTTAAACGCTCAACAAAGTGGACATCGTGGTCGGTCTCGAGCCGTTCGACCACAGTATCGTTATGGACAATCGCGTGATAAACGGCTAAGTCACCTTCATCAGATAGCTCGGTGGCGGCGTCTTTGACGGCATCAATAGCCATGACCACACCAGCGCAAAAGCCACGCGGTTTGGCAAGGTAAAGCGTCTTGATCATGTGTTCATCATATAGCTGCAGGTGGCAGAGGTTTTGTTAGCTCCCTACGTATTTTCTGCTACAAGCTTTTTGTGTTGCCTCGAGTTCGCGATCACTTCTTAACTCAACGTTGAGGTCTGTACCGCTAAAGTTGAAACGAGCTCGAGGTTGCTTCATACAGGGTTGCTTCATACAGGGTTGCTTCATCATGGATGTTGATTTATGGCGAGGTTGAATCGTGACGAACTTAGTTCATCCTTAAAAGCACTTTATTGATGTGGCTAACCATAAACATATCTGAGGAACACATGTCTGAGGAACACATGTGGGTGAACTGTAGAAATTTAAGCATATTACGTACGAATCTGGATACACTGCAAACTAGATATACCGTAAATATCACCACATCACTAAATGTCACTACATTACTAACTTATGTCTTTGCAAATGAACTTCTATTGGTGTATTGGCATTGGGAGCCTGTAAGCACCCTGCACCTGTAGGCACCCCGCACTTGAGTTCAGTCAACAACCATCCTAAGTTCCTAACCCCTACATGATGGGTTTGTTCAAGTCCTCGAGCTGGCGTTGACGCACAGTCTCAACATCATCTGCTGAGATAAGACCAAGTTCAGCAGCGTGGTTAGCAGCAGCGAGGGTATCTTCGACAAGTAAAAGAGGACAGTTAACTTTAGCAACTTCTTCGCGCAATTTAGTAATTTCTTCATTGCGGGCGTTATCGCTGACATCGCGAATATAAATCGCCCGAATACGCGAAGGGTACTTGCTTACCAAGGTTGTGTAAATCTCGGGGTCTTCTTGACCACTGTCGCCAATGAGCACAAAGGGTAGTTCTGGATAAGCGTCCATGATGCCGGTGATGCTATCCAACTTGTGAGTTTTGTGACCGAAGGGTAGCAGTTCACTGGGTTTAATGCCCCAGTCGCGCAACATTAAGGGACCAGCTGGAATGTCATTAATTTTGAAAAAGTCAGTAAGCATGTCGTAGAGGTTCCACGGGCTGCTCGAGACATAAAAAATAGGGTTTGCTTGCTGGCATAATGTGCGGTAAAACGCCGCAGCACCCACAAAAGGTAAACGGGTGCGGGCGTTCCCAAAAAGTACCTTTTTGAGCATGCTGACGACACTAGTTGCACCGGTTTGCAACACTGTGTCGTCTACGTCGCTAATAATGGCAAATTGAGCACCGCTGCGCGGCGTGACGGCATAACCTGTGCTGTAAACTGGTTGAGGGCGTTCGGGGGTTATAAGCTCGTAATGGACGCGCACTTGGTCAACAGTTGGGTTGATGGTTGGGTCGTTGATGATTGGCGGTCCACCTGATGCATCTATAGAAGCGTTATCTGTAGGTGATACTCCTGTAGGTGTTACTCGAGCGCTTGGCATAGGAGCGTCTGCTGCGTCTACTTCGCAATCACAACTACTGTACTCGAGCCAATGATCTATAAACCCTTCGTTGTTGGTTGTTACCTGGGTTTTATAAGCGTTGCCATGCGCGTAAATAGTAACTGCAATGACGGCTCCAGGATACTCGCTGGATTCGAGCCGCTTGACGGCATTCTTAAAATTATCCCAAAGTAAGTCTTCTTCTCGAGCTGGGCGAATGCCTTTGTCAGCAAGGACGCGCGCGCGCAGTAAAATGCCAGCTTGGTTGCTGTACCCTAAATAGGGTTGAATCATAAGTGGGCGTGTGCGTAGTCCATGCCGCAACTGATGATTAACCTTGTCAAAGCCACTTTCAAGTTTGTGGACTGTTTTGGTGAGAGTATCTTTCCATGTCATAACTGAGCCTACGCAATAAGGCTCAGTTAATAAAGTAGTGAGGCACACGTTACATTTGCGTGTTCATGCCTATAGGAGGATCGTTATAGCAAGCTATTACAGTCTCAACCCAGCTGATGTGTTGCATAGCTCTCGATAAGGAAGATCTATATCTATATTAATTACTTTTGTAATATTATAACGTAATATATATAACTAATTAGTACGCAATATGTTCATTTGTTATACAATTACTATTGCGCTACCCTTAATGAATCTTCGAATATTCTAAACTGCACAAAAGACACTAAAAACATGAACGTGTAAAAATCTTTGCACTGTGTAACCAGTACCTCTACAAAGTATAAGTAAAAAGAAGTTAAGACATTACGTGGCATCTTGTTCTAAGAAGCTTGTATATGGAGGATGTATATGCAATTCTTAGCGCTATGGTAATCTTTGCTCGTCAAGAGCGTGTTCAAAAATATACTGCGATGGCGATCTACGTCTTTTGCACACTCGTCGCCAATTTTTTCTTTGACACCTTTATTGATCTACCCATCTACGGCAAATTGTCGGTGGGAACAATCTTTTTTGCAGTTACCTTTACTCAGCGTGACCGCGTGCATCACTACGGGCGCAGCGCTGTCTACAAAATGATTGCATTTGCAGCCGTTGCTAATGTGCTCATGTCATTAACGCTCAACGTACCGTTGCGCTTCATTTTTGCGAGCTTTTTAGCCATTGTCATTGCTGAAACAGCCGATACTGAGGTCTACCAAAGGTTTATTAAACGTCAATGGATTACCCGTGTGGCGGCATCTAACATTGTCAGCATTCCTTTAGATTCAACGGTATTTACAGTCATTGCGTTTGCGGGTACGTTTACAATTGCCACCATGACCGAGATTATTGCAGCGGATATTTTAGCGAAGCTGGTCATTGGGTTTATAGCTGCAGTGCGGGTGCGCAACGTGCGCAAACACGCACCGCTCTCGTAACAATATTGACATCTGGAGTTACTCCAGCAATTCAGCATTAAAAGTAAGGGTAACTCTAAGGCCTGTTCCATTATCGCAAACAGAGCCTTTGGCAAAGGTGATGTTACCTTCAAGTTGTTGGGTTAGCGACATGATGATACTCATTCCCAAGGTGTTGGTTGCGTTCGGGTCAAAGTCTTCGGGTAAACCAACACCATTATCTTCAAAGGTGAGCATTAAAGTATGACGCGCAGTTTGCTCGAGCTTAATCCAAATTGTGGGATTAGCAACTTTGCCTACCGGAAACCCGTATTTAATGGTATTGGTAATTAGTTCGTTACAAATAAGTCCTAAAGGGACGGCTTGATCAAGGCTGACATTGTAATCTTCAGAAATAACTTTAAACGCAACGTCGGTGGTTTTGAGCGATTTGACAATTAACCCAACAAGGTTGTTTAAGTAATTTGTAAAACTGATGTCGCTGAGTGTGTCATTGTCATAAATAAGCTCGTGAACCCCACTCATAGCACTTACCCGCAAACGGCTTTCAGTAAACGCTTGACGGGCAAGTTGATTGTCTGTACCCAAATTATGTGACTGCAAATAGAGGAGAGAAGCAATCACCTGAAGGTTGTTTTTAACACGGTGATGCACTTCTTTGAGCAGTGTCGTCTTGTCACGCAATGCTTGCTCGAGTGCTGCCTCACTTTGTTTTCTGTCGGTCATATCGGCAATGGTAGTGACTTTAAAACGCTCGCCTGCGTTGTTGGTCACTCGAGCTGCCGTTACCCAAACCGTGCGCAACATGCCGTCTTTACGTAAAATTGTCCACTCACCAGCACTTTCTGGTGACCCTTCCAAAAACGTTTTATGAATATGAAGTGCGTACTCGCGGTGATCTTGCGGTAACACCATTGTAAAAACTTGACCAATAAGCTCACTGCGGGTGTAGCCATAGATGCAACAATACGCATCATTCACCATGACAAAGCGACCATCTACATTAGTAACGCACATGCCAATATCAGCACTGTTCCAAATAGCTTCGTAAAACGTGCCATTATCGTTGTTAACAGGTAACGGTAGCGTATCTAAAATTTCATTAGATGACATAGTTCACTAAATATGATGAATTAGTATTGTGTTATACATCTAGATGACCAGATCAAGAGATGAGTGTCACGACAATAAAGGGGTTCAAATTAAGACATGGGTAATGATCAACAAAACAAGCGTGTCAAGTGAAAATGTTGGTAAGCATCAATAAGTGTTGTCTAGCAGCTGAGGAATGTTAACAAGCTCACACATGCAGCAAGTAGCGTTTACCCCACATTCTACGTAAAAACGTT
>CAZMCW010000298.1:0-6376 GCA_964564405.1 uncultured bacterium
TTTGTTACCAAAATAACCGGAAAGGGTATCAGAATAGATTGTTCAGAATCATGCCAACTTACGGCGCTAAACTTGTAGTGACGCCCTCATGATGCTCTTGTAGAGATGGCATCATCAGACTGAACCCGCGTTCATACATGCTTGGACTCAACAATATCCGTGACATCTCGTCAACATTCACACGCCTAAGCTGTTTATGCTGAATACGTGGGCATAAGCCCATCTATTTACTTTGGAGCTCACCTCTTATGATTCAACGTGAACTGCTGTTACCCCTTGTCGTCATGCTCATTTTAGGCGTGGGGTTAACCACCTTGAGCAGCGCTGCCCCTGGCGGCGAGTTTCAACGTCAACTAACTTTTTTGGTTTTGGGGGTAGCTGCCTGCGGAACGGTGCTGTGGTTGGGACGGTCGCGTATTATGCGTTATACACCGCACTTTTACCTTGCTACGGTGGGTTTACTTATCCTCACTCAGTTTCTTGGGACTGAGGTGAACGGCGCACGCTCGTGGTTGCATTTGGGACCGCTACCGGGCTTTCAACCTTCGGAGTTAGCTAAGTTAGCGCTCATTATGTCTTTGGCTATTGTGTTGCGCCAGCACCCGATCACCCAAAATCCACTGAGTTACTTGCGCCCACTACTCTTAATTGGCATTCCAGTTGGCTTGATTGTGCTCGAGCCTGACCTTGGCAGTGCCATTGTGCTGTTAGCCGTTGGCGCGGGCATGGTATTGGTGCGCGGCATTCCCCGTTGGCACCTCGCGCTCATGGTGGTGATGCTCGTTATCGCCGCGCCCACGGTGGTGTGGCCCAACCTCAAACCACACCAACAAGCGCGGGTCATTACCTTTTTAAACCCTGCCCAAGACCCGCAAGGTAGCGGCTATCAGGTGATTCAAGCGCGCATCGCGATTGGCTCCGGGGGGCTTTGGGGCAAAGGTTACAAACAGGGCACCCAAGGGCAACTTGGCTTTATTCCCTACCGCCATACCGACTTTATTTTCCCGTTACTCGCTGAAGAGGGTGGCTTTGTTGCCGCAGCAGGGTTGCTACTGCTCTACGCGCTTCTTTTTTGGCGGTTAGTGTCCATGACAGTCGAAAGTAGCGACCCTACAGACCAACTAGCTATTATTGGCGTGCTGACTTTGGTAGGGTTTCAGGTATTGGTCAATATTGGGGTAACTCTAGGGCTTGCACCCGTGACTGGTATTACCTTGCCGTTAGTGTCGCACGGCGGCACCAGTCTTATTTCAACCTTGGTGGCGTTAAGTTATGCGTATGTTGTCCATCGTGACCGGTTTTTAGATTAGGATAAACCTTGCACAAGCTCGAGGCTTCGCTTATGACCAAGCAGAAACGGCCTCGAGTGACGCCACCATAGACGTGTTAAAAGCTCATCGTGTAGCACAGTCATCAACAAGCAGCTAATCCCGCACAAACCGCACACTTTGAATGTGCCCATCTCTAACTTCATAAATAGACACATATTCTGTTTCCTGCCCGTGATAACTCACCGTTTCATGATTGATGACGTAGCTATCCTTGGCAATCTGATGGTGAATCACAACCTGGACAGCTCGCTCTGCAAACATCTCTGCAAAGAGCATCCTAAGGTGATCTTTGCCCTTACCCAGTAAGGTATTTGGGTAGGTAAAGATGCTGACATCCTCGGCATAGGTTGCTAGAAACTTATCAAGTTGATGCTGGTTGTAGGCGTGCATGCGTTGGTTGACGACATCGAGTGGAGTCATAGTGTTCCTTAACATACGATTAGGCTGGTGCGTCGTTCAAAAACTGGTGTACCGACGATATGACAACAGAGCCCTCACCTACCGACGATGCCACCCGTTTCACGGAGCCTGCACGAATGTCCCCCACAGCATACACGCCGGGAAGTGAAGTGGCATAGGGTGCTGTGGACGCACCTGCGGCTTGCCCAGTTAAGATAAATCCTTTGTCATCAAGGGCGATTTGACCGTCTAGCCAAGCTGTGTTGGGGGCTGCCCCAATCATGATAAAAAGTGCTTGGGTCGGGAGTTTTGTAGACGCGTCTTGGTCTTTGTGGTGGAGGGTAACGGCCTCGAGGGAACTATCTCCATGTAAGGCCGCGACTTTTGTTTGTGTCCACAGCGTAATTCGCGGGTCGTTCTCGAGCCTATCTGACAAATAGCTAGACATCGTTGCACTGAGTGCTTCGCCTCGTACAACCACATGAACATGCTGGGCATAGCGCGACAAAAACATGGCCGCTTGTCCTGCAGAATTGCCACCGCCAATAATCACAGCTTCAGTGTTATAACAAAAGCGTGCCTCGAGTTCGGTAGCAGCGTAATAAATACCGCGCCCTTCAAAGTCTTCGAGTCGTGCTAGTGGCAAACGGCGATACTGAACGCCATTAGCCAGCACCACACTGCGGCCTTGAACGGAATCTTGACCGCCCAGGGTAAGTTCAAACCCGAGCTGTGTTTGCCGCAGTGCAGTAGCCCGCCGTGGCGCAACAATACGCGCCCCAAACTTGATGGCTTGGACTTCACCACGGTAAGCAAGTTCTTTGCCAGAGATGCCTTGGGGAAAGCCAAGGTAATTTTCAATCCTCGAGGACGTCCCGGCTTGACCGCCAATGGCTGTATCTTCAATGACTAGAACAGTTAATCCTTCAGATGCAGCGTAAACTGCCGACGCCAAGCCTGCGGGCCCTGCACCAACAACTACAACATCAAACAGGTCTTCGGTATCGGCAGCAAGGTCAAGTCCCATAGCAACAGCGAGTTCGTGGGGTGTGGGTGCTTCAATGACCTTGGACCAGCCAATAACTGCAGCACTTCCTGTGTCAGGTAAGGTGCAACGCTCAGCAATCTCGGTGATGGCTACTGTATCACTACGGTCAACCCAGCGGTGGGGAATTTGACTGCGGCTGGCAAACTCACGTAGGCGGAGGGCACTTTTGTCACCTTCGTCGCTAATTAGAATCAAACCGCCCTCATTCCACTCGAGCAGCAGCCTGCGTCTCGCTGCAAACGCCCCTACAACGGCATCAGCTAGATCGGGCACGGTAGCGATAAGGCGGCGCAAGTGAGCTTGCGGCACACGAATGACCTGACTCGCCTCAGCAGCAACACCCGCCAGAAAGGCGCGTTGACCCATCAACATGCCCAACTCGCCTACAAAGTTACCTTCACTGATAGACACAACAACACGCTCATTAGCGCGATCAACAATGTTAATCAACCCTGACTCAATGAGCATAAAATCGTAGCCACGGTCGCCAACTTCAAAAATCACCTCACCTGCGGCTAATGTTTGGGCGTGACCATGTTCTCGCAACATGGCAATCAGATCAGAGGGAAGTTGCGGCCAAGCAATGCGCTCGAGCTCGTTTTTAGGTGTGGACGTGCGGCGGGGTAGGGTCATGGACGAACCTCGAGAATCACTGGATGCATCAGTCATTTTGGCGAAAAATATACTGCTACAAGCAACCTCAACAGACAATTGCTTATGCGATTTAGGCGTGTAGACATCAACCAGCGGTCAGTGCCTTCTGTAAACACATTGATGACGTCTAGCCAGGTACATCACCCAAAAGATGATGACGGCTAAGCCAAGTTGTAAGACTAGCAGTGCTATCACATACCTCAACTGCACCCGCAGCACGCAAACGTGCGTCATGTCCGGGTTGGATGTGACTTCCTGCCGTAAAGCCAATCGCTGTCATACCAGCTTCACCTGCTGCTGCAACGCCATGCGGGCTATCTTCAATTACCAAACATACCTCTGGAGCTACTCTCATTGTCTGGGCAGCTAGCAAAAACAAATCTGGCGCAGGTTTAGGTTTGGCAACTTGCTCGGCGCTAAAAATGTGCGGTGCAAAGCGCTGCTGTAACCCTGTAACCTTGAGGCTCATATCCAAGCGTTCGAGCGAGCTATTTGAGGCAACACATTTTTTACCTTGAACGCGGTCAACAACTTCTAGTATGCCGGGTACTACCGTGAGGCGTTCGCGAAAGACGTCAAACGTGTAGGCTTCAACTTGCTGCCAAAAATCATCAGAAATGGCCTGCCCATAGTCGCGTTGGAGGCTGGCAAGTACATCTGCGTTACTTTTGCCGACAAATTGCTGCATGTAGTTGTCTAGGGAGATGTCTACGCCGAATGTTTTGAGAAAGTCAACTTCACTGCCGTTGGCGAGGAGTTCGCTGTCAATCAAGACGCCGTCACAATCAAAAATGATGAGGTCGATGGTCATAGGGTCAATGTTCATAAGCGTATAGGTTGGCTCGAGCCCCAACCTCAACCATCAATCGTTATCACGTGGATCAAACGCATCTCGCAAACCGTCTCCTAGCAAGTTAAATGCCAGCACTGTCAAATAAATGCTCAACCCCGGATAAATTGCCATCCAAGGTGCTTGGCTCATGAAGTTACGCGCTGTGTTGAGCATGCCGCCCCAACTTGGCGTGGGTGGTTGCACACCTAGTCCCAAAAAGCTAAGTGATGACTCTGCAATGATCGCTTGGGCAATGGTGAGGGTAGCTTGAACTAGCAAAGGTGCCAGACTGTTGGGAAGCACATGTTGCACCAAAATACGTAGGTCGTTGGTGCCAAGGGCTTTGGCGGCTTGCACGTAATCCTCGGCTTGGACAGATAACACTTGCCCGCGCGTTAGCCGAATGAACGTGGGAGCTGTGGCAATGCCAATCGCAATCATGGCGTTCATAAGGCTTGGCCCAAGTGAGGCTGCTAGTGCTACCGCCAAAATAAGAAACGGGAAGGCTAGCAGGGCGTCGGTAAAGCGCATGATGGCTTCATCTAAAAAGCCCCGGTAGTAACCAGCAATCAGCCCTAGAGGAACGCCAAACACAAGGGCAATCACCACCGAGATCACCCCAGCGATGAGGCTCGAGCGGGCCCCAAAGATCACCCTCGAGAGCACATCTCTACCAACAGCATCCGTACCTAATAAGTATTGCCTACTAGGAGCTTGCCGTACCGACAAAAAATCCGCTTGTGCGGGGTCAAAGGGAGCAAGCCAAGGTGCGGCTATCGCCACGACAATAAATAAGACAATCACACCAGTTGCAACTAGCGCCAGCGGACGGCGTTTAAAGCGCTGCCATGCCCTCGAGCTAGGCTTACTTGCACTTACTTCAGTTGTGTTGGTTCTTGCTGAGGCCGTACTCACGCGCTACCGCCGTAATGAATTTTGGGGTTGAGCCACGCATAAGCAAAGTCAACCAATAAGTTAATGACAATGGTTGCTGTGGCGGTAAACAGCACCACACCTTGCACCACGGCGTAGTCGCGGTTAAACACGGCGTCTACCACCAGTTTGCCAAAGCCCGGAATAGTGAACACCTGCTCCGTGAGGACAGCACCGGAAAGAAGTGCGCCTATTTGCAAGCCTAGAATAGTTACTACAGGGATGAGGGCATTGCGCAGGGCGTGTTTTACAACGACTAAGTTTGCCCCAAGTCCTTTGGCTTGTGCCGTGCGAACGTAGAACCTCGAGCATCGAACTGCGCATCTGCCGCATGAGCACTGCCGCAAGACCTGTCCCCAACACAAAGGCAGGCATAATCATGCGTTGTAAGTTTTCTAGTGGAGCTTCACGAAAAGGTACATAACCTGAGGCCGGCAGCAAGTTAAGTTCTACCGAGAAGAACAAAATCAGCATAATCCCTAGCCAAAAATTGGGAATAGATAAACCTGATAGGGCAACCAAGGTGCTCACAAAATCTGCAAAACTACGCCGGTAAACAGCCGCCACAATACCCGCTGGAATAGCAATAATAATCGCTATCGTAATGCTGAGGAAGGCCAGTTGAATAGTGACAGGAAGTTTTTCAAAAATGAGCTCGCGTACAGGTTGGCGGGTACGAATGGAACGCCCCAAGTTACCCTGAGCCACTTGCCCAAGCCACGCACCATACTGCACGTAAATAGGTTCGTTGAGGCGGTACACCTCGCGGATGTATTCGATGACCGCAGGGTCGCGTTCTTCACCCGCCAAAATCAGTGCAGGGTCACCTGGTAGCAGCCGCTGCACCGCAAACACCATGATGGTAATGATGAGCAAGGTGGGAACTGCTGTTAGCAAACGGCGTATAAAAAAAGTAGTCATGGAAGCATCGTTATCTGCATCACCTAGTTATACCAAATCCGGTTGATTCCTTCGGCAATCAACCCCTGCCAGAGCAGGTAAGATACATTACGAAATCCGTGCTGGACGAGATGATGCCTTTAGGTATTATTCGGGATATAAGCGGATTTCGTATTACACATTGTTAACTTAAAATGTTCACGAGTATTGTGATGGCATTCTTTAGCATTTCCACGAGTAACTGCCACAGGCAGTTGCGCGTGCGACCTAGGGGAGTAG
>CAZMCW010000299.1:0-2750 GCA_964564405.1 uncultured bacterium
TCACATTAACCCGCCCCACCGTAACGCCGGGCCAAGTAAATAGAGGCTCTAAAATATCAATATCCGTTACAAACCTCGTTTGAGTGTAGTAATCCTCAATGTGTGGAAGTAACACGGCCATTCCCTTGACAAGGTCAAGGTTGCGCACAAGGTAATGCTCTCCCCTATGCAAATACACGGCTCCTGGGTGCAGTTCACGCAAGGCCGTGTCGTAATCACTCACCCCAAGGCTGGTTCCAAAACCATCGTAGAGGCGTACCCGCTGCCCACCTGTACCGCGCACGCTCACGTGCCTGTGAGGGTAGCGTAAACGCGTTAACCACACATCACCGTGTTTATCGGTGCGTTTGCGCAAGTGGGTACCTGCTTCCGGCAAATTTTGCGCGAGGGGTTCATCTTCATGTAAAGGACGCTCATACGCTGCACAAGCGAGATGATACGGTTGTAGTTCGCTGTTAAACGCATCTGCCACAGCGTGTTCAGCACGACCTTCTAAGATGTCATCTGGATGGTTAAGGTAGTAACTATCTAGGGGATTATCTGCAGCCAGCATAAGGGTAAGCGCCCGCGTGCTCGCCCGGCCCGCCCGACCTGCGCGTTGCCAGAAGGAGGTTAACGAACCTGGGTAGCCCACCATCACCACGGCATCTACCCCGCCGATGTCCACACCGAGTTCTAAGGCGCTGGTAGCACTAAGTACAGTGATGTCGTCTGACTTAAACGCATCCTCGAGCGCACGCCTATCTTCTGGTAAATAGCCTGCCCGGTAACTTTGAATGAGCGGCGCTTCAGCCTCACTTAAACTGCGCGTGGCGTAGTGACGCAGCAACTCAGCCGACTTGCGGGCGTTACAAAAAAAGATGCTTTTGAGGTTGGCGCGCACAAACAAACTGGCTAGGTCAGCAGCCTCACTTAGGGTACTGCGGTGGCGCAAGTCAGGGTCGTTTTTGGCAGAAATAACGGGCGGTTGCCAAAAGATAACTTCCCGTGCTGCTCGAGGGCTGCTGTCTTGATCAATGGCCGTAAACACCTCACCGGAAATGTTGTACGCGTGCTGTGCCGGATTGCCGATGGTCGCACTGGCAGCAATAAGCTGGGGCTGCGCGCCGTAGTGACTAGCAACACGCATGAGCCGCCGCACAATATTTGCCACGTGGCTACCCATCACCCCACGGTAGCTGTGCAGTTCGTCCAGCACCAGATAGCGCAAGTGGGTTGGTAATGATACACCTTGGACGCTCACGAATACTCATGCGCGTTTCGCTAGGTGTATCGCCATCGTAGCTGGTGACATCACTTGGGGAAATACCGTTAGCATCAACTAGATTGTTGATGAGTCCGCGCAAGCTCATCATTTGGTCGCGGGCCAGGGCTTTGGTGGGGAACAAGTAGAGCACAGTACCGCCACTAGCCAGCGCCTCGAGCGTCGGCAATTGGTAACACAAGGACTTACCCGAGGCCGTGGGCGTGGCAATCACAACGTTCTCACCTGCAGCTAGGGACTCGAGTGCCGCTGTTTGATGCCGCCTTAACCGCAAACCAAGTTGACTTGTCCAAGCTGAAAAAACGTCCGTCGCGTTTGGGTCAACATCTTCTGCTCGAGGCGGCAAAAAGCCAAAAAACTTAATCTGCTCTTGGTAGTTTGTCTGTGAACTTAGCCAACCGTGATAGGAAGTTGAATTGGTCAGTAGCTCGAGGCTGTCTGGTAAGGGTGAGAAGATGGCTCGAGCCGTCTTCGTTTGGTACGTGGTTGTACTAGCTATGACACTAGCGCGTGAAGTTTGGATAGATGACGACGATTGTAATGTGTTTTCTAAATCATCATCCATCTACAATTCTCCTCCTCAAGAGCACCTTGTTACGTTATCGTTGTGTTGACCAGTGGCATCCCTTAGCAATGTAATTGATGCCAATACCATCTCTCTAAAACTACCTTAACAAATAACAAGAGGCACACCGCATTACTGGTGTACCTCGAGACAGATCATTCATTTGAAAAGCCGCATCATCACCTGATAATAGATATAACTCCTAAAACTCTATGCTCTCACTCATCACGTCTTAATTTATGTCGTCGGAGGTTAGCGTCACATCACAAAGGTTACTCCCAATGACAACCTCAACTATTCCCTCAGCGACTTGGTAACTAACTGTCGTGTTCTCAGCACCTTCCATACCTTCAGTATCATCAGGAACGTCTTCCCGCTTGACCACAACGAAGTCATAGCGCCCTGGGGTAAGGCCGATAAAACTCACTTCGCCATCTCGGTCGGTACGAGCGACCAACCGCTCAGCACCATTAGTATCAACACCATTAGTATCAACACCATTAGTAACTGTGGCAGCAGACATACCTGAGACAGTGAGACTTACCTCTGCCAAGGGTTCAAACCCAGCCAAGCTCAAACTTGCACCTAACGGTGGGTCTTCATCAATCACACCAATAGGATTGAGTAAGCCCGCGCCCGTGTCAGCATCCCAACCGGGTTCACCGAGGTCGGTAGCACTCGCCATAAGCGCGTATTTGACTTGGTAGGGTGTCCAATCGGGGTGTTGCTCCAAGGCAGCCGCTGCCGCACCTGCTACCAATGGCGCAGCCATCGACGTGCCCGATAAATAGCCGTAGTCGTCAATTGGAATAGATGAAATAAGTTCGACCCCGGGCGCAAGCAAACTGAGGGTATCACCAAACGACGAAAACGAAGCACGGGTATTCGTCGGTGTAGACGCACCCACCCGGATAACGCCAG
>CAZMCW010000299.1:2853-6370 GCA_964564405.1 uncultured bacterium
TAGGTAATTGTCTCGTACATGGTTGCCGAGTAACCCGATCCACCCCATGAGGCCGAGATAATATTTGCGCCGTTGTCCACTGCCCAGCGGAGAGCCCTTGCGGCTCTAAACTGCCCAATAAAGCCTGTCTCATCAAATACCCGAATGGGCATGAGCCGCGCGTTGTGAGCAATCCCGCGCCCACCTTCGCCGTTGATGCGCGCGAGTGCCAGCCCGGCCGTGTGGGTGCCGTGAAAGTCGTCTTCACCTGCGTAGTTGGTGTTGGGATTGAGGATGCTACCACTGTCACCATCAAAGCCCGGCAACATGCGCCCAATCAAATCTGGATGGTCGCCCTGAATGCCGTCATCACTTATGGCGATGATGACACCTTCACCACTTGCCTCGCTGGGTAAGTTAAGCACTTGGAACTGCCACTGGAGAACCTCGAGCGGTTCCACATGCCGCTGCCAAGTCAAGTCTTCAGTTTCCATGAAGCGTACACCTGCAGGCAAAGGCGCGTGCCAAGCTGACGCAAGGTTGACTTTGGCGACGTTTAAGATGGGGTCGTGCTCGAGCAAGGTTGCGTCCAACACGTCCAAAACACGTTCTAAATCTGCTTCAGCCACACCAACTAACACCGTGCCTTCATAGCGCACGGGCACAAGCGACGCCGTGGATAAGCTAGACACCTCACGAATAGTACACACCGCAATATTGATATCCGGGTTGACATCTGGCTCGGGAGACGGTTGTTGAGTTTCGAGTGGCGGGTTGACACTTTCACTGCACGCGGCTATTGACACAGTGATGGCCATTAACCACAAAATACGAGAGATTTTTTTAGGTACTGTCTGGTTCACGCTTCTCCTGAATTAACGCTAAGGATTACAAAACTTGATTTCTAGATTTAGTCAGATTTTCGTTGAGATGACACCACTGCGTTCAGAATTGCATTCATTAGTGATGCACATACTCAACTTCAAACATGCAATTGATGCGTTTCGACATCATCAACTACTCGGTACCTGTCTCAAATGGAATAACATCACCTGGAAAAGTTGTACCCTCAATCACAAACGCCGACACGTCTGTAAAGACACTGATGGCGGTAGCTGTTTCTAAGCTGTCGCTGTTCATGGTGTAAGCAAGCGCAAATTCCACGCTGTAAGGGCGCAAAGGCGCAAGTCTTGGTAAGCTCGAGAACCGCTCTGGGTCCCATGTCCAACTGGTTTCACTGCGTAACGTTGGCGACTCAAAAAAGCCACTGCTCACCACGTCGTCATTAATGCGTACGCGGTAAATACTAGTAGCACCTTCGGGGCGGTTGTCTTCCCAGCGGAGTGTAGGTGTGCGACTTACCCCTGTCTCATCAAATTCCGGTGAGAGGAGGGTGGCTTCGAAGGGCGGCAACGGCGTGACCGGCTCAGCTTCACCCCTCGGACTTTCACTGTCACCCACGTACGCAGAAACTGCATAGCGAACTGCCTGACCTAACCCCAGCTCGCCATCTGTCCACTGAAACGTTTGCGGCGGCGCTGTACCTATGCGCTCCCACGGTCCGTTGCCAAGTTGTCGGTAAATGTAAAATCCGTAACCATTTTCGGTGAGCACATCGTCAATCACCTCTGACCATGTGTACCCTGTCCAGGTTAGTTGCCCAATCACACTCACGCCTGCGCCCGCTACGTTGTCGAGCGGGTTGGGTTCACGACCCTCTTGATTGGGGGCTTGATTTGGGTCTTGATTTGGTTCAACACTCAAAATTCTCAAGGGGCTGTTGGTTGTGACCATGCGCGCGGTTTCAATTTCTGGTGTGGCTAGGTTGAGGTTGTTACCTGCTCGAGCAGGCAAGTCAAGGGGTATTGTCACCTGGGTGCGGTTGTAGTTGCGGTCGTAAGCAACGACATACAGGTGCGCTGTGCCGCTGTAAGCACGGGTCATGCCTTCATCTAGGCTAAACCAATCGGTGTCGTCAGTGGCATCAAACGCTTCTGCTTCATTGACAATACGCCCAGTGGGAACCCTCCCCACATCCACGTAGATGTTGCGGGTAGGTAGGTCGCCAGTTACTTGCACGCGCGCTTCTAGGTTGCGCCCACTGCCGCGTACATCAACTGTGACCTCAGGCGGCGTAGCGCTAAACCGTGGGTTAAACCGCGGCACCGTGATGAGGTTGAGGGTAGTTTCACCAGACTCGAGCACCACCTCTTCATAGCGGCTGGTGGCAAACACATCGCTAGCGTCCTCACTTATAGTTACCGTATAGGTCCCGGGGGTAACAGCTACCTCAAACCGCCCACTGGTTAAACTCTGCGTGCGAGTTTGGCGACCAGTATTACTTTCAAAGACAATTTCAACTGTCCCCAACAAAGGGCCAGCTTGGTACAAGCGCAGGTCACCGCGCACAACGGCATCAGCAGGGCCGTCCGTATTCTCACCACAGGCGGTGAGCAGTATTAGCAAACTTAATGTGCAAGCTGCGAAAAAGCGTATAGCAGGAGGTCGTAACACTACGACATACTAGCCTATGTGTAGGTCAAGGTTTGTTGTGCTTTTCTTCATCCAGTTTGAGGTTACCTGTGGCATTGTTAGCATGATGCCGTTTGAGTCACCAAAGGCTGCTGAGCTGTGCACATGCATCAACGTCAATGACCTCTTAACCTGCTTAATGAAGGCTTAGCAGCATCTTTTCTAAGTTGATGTGCAACATATTGCCATGTTGCCGTCTGGATTTAGGTACAACGGCTCGAGTAGACAACTAGTCATCCATTCACGTGCACGTGACTACCCAAGGCGGGGGATTGACCTCA
Organism: uncultured bacterium; assembly: GCA_964564405.1. Taxonomy (GTDB): domain Bacteria; phylum Deinococcota; class Deinococci; order Deinococcales; family Trueperaceae; genus JBCCBI01. Next base: position 5,646 of record CAZMCW010000299.1, read on the forward strand.
CTAGGTACAGCGTGTATGCCTGTAACGTGATGTGTGTAAAGGAGTTCGTTGATGAAGCAAGGCTTCCCCCGAAAGACTACGACCCCAAGCTACAAAACCCGTAGTTACGAAGATGTTCCTAGCATGTCAGATACCCATTCGATGACGCGCCAACGTCATCACTGGCGTTATCTGTTGTGGTGTTTGATGTTCGTAATTACTGCCTGTGGCGACAATGATCCACCTGAGCCAGACACCATTATGCTGGTGCCGAGCAATCCGCAAGTCATCGCCGGTGGCACCCAAAATTTGCAAGTATCTGGTAGTCCCAATGAGTTTGAGGTGCGTTTAGTTGGCGCGCCCGCAGGGTTTAGCTTAGAAGGTACCCCCGCTAGCGATGTAGCCAGCGCTCAAACTGTAGACAGTTGTGTAGTGAGTGCGTTCAAAGTCTGCACCTTGCGCGTAGCAGATACCCTAAGCCCAGGTGATTACACCCTTAACTTTGAGTACAACCAAGTGGGTCGGGTGACGAAAGCCAACCTCAGTTACAGCCTCAACATTGCCGCCCGACCTGAAATTGCGTTTAGTGAGGATGTGCTCGAGACCACCCTCGGCGTGCCCGTTACGTTAGTACCTATTGTGAGTAATGTTGCTACAGGTGCCAACGGTGTTTTGTGGGAAATGAGCGGCGGCAGCCTTAACCAGTCACCTACCGAAATTCGGGCTAGTTTTAATGCCACTCAAGA
>CAZMCW010000300.1:0-6364 GCA_964564405.1 uncultured bacterium
AAGGTTTGGACGCGCGTTTACGTGCAAGTTTGCCCAGCTTTTGGGGGTGCTGTTGTAGGTATGTTTTAGCTACGTTAATGAACTTGCCAAAACCTCGAGCTCCCGAGTGTGGGTTTGCCTGATCTGACACCTGGTCTAACGTTGCCAAGCGTGCTTCGCGAACTTGTCTTCTACGTTCAGCAGCAGGGTATAGGTCTTCGTAACGGCTATAGTGTTCAAGTATTAATTCATCTGAAAGGTACATCATTGTTTCACATCCTTTTTAATAGTTACGTGCACATTGTGCAGTGCAACCGTTGATGTTCTCAAGGTACTTAAGGACTGGGTGAGTTGACATCATCCTTTGGGGTGAGGTGATTCAGCAATTTAGTGTGAGTGTAATAAAAAACACTGTTTGTTCGCTTCATCTGGTCGTTTTCAAGCATCATCAGTCATATGGAGGTTCAAAAGTTGTAAAAATCTCTGCCGGGTCGGTGTGTCCAGCTTGCCAGTGGCGCAGCAGCAACTCAAATGAGTCCTCCCAAAACTGGTAAAACTTAAGCGCTTCAGCCATGTTGGCTTGGGTTTCAGCGCTAGCGTCACTAACGACTGCTTGCCCCCGCTCCATGAGTTCGCGCAAAACGCGGGTGGCTACTGCGCGTTCGTGCATGATTTGGTTCCAAGCGTTGAGCATAATCCGAAAATAGTCTTTGCGCTCGCCGGGTTTGCTCGAGCGGCGCACCAAGTGAAAGGCCTCGAGCCGCCGCACAGCGCTACTAATCGACCCGCGACTAGCTTGTAGGGTCTCTGCCAAGTCTTCGGCAGCTTGCTCAGGGGGATCTGCCACGAGCAGGGCACCCAACAAACGCCCTTCCATACGGGTGAGGCCAAAAGCTTCAAAGATAATACCCATGTCTTCAATAAATTCAGGCAGACTTACTGTTTCTGGAGCGTGTGTTGTCAAGTTTGCAAAAGGGTCGTCGTTCACAAGCCATCATCACCTTCTATTACAAATACCTTCTGTTACAGATACTTTCTCTTCTGACGTAAACACTTTCTGACATAAGCCTTAAGTAGGTACATTCTAAAGTTTCAGTACGTATTGAAACTTTAGAATGTAACTCGAGCCACCCTTGTCAGCTAGCTAACACATGGCACACAGTCAGAGCAAAGGATTAAACAGATGGCGTTTCTAAAAGCCCCTGCACATGCTGCTGATAACGCGCTAAAATTTTGTGGTCAAGTTTGGAAAGGGCCAGTGTATCGATCTCAGCAAGAGGTACATAACGGGCGTCGCTAATGTCAAGTCCCTCATCTGAGGTCACAATTACCGGATGAACACGTATCTTGAAGTGCGTGTAAGCATGTTTGACAAGCTCGAGCACCATCCCCTCAGGCTGATGTTCAGTCAGCGGGAATCCCCACAAACCTTTGAGCATGGTCTTCGTTTTGCCGTCACCACTGCGCTTGGTAAGCAGTAACCCATCATCACAAGCTACAAGCCACGCGTAGCGCACTCTTGTCGGGACTTTCTTTTTAGGTTTAGGTTCGGGGAATCGTTGGACGGTGTTATGTTGGTAGCTCGAGCATTGCCCCTGCACAGGACAACGCACACAGGCAGGTGTTTTAGGTGTACAAATAGTTGCCCCCAACTCCATCAGCGCTTCGTTAAACGCACCAGCACGTTCAGCAGGTAAGTGAGGTTTCAAGTTTTGCTTAACGATCTTGGGGTCAGATCCGCCACTTAACTCAAAAAGCCGTGCGGCCACGCGCTTAATATTGCCGTCTACCGCAACAACAGCCTCACCAAACGCAAGCGAGGCAATCGCTGCCGCTGTGTAGGGACCAATGCCTGGCAGGCGGATGAGCTGGTCGTAGCTATTGGGCAATGTACCACCTTGTTCCTCACGGATAACCTTGGCACAACTGTGGATGAGGCGTGCTCGGCGGTAGTAGCCAAGCCCTTCCCAGAGTTTGAGCACGTCATCTAGGGAAGCCTCAGCGAGGGCGTGAATGTCTGGAAAAGCCTGCTGCCAGCGTTCAAAGTAAGGAATGACCGTTGCCACCCGCGTTTGTTGCAACATCACCTCAGAAATCCACACTCGGTACGGTGTGCGTAACGTGCGCCACGGCAAATCCCGTTGCTCGCGGTCAAACCAGTTGAGGAGGTTGTGGCTGAGGGGGTTGGGGTTTGGGTCTGTTGACATGAGTAAAGTAGCTTGCTGGAGCGTCAACAAGCGTAACGTAAAAACTTTATCATTGAAGACTAGTGGAGGCAGGTGGCGAAGCGAGATTATGTCACCTTTATCTCATCTGGTGCATCAAATAAGTTCATAAGATGAGGGATTAGGAAGATGCCTGCCTCGAGCAAGTTACAGTTCGATCCATCAGCAGTCCAAGGTATTTGTGCCAGCCTCGAGATACACTTGTTATACAGATCACGCCCGCAACATGTTGTCAATACCCGTAAGTAGACGTTAACGCAGTCCGCGCGTCCATCCGGAGACTCCCTTGCCAGACAGTGAACGCACAATTGGCGAACGCTTTCAAACCAGTACTAAGTACCGGCGTGACGGCCGGCTGCTGGTGCGCCAAGAACTTGCGGCTGTCCACAAAGTGTATGCCAACCCGCTCGAGGTCGCTGCGTTACCCGTACCTAACCTGCGTGACGGTGAGGGGTTGTGGTCGGTGCTGTCCAAACCACGCGAAAGTCTTGCCGAAGGCGGGCGCTTAGCCCAACAGGACATCTCCCAAATTCTCTGGGCAGCCGCTGGCTTTACCTACAGCGGGCAACGCACCCACATAAGTGCAGCAGTGGCGTCTGGTCTGGAAACCTACGTGGTTGTGCAGCAGTTAGACAGTTTCTTTCCCGGCGTGTATCACTACAACATCAAAGATCACAGCCTCGAGTACTTGGTTAATACAGAGCCCAACCAAGCCCTTCAGACCTGCCTTATTGAACCTGGTGATATTAGCCTCTATGCCGTTGTACTGGTGTTTACAGGCTTACCCAAACGCATTGATGATGGTGCAGCAAGCCGGGTTTACCGCTATTTGTACCTTCAAGCAGGTGCGGCCGCGCAAGCAGCTATGCTGGCAGCTAGCGCACTGGGACTAGCTTGCTACGTCACCAGCGAATTTTATGATGACGACCTCGCCAGCCTCTTACAGGTCGGTGGTAACCACGAGTTTCCACTGTGTGCCTTACTTTTGGGCCGCTAACTTATAAAGCTGATGCTCCCAATTTAACGTTATTGCAACCCTACGATGCCGTAATACATACATTGGCGTGCATTGGCGTGAGGGTGGGATGCCCCTGATAAAATCTCCCCATCCCCCTTTCGCCCCTTCTCCCTTTCCTTAAACACAATACTCAACAGCACAACAACACAACGACACAATCCACCCACGGCATTTATAATGTGCCATTGTGACTGGTCAAAGTCTTTTGGTAGGTCAAAACCTAGCTGGTGAAATTGATGCTGTCTTTGTTTACGGCACCTTAATGCCGGGCAGTAAAAGTGAGCACGTTGCCCAGCAAGCTGGTAAATTCCGAGCGGTTGAAGCCTACCTCGAGGGCATGTTGCTCTACCACTTTGAACCGGAAGGCTATCCTGGTATTTTGCCGCAGGGTATTGTTTCCCAAACCTTAGACCAAGCTAACCAGCCGCAACCTGCTACAGCTAACCCAACTGAGCGCATTGAAGGATACTTACTTTACTTTGATGACATCACCATGGCGCTCACGCTACTGGATGAATTTGAGGATTGTTATATCGACCCCCCTCTTTACGAACGCCAGATGATGCAGGTAGGTCCGCGTGATACCCTAGCTTGGGTTTATGTTTATGCCAAACATGACCGCCTTACACAACCTGGGGCCACCCTGATTGCTAACGGTCGCTGGCAAGATTTTGGTGAATCTCAAGACTCTTAATAATCAAAGGTAGAACTCTAGATTTCCTTCGATAATCTTGTACCTAGTAAATGTCACCTTGTAAAAGCTCGAGCCCCACTCCACTCCCAAACTAACCTATTAATACCCCTCCAGAACAGTATTCTTATCCCCTTGACAGAAGTCACAAGGTGGACTAAACTTCCTTTTGTGCTTATACCTAGAAGGTCAGATGACTTTTGATTTTTAAGTCTGACCTAGGTGATAATATCCTTTCCGATTAATTCCTTAAAGAATTAATCCACGTGGAACGTGTAGAAACAGCCACCGGTGTAGGTGGGAACGGCATAAAGCCCGCAGGGGTTTATGAAGTATTTAATCGGAATCGGTATAAGCCAGCAAGGTTACTCAAGATTATTAAGGTACTGTCGCTATGGTCAATAACGCAGCAATCTCACAACTCACTTCTGTGGTGTCACCCAAAGTCTCTCAGATATCTTCTGTTAAACGGGCTGGCTGGGCGATTATTGACTCCACCTTGCGCGAAGGCGAGCAGTTTGCCAAAGCTAACTTTAGCTTGGACGACAAAATCGCGATTGCCAAAGCGCTTGACGAGTTTGGGGTGGAATACCTTGAACTCACCACGCCGATAGCCTCACCCGCGTCTCAACGTACTTGCGAAGTTATCAGCAGTTTAGGTTTAAACGCAAAAGTGCTGACGCATACAAGAGCCAAGCTCGAGGACGTCCAACTTGCTCTCGACTGCGGCGTGGACGGGGTAGACATCCTCTTTGGTACCTCGTCCGAACTGCGCCAGTTTAGCCACGGGCAAAGTGTAGACGCCATCATCGACCAAAGCTGCGAGGTCATTGACTACGTGAAACAGCACGGCGTCAGCGTGCGTTTTTCCAGTGAAGATACCTTTAGAAGTGACAAACGTGATTTGTTACGGGTCTATGCAGCCGCAGCCGCAGCCGGGGCTGACCGGGTGGGCCTTGCCGATACTGTCGGTGTGGCGACGCCCTCCCAAGTACGCGAACTCGTTGCCGACGTGCGGGCAGTCGTGAACTGTGACATTGAATTTCACGGGCACAACGACACAGGTTGCGCCGTCGCCAACGCGTTTGAAGCCATTCGGGCCGGGGCAACCCATGTGGATACCAGCATTTTAGGCATTGGTGAACGCAATGGCATCACGCCCTTGGGTGGGTTTTTGGCGCGCATGTATACGCAAAATCCGCAGGGGCTGGCGAGTCAATACAGGCTCGAGCACCTCCCCGAACTAGACGCTATGATTGCCACTATGACAGGTTTACAGATTCCGTTTAACAACTACCTCACAGGTGAATTTGCCTACAACCACAAAGCCGGCATGCATCTCAAAGCCATCATGCTCAACCCCGGTTCGTACGAAATTATTCCGCCGGAAGCGTTTGGTGTGTCACGCAACTTGCAACTTGGCAGTCGCCTCACGGGCAAACACGCCATTGCCTCGCGCGTAAGTCAGTTGGGCTTAGTGTTAGCTGATGCTGACCTTATTCAAGTAACACGTCACGTCAAAACGTTGGCAGATGACGGTGATGTGCCGCTCGAGCAACTCGATGCCCTCTTACATGAAGCTGCTTGTCAAGTTCAACCTCAGCAAGGTCACGACCTCATTGATGATGAGTCACGTCTTGAGGTGGTCGCCTAATGTCTCCCGATGTAAGCTTTGACGGCCTCACCCTAGCTGAGCGCATCTTGTCTGCCCGCGCAGGTAAGCGCGTGACTGCCAACGATCTTGTTGTGGTGGACATCGACCAAGTCATGGTGGTGGATTCCATCGCCCCCAGTGTCATTCGCACCATCGAAGATGAACTCGGCGGCGAAATTAAGCATCCCTCACGAGTCTCTGTGGTTATTGATCACGTAGCACCCGCGTCTAACGTTGAAGTGGCAACCACCCAAAAACACTTGCGCGAGTACGCCAAAGCCAACGGCTTGCAGTTGTTTGATGTTGGGCGCGGCATCTGTCATCAAGTTTTGATTGAAGAACGCCTAGCCCGCCCGGGTTGGATTGTGCTGGGCTCAGACTCGCATTCAACAACCTACGGCGCGGTCTGTGCGTTTGGGACTGGCATGGGTGCAACGGATATTGCTCTAGCGACGGCATCCGGTAAAACTTGGTTGCGTGTGCCCGAAACGGTATGCGTGCGCTTAACGGGGACACGCCCGCCGGGTGTAACTGCCAAAGACGTAGCGCTCACGATTATTAGCGAACTCACAGCAGATGGTGCCACCTACATGAGCATTGAATATCAGCTCGAGCACGACGACTGGAGTTTGTCCGAACGCATGACGCTAGCAAATTTAGCCGTGGAAGCCGGTGCAAAAGTGGGTTTAGTGCCACCCAATGAAGCTATTCGCAAAGCTTACGACGTACCCGCGTGGCTCGAGCTTGACCCCACTGCTACTTACGCACACGACATCACCATCAACCTGTCTGAGCTT
>CAZMCW010000301.1:0-6352 GCA_964564405.1 uncultured bacterium
TGTATTACCTTGAAATGATTTTTGTTGCAGAATCAGATTGGTGATGCAGTATAAGGTCGGTTTTGATGGCTGACTAATGACATAGCTGAAAGTAGCTACATATAACGCGTCAACATGTCTTCGTCTGGCGCACTTATGTCGGGGAGCGGGCGCGCGTTCATCTGCTCAATCCAGGTGGCAACCCCTTGGCGTTTCATAAGGGCGCTACTTGTCTTGCGTGAAACGGTGCCATAAATAGCCATCTCTTTGTAAGGGCGGCCGTCGCCAAAGCCCCAACGAATACCGCCGTAGGTGCTGGGGTCGCGGCCGTCAAGACTTAAACGGTCATTTAAATAGCAGGCACTTGCAAACGCGCGTTCTGGCGAGTCCGTCCATTTAAGAAACTGCTTAACCCAGTACATGCGGACGTTGTTGTGCATCCAGCCGTCTAACAAAAATTGCCGTTGGCTGGCGTTCCACAGGGCGTCATCCGTTTGACCTAACATAAGTTCGTTGAGGCTGTAAATGTGTCTGCGGGGGTCGCCTCGGTGTTGCTCGAGCGTGTCTCGAGCTGCTTCAGGAAGTCCTGCATACGTACTGAATGCAGGGTTATGTCTCGCTTGGTGGTAGTAGTACTCGCGCCAAGTGAGCAGTTCGTCTAAAAACTTGTAGCGCGCAGCCGAGTGTAAACCGTGGTTAGCTTCGGCATCTAGTACCTTACGGCTTACCTCGCGGGCAGAAAGCACGCCAAAGTGTAACCAAGGGGAAAGTTTCGCAGTGCCGTCTAACGCTGGATTGTTGCGCGTCCATTTGTACCGTGGGATGATGTGCTCTACCGCGTGGTCAAGGCGGGTGAGGGCAGCCGTCCTCGAGCCATGAAACTCAGAACTAGCTGGCACGCTCATATCAATATGAGTACTCGTAATAAACTCAGCAAGGTTTTGCTTACCAAGTGCATCAGCGGGAACCATCTCAATATCAAATGAACCTTGATAGCTAGCCACCTCGGCAACTTGGGTGAGGTTGATTTCAATATGCTGTGCCCGCAGCGGGCTATGTGCTTTGCGAAATGCAGGCGTGGTGGTGAGCGGATCAATTAACGCATTCATGGGAACTAAGCAGCAAGCGTCCACAGCAAACACAGGAACTGGCAATGTCGCTGCTAAACGGGTTGCGTAATCGTGGGTGACAAACAGTGGAACGTTATCTACAAAAACAGCTGTAGCCTCAGCAGCTAAACGGGTGACGGTCTCGAGTGTCCCTGGTGCATCCTGCGACATATCAGCTGAGGTTCGCACGTAGCGAACAAACCGAAGGTTGCGTGCACTAAGTCCAGCTTCTAGGTCAACACTTGCTTCAAGCATAAACTGGTGAATGCGCGCAGATGCATACGGGTAGCGGTTATCGAGCGTTTGCAGGACGACAACCGGTAAACCTCGGTCATTGGCAAACTTAATAGCCGCATCAACAAGTGGGTTGTCAGCTGCCCGGAGCGCTTGCATAAGCCAGCAAAGGACATAGTTGCTATTAGAGTTGGGGGTGGCTTGGTTGAGAGGTTTTGTTCTAAGCTCGAGCAGGGTGCTTGCCAAGTTATCTTGAGACATAAGTTGGTTTATCCTACGTCAGTAACTTGGATTTTGGCGTGTTGTTGTGGATGAGGATGGGGACTCAACCTAGTTGTTACCTCTACCCAAATCTTCGTAGTGAAGGCTTTTCTAAATTAAAATAATACAAATAAAGATGAAATGTGGATGCTATTATGAGGTCATTGATTTAGTTTGGCTATGACACCCTTAAATCGAAAGGTTGACAATGGTAAAAAACAGCAGATACGTTGGATGGGTTCTGTTTTGTTGTGTGATATTAGCAGCACTGATATTCACTCAAGCTCAAGATATTCAGTCTTTTTGCGATCCCAACATTGATGTTGACGAACGAGAACCCAACGCCTACCAAGATATTGATAACAGGTGCGAAGGAATATTTGTTCAAGAAGTTTCAAGCTCAGTCATAGTATTAACATCGTTTACACGCCAGTTTGACTTAGAGAATACGGGGGCAGATCATCCGGCGACTATATCTTGGGATATTGACGACATCACTTCTGTAAGTTCTTTTCAGACTGTAGAAGATGATTTTTTAAGGTTGCGGGCTAACAGCAACGCGTTCCGTGTTTACTACCGCATGGATACAAGAGTACCCCTAGAGGATATGACCTTCAATTGGTCAACTTCAGTTTTAGAACGTTTGTCCATGAGTAAATTTGATGTTGGCATCTACGGATTTGTTCCTGTTGATTTTAGTGATGTTACGCGGAACGTGTACTTTCCCCTCTCATTATCTCAAGATGGCAATGCTAGCTATGAAGATTACCAAGTAACACTTTTCCCTACGGCCGAGTTGGAAGAGGTTACCTACTATGTTGCTCGAGTTGACGAAGGATATCCAGGCGATGTAATAATTCCAGAGACATCACTCAACTATAGAAACTATCCCAATGCTACGCCTATTACGTTTGAATTTGAATTTGTTGCAGATACAGGTCTCTATTACCTAAATATAGAAGCAGAAAGACCTCGAGGTAGACGGAGTAGGCGAGAGATTTACTTTTACCATGAACAATTCTGAAGAGAAAATGGACGAGCCGACTAAGGAAAACGCAGAAAAGCCAGTCAGGGAAAATGTAAATAAGCCAGCAAGAAAAAGGTATATGCTCGTTCTTCGAGCGACTTTTATCTTAGTCATTATGATTATCATTGCACTGGCATTTATTAAGAAGTCGTCAGTTGAGATTGAACTAATTGCAGTTGTGGACGAGCTGGCTTTTTCAACACCTGAAGAAATTGGGATTCAAAGGTTTGCATCAGATTTAGAGTTGAAAGAGATTAGCTTTTCAAGAGTAGGGACGTTAGAAAATACAAATGGACAGGTAACACTACCTGAACAAGCAAATACCTCATTTGCTATTGAACTTAACCCCTTCGTATTGCAAAACGATAGTGCGGTTGGTGATGTTCCTATATACATTGAACAGATTTTGTTGGAACCAAGTTCACGGGTGCATCTGATTGCTGCAGAAAATTCCCAGTACAGAGCTTATCTTCTTGCAGAGGAGTTATCTTTAGATTTTTCTGTCAGTATTGATCAGATGGATGTCATCTTAGGTGGACAGCTCGTCGAGGATGGAGTAGATGCTTTTGAGTTTGTGACAGTGTTTGCGCCACCTAATGTAGGGGATGTCCAAGAGCCCTCTAGAAAAGCGTTGCTTTTTGATTTTACGTTAACAGGTCAAGGGCAAGACTCTACTTTGAACTCACAAATACAGCCAAAAGTGGTTGCAGAACAAAGAGCTGTAGAAGCACTTACGTTAACTCGAGCCAACGTCTTCGCAGATGATAACTTAACCATCACCGAGAGAGTATCAACAATCCAGTCGGGTGAACTCTATCTTGAGGGTACAGATGGACGTCAATTCACATTGCGACCTGGTGAAAGACTACGGTTTGATAGCTCGGAAGGATTGATGCGACTCATCCGCTTACAGGATGATGGTATTTACTTTCACTTCCAAGGCAAAGTTACAGGGATGAAAACAGGGTCATATGACTCACCAGACAGTTTGATGCCTTCGATTCTCGAGTTCTTCGTCTCTAAAACGTCAATAGCTGCTGTTGGGCTTACAATCCTTGGTATTGTTTTGAGTTTGTTAACAAGCTTTAACGACTTAACTAAAAACGCTAAAGATCAGTAGGCGTAAACTGCCACTCGAGGTTTTCAAGACCCATAAACTCATCAAAAATTATGCCAAAGCGAGATGTATCTGTGCTGTTTGTAATAGCAAAAGCACCTAGATACTCGAAACCATTAGTGTAGCCACTACTTGCTGTACTGTCGATAGATATGCTTTCCCCAGGAGTCAGTAACCTTTGTTTAAGGATATTTTGTGTGTTTTGAACAAGGGTTTCTCCACCTGCATCCTCCACCCTAAGCTGATCGTTGTGATAACGCAGTAGTATAGGAGATGGGCTTTCGTTCCTTATTGTAAAAGACAAAAAAAGCCTATTTCTCTGAGCGTCCATGGTTGCATCATTTAGATTAATACTGATGCCTGCACCATAATAAGCTTGCCTAACTTCAAGAGGATCAACGCTATTGGGGCGTTTAAGTTCATCTGAATGAGGATTGGCATCCATGACTTTCCACGCTAAATTCTCTATACCCATAAAATGCCGAAGGCTTACAATTATGCTGTCAGCTTCTTCACTGACTACTCCTCTAAAATCTCCTAAATATTCAAAACCATTTGTGTAACCACGTGAACTTGTGCTTTCAATAACTATGCTTTCACCAGGGGTCAGCAATTGCTGTTTTACTTCACCTTCAGTGTTATGTTCGTAAATTCTACCTGTGTTATCGGTAACTTCAAAAGAAGTATTCCTATAACGAACCAAAATATTTTCGGTGGATACATTCATTATATTGAATTCCAAAAATATAGAATTATTGCCTATGCTGTAATCAACAAGCGAGATACTCAAGCCATTAGCGCTGTAAGCATCCCCTAAGTTGACAATTGCCTCATTCGTAAGAACTTCTGGTTCTTTGAGTGGGTTAAGGTCAGCTAATAACCATCTAGCGTTAATACCCATGAAATTAGATACATCAATATAGATTTCTTGTGCTTCTTCGCTTGTAACACCACCAAAATAAGGAAGATAGCTAAAACCATCTGTGTAGCCCCGTGATGTCGTTGGTACCAAATCAACACTTTCGTTTGAGGCTAATGATTGTGTTTTTTCTACGACTTGACCTAACATCTCGTAGATTTTGCCTGTATCATCTGTAATTCGGAGCATGTTATTTCTATATGTGACTGGCGTGGGTGAACCCGCTCTATTAGTTACTGTGAAATAAGGTGCCACACCTCCAGCAGTAAACCAATATCCCGTAAGTGTTAAGCAAACTCCTCTATCGCTACATTCTTCTGTCCCTAGAGACAAAGCGTCTTCCGCAGCAGACTCAAGTGTGATAATTTGTAAGCCACCTCCTGACCGTGTGGGTGTCGCTTCTGCCTGCCCTGTAGTATCATCTGTTTCTGCTTCAGTAATAACCTCACCAAGAGGGTAGCGAGATTCTGCAAGCGTTTCTTTTAAAAGGTCAACACTTAAAACTTCAATGCCAGGTGGATTGCTGTTGAGAACCATGCCAGATAGCTCGCCACTTTCGCTAAACACTGCTCCGCCGGAATCTCCTCGAGTCACATCGCTAAATTGTAGATCTATAAAGCCTTCTTCACTTTCAAGGATGTTAACTAGGCCTTTGAGTGTATTCCAAGCTCTACCACCACCTTGGCCCACTGTAAACATTTGTTCTGAACGCTCGAGGACAAAATTGTCGCCGAATCTATGAAAAGGAAATTGAGAGGGGAAAATATCTGTACCTTCAGTAGACATTGAAATTACAGCTAAATCAAGACCTTCTGACAGCGGCCGCAATACCTCTGCAGTAAACACTTCACCAGGCCTAAAGAAAAACTCAACCTCAACAGTTTCTACTTCCTGAAAGTTATTTTCTCTTGGACGAATAACATGATCTGCTGTTGCTATGTACAAACGACCACGCTGAGCACCAAAGACAATACCAGCACCTAGACTTTCGCTATCTCCCCAATAACCGTTAATCATGACGATAAGACTTTTAGCTTCGTCGTCTAGGTCTGATTGTGCAAATGTAGTAGATAAAACGAGTTGACCTAAAATTAGAAGACAGAGAAGTAGGGGGGCTGTGAATCTTTGGTGCATAGTATCCTCCAAGGTTTGAGTGCTTTCTCAGATACTTGCTATTTTAACACGTTCGCTAAGTTGTGGGAAACATATATAGAAATACAAATCACAATATTGGATGAAATGACATCTAAAAGAGATTAAGGTTATTCTCTCTCTAGTTGCTGTAAAGTATCACAACTCCTACAAGCATCACTACCACCGCCACCAACTTCCGCCCAAGCTGCTCACGCTCATTTAACACCAAAACCCCCGCCCCAACCAAAATGAGTAAACGCACTTGCGCCACCAAAATAACCTCACCAGCAGACCCACCAGCGGCAAACGCCAAAATAATGAGCAACTGCGTGAGGGCAAAAGTGAGCCCAACGAGAAGTGCCGTACTACCTCGCAAACGTGGTGTTGTAAGCTCGCCCCAGTTTTGCCTTGCAAGCATCAGCATACCCGCGCCAGTGAGTCCAAGGTTGAGCGTGGTGTAGCTAAGTGGATCAAACGCGCTACTTAGCCACTTGTCAGCTGTGTTGCCTGCACCAAACATAAGTGCGGCAGCCAGCGCCAAAAGCTGTGGACGACTTAAATGTATACGTTGC
>CAZMCW010000302.1:0-3531 GCA_964564405.1 uncultured bacterium
TATACAAGCTTACAGAGTCGTAATCGTTAACTCAAGGGTATATCAGATTGTCTGTAGAGTTGGTTGAGCCCGCTTCGTTTGGTGTTGGCGAGGGCATCGTATGTTGAGTTAAAAGTCGGAAGGGCTCGAGGCTATCAATCTCTTAGTAATCTTGCCACCACTATCTTTGTTTTATTCGAGCATTGTGTGAGGTAAGGCTCAAGTTATATCTTGAACAAGGTGTTACATGTGAGTCTGTCACATATCAATTGAGTCTGTCATATATCAATCATGTGAGTCTGTTATACATCGATGAGGCCACGTTGAATGGCAACTGTGACCGCCACCATGCGATCAGACACATTAGGATAGGACAACGTCATTATGCTAACACTCGCAAAAGTAAAATTGGGGTTAGTAAACATTGTCTATTCAAAAGTCATGATATAACCACTATCAACTCAAAAAATGGAGGGGGCCAACTCGCTTGACTCGTGAAGAACTATTGCCTAAAAGACAAGTGCACCTAGATTTTCATACGTCACCTTATATTCCTGACTTATTCAGTGAGTTTGACGTAGAAAAGTTTGCAGATACTATTCAGGGCGCTCACGTTAACTCAGTCACAATCTTTGCCAAGTGCCATCATGGTATGAGTTACTTTCCCACCGAGCACGGTACGCCTCATCCGGCTTTGGGTGATCAAGACGTAGTGGCTGACATCATTGCTGCCCTTCACAAACGCAATATACAGGTTCCCATTTACAGCACCGTGGTTTGGGAGGAGACGCTAGCGTATGAGCATCCGGAGTGGCGTCAGGTCAAGCACGATGGTAGTTTTGCTCAGTTAGACACCCCACCACCGGGCTTTCTCCACCCTGACAAGTGGAACTTCCTATGTTTTAACAATTCGGAATATTTAGCTTACCTTGACAAGCACATTCTTGAACTCGCTAAGCGTTACAAAATAGATGGTTTATTTATGGATATCGTTTTTATGCACGAGGATGGTTGCTTTTGCGACACCTGCATACTTTTGCGGCGCGAACAAGGGTGGCTCGAGCACACCCGCGTGAACGAATCGCCAAGCGCTTTTCTGACATTTTGCGCGAGCACCATCCAGAAGCGCGCCTATTTTTGAACGGTGTCGGTCGGCTGAGCGTTGAAGCAACCTGGAACGCTCAGCCATTACTACCGTACGCGTCCCACTGGGAAATTGAGTCATTGCCATCAGGGTTCTGGGGCTATCTGCACTTTCCTCGTCTGGCGCGTCACGCTGGAGCGCAGGAGATGCCCTGGCTCGGCATGACGGGGCGGGATCAAGCCCCAAGCAGCGCTTGAATACGAATGCTTTCGCTCGCAGGCATTGGGAGGAGCGAACAGTATTGGTGACCAACTGCCCCCGCGAGGAACCTTAGAACCCGCAGCCTATGACCTAATCGGCTCGGTGTATGAGCAAGTAGCCGAAGCAGAGCCTTTCTACAGTAGTTCGACAAGCCTGCCTGACGTCGGCATTATGATAGCAGGACACCCAACAATACCGGAAACCGAGTCCGCTCTGGTTGAGGAGGGCGCAGTCTTAAGCATGGACGAAGCCCATTATGACAGTCACGTTATTGACGACAGCGCCGACCTCACGGCTTACAAACTAATAATTCTGCCCGACTACACCATCATCACTAATACGCTTTACGACAAGCTCAAGGCATACCACGAGGCGGGGGGAAACCTACTGCTGTCTTACCGGGCTGGGTTCGACGTTCGCGGAAATTGGAAACTCGACTTTTTGCCGCTAGAAGTGCACGGTGAGGTCGATAAGTTTCCAACCTACTGGCGTGCTACTAAAGCGTTCTGGCAAGAAGCTAGTGATAGCGACCGCGTGTTCTACGAGGCGGGATTAGAAGTAACGGGGGGTGATGACACCGTAGTATTGATGGAACGTGTCTTACCCTATTTCAAACGCACAGACGCTCACTTTATGTCGCACTTTCAAACGCCACCCGTGGCTGAGGCTAACCGCTACCCTGCTATCATGTCAGGACCTGGCTTTACCTACTTCGCAGATCCCGTTTTTTATGGTTACCGCGTTCACGGTACGACGTTTTACCGAGACGTGGTAGAACGCGTTATTGTAAAAATGATCGGGCCACCCCTTGTAGGCGCAGATTTACCCCGAAGTGTACTAAGCGTCCCGAGGAGGCGCGGCGATGACCTTATCGTGACTCTCCTCAACTACAAGCCTGTTCGTAAATCTCTGGAAGTTGATGTTGTAGAAGAAGCGTCTTCGTTTGCAGGCGAAAAACTTGTCATCCGCGATTTGCCTAGTAGTTGTAAACCTCGTTTGTTCAACGGCACCTCTTTAGAAAGATCTGATGAAGGGTTTAAGTTACCAGTGACCAAAGGGCGTGTGCTTGTTGAAATCTTAGACTACTTTAAGGGAGGAACACCTGCTTAAAAGGAACACATGGTCCAAACCAGCGGCTCAGTCAAAGTTTCAATATTATGAGGAGAGCTCAATGCAAAAATTGTTAACAAGTTTCACCCTTATGTTTATCTTTGGTTTGGCTGCCCACGCGCAGACAACAATTGATTTGTGGATGTTAGCTGACGGTACACTTGACCCCTACTTTGAGGAAATTATTGCAGATTTTGAGGCAGAAAATCCCGACATTACCGTCAATATGCAAACGTACGCTAACGAGGCTTACAAGACGGCTATTCAGGTGGGTATTGCCTCGAGCGAACCACCTGATATCTACTTTAACTGGGCGGGTGATGACAGCTTCCGCTATGTTCGTGAAGAACAAGCAGCGAACTTGACAGAGTACGCCAACCGGGACGGGTGGGGTAACCTAGCGCCTGGTGCGACCGAGGCTTTTAGCCTAGACGGGGAAGTATACGGCGTACCCATGCAGCAGCTCTCAAAATACTTTTTTTATAACACGGCGATTTTTGAGCAGGAAGGCTTAGAGGAACCCGCCACTTTTGACGAGCTACTGACGTTGTGTGGAACCTTAAGTGACAAAGGGATAACGCCTATCGCGTTTGGCAACTCTGAGCGCTGGCCGGGTGTTCACTACATGAGTATCCTCAACCAGAAGGTCGTTGGCGAGTCGATAACTGCCAATGATTATGACCTCAGTAACCCTGAAGAGACGCTTTTTACTGACCCTGGTTACGCCTTGGCATTTCAAAAACTTCTCGATATGCAGGACGCAGGTTGCTTTAACGATGCACCTAATTCCATTAGCCCAGAGATTGCTCGTGCGTTGTTTTTCAGTGGTGAAACGGCGATGACCTACTGCGGAACATGGTGTATCGCCATTTTCAAGGATAACGGGTTCGAGAGTCAGTATAATTTATTCAGGATGCCACCCATTACGGACGGTAAAGGTAATCAGAACTTTGTACTGGCAGGACCTCAAGGGTTACAAGTTTCGTCAAGAACAGAGAACAAAGAAGCTGTCGCCAAGTTCATAAGTTATATCCTGAGTAAGGAAAAGCAGTCGCTTCTCCTCAACGAGTACAGCGCCATGGTGATTCGTCCAGACG
>CAZMCW010000302.1:3541-6347 GCA_964564405.1 uncultured bacterium
CGTCATCAACATGGTTATTGACGACTTAGCGACGGCGGAAGGCACAGCCTTGTGGCTCGACACCCTGCTCGAAAACAGTGTTTCAGAAGCTTATCTTAACGCTATTCAAGAAGTTTTGAACCGTACAAAAACGCCCGATGAGGCGGTGGATATGGTTCGTTCAGCGGCGCTTACCGCCAAGTCTAGGATGGAGCAGTAGTAGTTAAGTTTGCTGCCTCATACGTTAACGTGTGGGGCAGCTTCTTTATTGACGCCACAAGCTATTTTGCTCATGGAAACGCCTTAACATGACAGCTAACCGACAACGCAACGCTTACTTAATGCTGCTACCAGCGCTTATTTGCTTTGGGGCGTTTATAGCCTATCCCTTAGTTAACACGGTGCGCTGGAGCCTTTTTGACGCTAGCTTAACCAACCCCGTTCGTCGTTTTGTTGGTCTAGGCAACTATGTCGAGCTTGTTCAAGACAACGTGTTTTGGGTGTCGCTACGAAACAACATTATTATCCTAGTTGGGTCAGTTATTTTTCAGGTAGGCGTTGGTCTTCTTTTAGCCGCTGTATTCGACCGCGGCATACGCCGTGGGGGCGCTTTCTTTCGCACGCTCATCTTTACGCCTGTTGTTATGTCATCGGTTGCGGTAGGTATCGTCTGGCAACTCTTTTTAAATCCGCAGTTGGGTGTGGTCAACCCGCTGCTCGAGTTTGTGGGAATCGCGCCGCCGACACTGGGGTGGCTGGGTGATCCTAACCTGGCAATCTACTGTGTGCTTCTTGTAGCTTGTTGGCAATTTACGGGTTACATGATGGTTTTGCTGCTAGCAGGTATTCAAAATGTGCCGAGTGAGCTTTACGAAGCGGCGACTTTAGATGGGGCTACAGAACGGCAATCATTTTGGCACATTACCCTGCCTAGCATAAGCAAAGTTCTGGTGACGGCCACGCTTATTACGATGATCGGCGCATTCAAGGTGTTTGACCTTGTTTATATCCTTACGGGCGGCGGACCAGCTAACGCGAGTCAAGTATTAGGCACTTACCTCTACAATCAGGCGTTTACACAGGCGCGCATGGGATACGCGTGCGCCATTGCCGTGGTCCTACTTATTTTTGCGATGAGCCTAAGTATTATCCAGTTGCAGTTAGGGCAGAGCGAGACCAGCTAATGAAGCGGCACTGGCAGCCACTCGTTTACATCTTGGTAGTGCTTTACTGCTTGTACGCTATCTATCCCATTTTATGGATGGCAGGCTCTTCCTTAAAGAGCATTGTTGAGATGTTAACAAAGCCTTTCCAACTTCCTGCAAGCCCGCAGTGGGGAAACTTTACCGAAGCTTGGCAGCGAGGCGTTTCAACTTACCTGCTCAATTCCGTGTTTGTGACTGGCGTCTCGGTTCTTGGTATTCTGATCACCAGTGGCCTGGCGGCCTACGCCTTAGCGAGGCTAAAGTTTACGGGTCGTCGCGCGTTCTTTTTGTTGCTCGTGACAGGCTACGCTATCCCCATTCAAACTGTACTCGTGCCCCTGTATGAACTGCTCCGTGAAGCTAGGCTTCTCGACAGCTACTGGGGGCTGATTTTTCCTTATGTCGCTTTCGGAGTGCCTTTCTCTATATTTCTACTCTACGCCTTCTTTCTAGACTTCCCAAAGGAAATAGAAGAGGCTGCACGGCTAGACGGCTGTAATGATATGCAGATTCTCTGGAAAATTGTTACACCCCTGTCGCTGCCAGCGCTAGCAAGTGTAGCCATCTTTCAAGGTGTAGCTATCTGGAACGAGTTCGTGTTGGCCTTAATTATAATCAATACCGACAGCCTTAAAACCTTGCCACTAGGTCTCCAGACATTTCAGGGGCAATACGCAACAGACTGGCCTAACCTCCTAGCCGCGGTGATAATGGCAACCCTACCCATACTCGTACTCTTCATTGTTCTACAGCGTCAGTTTGTGCGGAGCCTCGCTGGCTTTGCCAAGTAGCGGCCCTAAGGTTTAGCCTAGGGTTATCCTATCCTATATACAATCAAAGCAGTGGTCTTAGCAAAGCAGTGGTCTTAGCAAAGCAGTGGTCTTAGCAAAGCAGTGGTCTTAGCACGAGCCTGTCTCAGGAATCTGTAAAAAACTAGGGGGGCACGCCACCAAGCTTCTGCTTCTGCATTCTGAGCAGTGGGTAGTGCTGCCTGAAGGCATCCTCCAGCTCATCGCTCAGCACAGCTGCTTGTGTTTGCAGGAATAGGTGTGCCCTCTGTTTTGTCCAGCGTATCTGCTGTTTCTTGCTAAACCGTTTACTTATTAACTGCCGACTCCACGAAGCCTGTGGGGAACCGCTCTTCATTGCGGTAGCGCTCGGCGTGGTTAGGAATGGTGTAACTGTTATTAGTATTTGGAGCATCTGCCTGAGATAGGTGGAAGCGTAAAAGCCAACCTTGAGTAAGGGGGCTTGCAACACGCTCGAGCGTTCATTTACAGGACTCAAGACATAGTAACCATAACAAAGAGACTCTTTTGAAAAGAGTCTCTTTACAGTTGTTCCTATGAAGTGATGTACAAGTTATCTTCAACCTATGACGCTACAGGGTCTACCTGCTCACTTTTAGGAATGCCTGCTTTTTGATTCTTCGTCCACAACGACGCACTAGGAATTTTGTCCCTATCCGCGCGGTGGGCATATTTTTTGGCAATGTCGGTCACTTCATGTAAAAGGCCTTCTTGTAAGGTCGTAGGGTTTAAGCCCAAATCTAAGAAGGCTTGGTTTTTAACAACCAGCTCGTTTTCAGGTGCTTCGTTACGAGGGTTGTCCACGTAAGCAAC
>CAZMCW010000303.1:0-6328 GCA_964564405.1 uncultured bacterium
TAGCGTTTCCATGAGTAACTGCCACAGGCAGTTGCGCGTGCGACCTAGGGGAGTAAAAATCGACCCACTCAGTGTAGGGGAACCAATCCTGAAACTACTACAAATATAGCTGCTGTGGTTTTGAGGTTGTGGTTTTGAGGTTGTGGTTTTACTGTTAGTGATTTTGCCACTGATATTTACAACAACACCGACGCCAACACAGCTTCTCAACACCCAAATTGATTTTATACATGCCTATCAGTAACCATACGAGGAATTGCTCCATCATACGTCGTTACCCATTGAAATGGATTCCTGTAGTAGCTGGAAGATGAGCATGGCACACGCGTTTCATCTAATACCATCTCCCCTACTCCCTTTCTCCCCCTCACCCCATTTGTAACCTGAGACCACATCGTGTAAGACAAGCCCTTAGCAAAAGATTGTAGCCTGTGCTAAATTCTCTATAGGGGTGATGAAAGTGCCAAACACATTAAAAACACAACTTACCCAATTACGGCGCAATAGTTTGCGCGCGTCTCAAGCTGAGGTTGATGGTCAGTGGCATATTGTTGTGCAGTGTTCCCTAGTTTGCCTCGAGGGTGTACACAACCACGGCGATCTACGTGCTACCCGGTTTTTTGCAGATAAGCTTGCCCGGGCGTACAGTCACATGGATATGTCAACCAAAGCGCACTATTACAAACAGCTAGCCACGAGCTAGTTTTACAGCTTGAACTAACTCTTGAACGTCAAGTTCTTGGGTATCAGCATTGTGACTTGAAAATTCCGCTTGGCAATGCTCGAGGTAGTTCACCAAAATACGATCTGCTGTTGCGTTAAGCGCACTGCGCACACCTGCAAGCAAGGTAAGGACGTCTTTACAGGAGCGCTCTTCTTCAACCATCCGTTGAAGCCCGCGCACTTGTCCCTCGAGCCGACGCAAACGGTTAATAATCTTTACTTTTTCTTCTTCTTGAATAGCAACACCCAAATGGCTGTCCTGTGAGCTTGCTAGCGGCTGTTTGTGCTCAGCGTTTTGTTGATATGCGTCTTCTATCTCAACTGTATCAGCCGCAACTGTATCAGCTGCAACTGCATTAGCTTTAGTCACATGGTCAGTAGCTTTGTGAGCGTTAGAATTTACATCAGACAGTGTGCTGTCAAATTCAGGTTTGGTAGGACTTACCGGCATGGGGTACCTTCATTTCAGTGTGTATCTTAGGTGTATCTTGGGTGTATCTTGGGTATATCTTCGTTTATACAACTTATCTACTGCTATCTGTATCCTGTAGATGTGGGTACTTAGCTGCTGAAATTAGTCTACCTCAATATCCCGTGAGGGTATACTGCAGCAAGCTAAAAGAAGGTTCACGTAACGTCAATCCTCACATGTCAACCCACGCGCGCTAGACACTCACTTGCTAGGAACGCACAGCTAGCACTATGTTGACGCTGTTACATTAGTGTTAATGGCTAACATGCAAGGTTAGATTGTTAAATGAGGTGTTGGCTTTATCTATCTACACGTGCGAGCTTTGCGGTAGACTAAACACGATACATTTTGAGGGGATATGCCATGCGCGCATACAAAGGACTTGTTCAAAACGGCAAAATTATCTTGGCAGAAGGCGTTCATTTACCCGAAGGTACCGTTGTCACTGTGACGGTAGGTGAAGCTGAACTTATGCGTGCTAAGTTGCGTTCTGCCCTTACCCGCAACGTTCGCAAACGTTCAAAGGCTGCACTTAGACCGCGAGGTATGCCTACGGCTGCTTAGTTTGCTTGCTACTCAACCTCGTTGATGTGTGCTTATATTCGTGCATTTTGGTAGTACATTGTTCCAAAGCTCTTTGAACATGCATATTGAACCAAGCCTATAAGTTGACTAAACCTGTACTTTAAGCACAACTTTGTTGTTTCAACATCACCTTCATAAAGCCTTTTTATGACGCAACTCACGTTAGTTCCTACACCTATTGGCAACCTTGATGACATCACCTTGCGGGCGCTTACTTGCTTGCGAGAGGTTGAAGCTATTGCTGCTGAGGACACGCGTCATTCGGGCAAACTGCTCACCCACTTTGGTATTCGCAAGCCGCTCGAGCGCTTAGACGCCCACACTATGAAAGAACGTGCGCCCCGTGTGCTCGAGCGTTACAGCTCGCTTGCCTACATTACCGACGCAGGCTCCCCGGGAATTTCTGACCCTGGTGTGGAACTTGTGAGCATTGCCCTAGCACGAGGTGATGATGTACTGGTACTGCCCGGAGCCACTGCGTTTGTGCCAGCACTGGTCCTTTCAGGCTTGCCGCTAGGGCGTTTTACTTTTGAAGGGTTTTTGCCGCGCACAGGTAGAACGCGCCGTGAGCGCCTCGAGGCTATATGTCGCGCGCCAGTCACAACAGCTATGTATGAGTCTCCTACGCGTTTACTCGCAACCCTAAAAGACCTTGCAAATATCTGCGGACCTGAGCGCCCCGCTAGCGTAAGCAGAGAAATTTCTAAGCGCTTTGAGACAACTTACCGGGGCAGTTTAGCTAGTTTGGTTGACACCTTTCAAACCAAGGCTGTCAAAGGTGAGTGTGTGATTGTACTTGCCCCTGCTGAAACCAGTGACGCAGATACAAGCTCTAGTACAAACCTAGATATTCATGAGCAAGCGCGCGCACTTGCTGCCCAAGGGTTGCGTACAAGGGATATCCGTAGTGCGCTCGTAGCCCTTGGCGTAGCTCGCAACGACGCGTACGCACTTGCGCTCGACGTTACGACTCTTGATGTTACAACTGAGGATGTTCCTACCAAAGACGACGTACCTAAAACGGATGTTGCCTCTAGGGATATCTCTACTAACAAAGACACTCTTACCAAAGACGTCACTACTGAGTAACCTTAACTGACTTAATGACCTTAAGTAGGCATGAGGCTAGGTCAACCTATACCTGTACGATGTTGAAACAACCAAGTACGATGTTTAAGTAACCAAGTGCAATTGTTAAAGCAAGCAAGCCTGCAAATCCATAAGGCAAACCCTTTTACAATAGCAACTTGGTTGAGCAAGTTTATGCTCAGCTGATAACCTCCCAGCTTATGCTCCTTGTAACGCTCCGTAATTCTCAAGATTGTAATTTTGTCAAATCATTTTTTGTTTAATATTTACTTAGGATTTTCACTGTGACAGATGTAACTTCAGCAACTTCAGTAACCTCAAAAGCAACTCCAGCTGCACCTTCAGCACCTGACTTAGCAACCTCTGTACTTACCTTGCCAGCAACGTCGGGACGCATGTTGGGACTACCGACGGTAGGCCGACTTGCTTATTTTGTCCAGCACCCAGGACCGGTGGTGTTACTTACGACCTCTGAACGGCTTGAGCAAGTTAGCAAACTACAAGCGTTTGGCACAGCTGCTAGCATCAACCCAGACTTAACTGATTGGGCAGATAAACGCTCCCACGTGGTGTTAGATGTCGCCCACGCGCTCACCAATTTTCCAGACAATCCAAATGGTTACAATCTGCTGCTCACACGGGGTGAACGCTACCGCCGCGATGACTTACTTGATACTTTAGTCACGTTTGGCTATGAACGCGACGCGTGGCCAGGGTTTATTGTTCGTGGTGATACCATCACGCTTTATTTTGATGAAGATGACGAAGATGACACCCTCAAATTAGAATTTTTTGGCGATGAACTCGATACCTTGTCACGCCAAGGTAAACCGTGTGACAGCTATAAAGTGCAACCCCAAGCAACAGCTGAGCTTGGCACAGAAGACGGCGAGCAGCTCTGGACAAGTCGCCTCTTGGAGCATCTGCCCGGGCAAATTCTACTGGATAGCGGCGAACTTATGAACGGTGAACTGGGCAATGAAGCGGCTGCACACTGGTTATGGGAACACTTAGCTAGTCGTGAAGTTGTCTCGTTTGGGCGTGACGAGCTTGAGCTTGACACGCTCGAGAGTCCGCTCGAGCCCTTAAGTTACTACCGCGCCAAACTCACCGAATTTGCAGCAGATGTTGAAATGTGGCTCAAAGACGGCTACAGTGTGTCCATTTTGCTTAAGTTTGAACGCACCGGGCGCTACTTGCGTGAGCGCGTGTTGGATCAGCTCGAGACTGCGTGGCACAGCAAACTTGCCCACCGACCCAGCGAAGTCAGCTTGATTGTAGGTAACGCCGCGAGCGGTGGCTACCGCAATCTAGCTACGGGCGATATTGTCATCACCGAAGACTTGCTATACGGCTATCAAGGTACGCGCAAACTCAAACGCCTACCTGGTCATGCGGTTAACGACGCTAGCGCGCTTACCATTGGCGACTATTTGGTTCACCCAGATCACGGTATCGGCAAATTTATGGGGCTCGAGCCGCGTCAAGTGGTGGGCGTCACCCGCGACTACCTCATTTTGCAGTACGCCGGTGAAGGTAAAATTTATTTACCTGTTGAACAGTTACCCCTGTTGCGCCGCCACCCCGGCACCAGTGACGACCCACCCCGACTGTCTACTTTAGGCACTAACGAATGGTCGCGGGCGCGTGAACGGGCGCGTATTAACGCCCAAGCGCTCGCTGCTGAACTTATTAAAACCTATGCTAAACGGCAGGTTGCCAGTGGCGTTGCCCTTGTTGCCATAGACGATTGGGACGACCTCATCGATGCAAACTGTCCGTTTGCACTCACCCACGACCAACGTGAAGCAGTGGAGCACACCTTAGCTGATATGGCCAAGCCCATTCCTATGGACAGGCTTATTTCTGGCGATGTGGGCTTTGGTAAAACTGAGGTTGCCATTCGAGCAGCCCACCGCGCGGTAGGTAACAGCAAACAAGTTGCCATGTTAGTCCCCACAACAGTACTTGCCAAGCAACACCTCGAGACCTTTCAGTCACGTTTTACCGGATTACCCGTGCGGGTTGCCATGTTGTCGCGCTTTGCAACTGACAAAGAAGCCCGCACCATCATGAAAGAACTAGCTGATGGCACTCTGGATATTGTAGTTGGTACTCACAGACTACTTAATGAAAACATCAAGTTTAAAGATTTAGGTCTGTTAATTATCGACGAAGAGCACCGCTTTGGGGTGGGGCAAAAAGAGCGCATGAAAGGCCTCAAAGCCAACTTGGATATTTTGTCGCTGTCCGCCACACCCATTCCGCGCACGCTCTACATGAGCTTGGTGGGGTTGCGTGACGTCTCGCAGATTATGACACCCCCGCAAGGGCGCAAACCAATTCAAACCGTCTTACAACCGTACGACCCACGGGCTATTCGAGACGCCATGTTGTTTGAGCTCGAGCGCGGCGGCAAAATATTCTATATTCATGACCGTATTGGTTCTATGGGCACCCGCACGCTTTTTTTGAACAAACTTGTCCCCGAAGCGCGGGTTGGTGTTGCCCACGGTCAAATGAACGCACTTGAGCTCGAGGAAGTCATGCTCGGTTTTGAAGAAGGCGCATTTGATGTGCTGCTTGCCACCACCATTGTGGAATCTGGGCTAGATATTGGCAGCGCTAACACGCTCATTATTGAGCGGGCAGACCGGCTCGGCTTAGCCCAGCTTTACCAGCTCAGAGGGCGCGTCGGGCGAAGGCAAACCGAAGCGTGGGCGCATTTGTTTTACCCCGGCAAACTCACCGAACAAGCCCAACGCAGGCTTTATGCTATTGCCGAACTCAACGACTTGGGTAGCGGGCATTTGCTAGCTGAAAAAGATATGGAAATTCGCGGCATTGGCAACCTACTTGGCCCTGAGCAACACGGACATATCAGTGCTGTGTCGCTCGAGGTTTACACCGAAATGCTCGCTGAAGCTATCGCCGAACTCAAGGGTGAACAACATCAAGATGTTCCCAAAGTGGCTATTGACCTATCTATCGACGCGCGTTTAAGCCCTAGCTACATTGCTGATGACGACACCCGCATTCGCTATTACGGCCGTCTTTCAGAAGCAACAACCCTTTCTGACGTGAGCGCGCTCCACAAAGAGTTACGTCACCGCTACGGGCCTATGCCAGACGAAGTAGGTGCGTTTATTGCACTTGTCAAACTGCGCTTATTGGCGCTTAAAAAAGCGGTTGTAACCATTACAGAGCACATGACAGACGTACAGATCGCCTTTTCAGGAGACACCGTCGACTACGATGTCAAGGGCGTTCGCGAGCTGACCTACAACGTTGAGCCAACCCGCTTTCCGCCTGGCTTTAGCCTCAAAAAGCGCGGTCTCAAGCCAGATAAACTGGTGCAAGCCCTTACCGACGTTTTGTACTTGTGTGCCTAGATGTGAAGCTATCTCATACCCTTTCCGGTTATTTTGGTAACAAAGTAACCCGAGCGGCTCCGAGCGT
>CAZMCW010000304.1:0-1998 GCA_964564405.1 uncultured bacterium
GTTTCAATCCCCTTCAGAGCGGGGCACAATCTAAGAAGGTAGCTATCGTGTGGATATGTTCACTCATGGGTTTCAATCCCCTTCAGAGCGGGGCACAATCTAAGTGGCTCTATTGGCATCTATCGTGCAAGCGGTGGTGCGTTTCAATCCCCTTCAGAGCGGGGCACAATCTAAGAACTCAATGCGGTTAGCCCACAGTGTTCTAAGTAGCTGTGTTTCAATCCCCTTCAGAGCGGGGCACAATCTAAGCCTTGAGCGGTTAACGGCTGCTCAAGAGGAACTCTTAGAACTTGTTTCAATCCCCTTCAGAGCGGGGCACAATCTAAGATTTCCTATAGAATAAAGGTTAGCTACGAGATAGAAGCGTTTCAATCCCCTTCAGAGCGGGGCACAATCTAAGAGTACCCTATTTTAGCCCCGTCTGCAACAGGCCTAAAACACGCCAAATGCTGCATGAGGAAGATGAGAGCGCAATACGTCACTTTTATGCTGATTTGTGGACGCGAAAATACCAAAAAACGCTGTCCTAGACATCTATCGTTGATCTCCTCAAAATGCAAAACTCAATATACACACAGTTTAATCGTCTGGGTCGTCATTTTCTCTAGTACAAAAGAATTTCTGAAACTTTACACAGCGATCAACGCAAATTGTAAACCGCCGCATAAAATACCTTTAAAAACCTCATTCTGAGCTGATTTTAGCTGAAGTAGCGAACATATATACAAATCACTGTGCTTTAGCTATTGCTAACCTCGACTGTGGAAACATCATATACATAATCACTTTGCGCCAGAAAAGCCATGTCTCTTGGTTTATGAGAGACTTTGCAAACTTATGCATGTTTTGCCGACGTGCATAGACAGTTAACATATGTAATAGCCCTCAATTTTCAAGCGCAAATCGCATCACCTCACTCATGTGTGGCAACATCCGCTTGCGCAAGTTTTTCATAATCTGCTGAATATGCCCGTAGTCGTGAAAGGGCCACTCGTACAAAAAGTCAGACGCTAAAAATAGCCCGTAGTGCTTGTAACTGGCGCTGCGGCTTAGCAAATTGGGGTCTAGGTTTTGTACATAGCTCACGTACTTGGCGCGGGTTGCGGTGAATTCGTCAAGCACATCACTAAGGCGCTTTTGGCAGTTGTGACGAGCAGCGGCAGCGGCGTTTACGTCGAGTGGCTCGAGCCTCACCTCATGTCCCTCAGGATAATCTGCTGTCATTACCTCAATACGCTTGGCAAATGCCCATTCATCCGCCCAAATCAAGTGCCCAATCACTTCGTTAATGCACCACGCATCGGGGCTGGGTTTCCAGCTGGCGGCGGCATCATCCACCGTGCTCAAAAGCTGGCGGAGGCTGTCAGGCGTGTTGGCGAGCAGGGTGGCAACGTCTGTAGGGGTCATCCGCACAGCTTAACAAATGGGTAAGATGCATACACTTATGAAAACAATCAGCTTAGTTGAACCGTTTAAGTTAGACCTTACCGACAGTCCTTTCCCACAAACAGACGGCCTTAGAGCAGATGACGCGCTCGTGAAAGTTCACAACGTTGGTATTTGCGGCACAGATTTGCACGCGTTTCAAGGGCGTCAAAACTTTTTTAGCTACCCGCGCATTTTGGGGCACGAACTAGCAGTTGAGGTTGTTGCCGTGGGAGAAAACGCAGCTCAATTTGGCATTAACGTGGGCGATGTTGCGGCGGTCAATCCCTACTTGGTTGATGGTACTTGCAGCGCGTGTCGGCGCGGCAAAAGTAATTGCTGCATCAATATGCAAGTGCTGGGCGTACACGTTGATGGCGGCATGCGCGAGCAATTTGTGGTGCCTGTAGCCAATCTCTACAAAGCAGACCTTAGCCTTGAAGAACTTGCGCAAGTGGAGATGCTCGCCATTGGCGCGCACGCGGTACGGCGGGCGGGATTTCGATATGCTGGCGCACGACGCCCATCACTTCCATCATCCACAGATTGTCGCGGGGGTTGGCCCATACTGCC
>CAZMCW010000304.1:2008-6309 GCA_964564405.1 uncultured bacterium
CTGTAGTCGTCGTTGGCGCAGGGCCCATCGGGTTAGGGACAACGGCGTTTGCGGCCCAAACTGCCGCACGAGTACTTGTAGTGGACGTAAGCGAGGCACGGCTCGAGTTCATCATCAAGTTGGGTCTAGCACAAGCCATTTACGGGCAAGATGATGTTGCTAGTATACTCACACGCGAGCTAGCCGGTGAACTTCCTACCGTCGTATTTGATGCCACTGGCAACGCCCAAGCCATGAGTAAATCCGCCCACTATGCGGCGCACGGCGGGCAACTGGTGTTTGTGGGTCATACCAAAGGTGATGTGAGTTTGCACAACCCAACCATTCACTCGAGGGAACTCAGCATTCACTGCAGTCGCAACGCCACGCCGGAAGACTTTGCAACAGTTATTGACGCCCTCACATCTAAAGCTATCGATGTGCGTCCATGGATTACCCACCGCGCTAGTCCAGAAGCCTTGGTAACAGAGTTTGAGAGCTGGACGAAGCCAGAAACAGGCGTGATTAAAGGCATGTTGACGTTCGTGTGACATCTTTTTGGCAGGCTTATGAGGTGCTGTCGTGGATAACTCTAACAGGGAGAAGGGGAGAACGGGGGCGGGGGAGATGCCATCAGCTAGAACGCACATAGACATCATCAACTAGCTACGGTAAGAATGAATCTCAAGCCAAATGACATGTGATGTATCAGTTCATTGTGTGATTGCTATCTATCGCGTTATTAATTGTGGCATCTTGGTGATGTTTTTGTAAAATCTTGGTGATGTTTTTGTAAAAGGGGACATCATGCGTTAACGGCAACCATTAAAAAAGCCACCTGATGGCGGCTTATTCGTGTTCTAAATTTGAAGATGTTTTTGCTACAACGCGCGCACGTGACTGGCTTCGGTGGTGTCTAAATCGAGGTCAAATGCGACGATTTCAGCGTGGCTAATTTGTCGTTGTACTCCTAAAAAGCTGGCAATGACAACCGCGTGACTGACGACCAACACACAAGACAAGTGAGCATAACGGCGTAGTGCTTTAACAACCCGTTCGCGAACTTCTTCTAAGCTTTCCCAGGTGCGCTCAGAGGCACTCGGTAAGTTACGAGCTTCGGGTGGAACGGACTCATCAAAGTCGGGCGCATACATCATATCTTCGGGACTTACAATGCCTTTGTAGTAGTTAAAACCAGTGTAGTAACGCAGAGCAGCTTGGGCTCGAGCTATGGTTTCAGCATCAACATCTGCCAAAGAGTCTTTTTGAGGTAACCACTCGTGTAGGTCGTAATCGACGTACAAAGGTTTGTTGAGCGTACGGCTTAGACGAGCTGCGGACTCGAGCGCCCGGGCGTAGCTGCTACACAAAATAGCCTCGGTTTCTTCTAAGCGAAAATCTTTGGCAATTGTATCAATTTGTACCCGCCCAACTGGCGTGAGCGGCGCAAACGAACGCGCCCAACCGCGTACGCCGCGGGCGTCTACCGAAGCGTAGTCTGCTTCGCCATGCCTCACAAAATAGATTTTCACAAACTCACTCCTTGATTGCCAATTGTGCGAACGCCTAGTGTACTTATCTGGTGTACTTATCTGGTGTACTAACGTTTGCTCAAACTTGTTGTGTGTCTTAAACTTGCACTGTGTTTTAAGCTTGCTAATTAGGGTGGCTCGAGCTAACTTTTACCTGTACTAGGCCACCCCAAATCTTGTATGAAAGTACTGCTGCCAACAACCTTACTAACGTATCTAAAAGCTTGTTGAGTGCGTAAAACAGGCGCTAGCGATACGAGTTAGAACGCCTATATTTAGAACCCTAAGTAGGGCGAGCTAATTGCTATCTAGTTGTCATATGTATTACTAACCTTGGGTGCTACTCTTACAATCTTCATTAGGTAGCTCGAGGCTACCACTGCTAGATTAGAAAAGCTTTTGTGCAACTGTGTTAAGCTAAAACTGCGTTAAGCTAGGAATGTCTTGAGCTAAAAACCTAATCTTCAACCATTACAGCC
This sequence comes from uncultured bacterium, assembly GCA_964564405.1. Taxonomy (GTDB): domain Bacteria; phylum Deinococcota; class Deinococci; order Deinococcales; family Trueperaceae; genus JBCCBI01. The sequence continues at coordinate 3,999 of CAZMCW010000304.1, forward strand.
GAGTGTAACAGCACCCCCCTCGGGCGGGGTATACGATGTTTTACTTTATCATGGTCGTTGGGGAGTGTGTAAACTTTTTCGGTGCAAGGCGTCAACAGTTTTGGGTGCTCGTAATTGCTTGTCAGCAAACTCGCTAAAGCTAGCATGATGGTTATAAGTTGAACTTGTACAGGGTGCGGGTCACGCAGCAAAAGTGCTATTATAATAAGGTCCCATCATAGTTTAGTAGATGCAGTTGTTATGGGTGGTGCAAGTTGTCGAAATTAGATGATATCTATTTGCTGGTTAGCTGTGGTTTAGTTTGAACATTGAATGAAATTACTACTGAGGTTGGAGCTGGCTAAGTAGCTTGCTGAGAGGGCACCAACAATATTTCTAATGTACAAGGGTACATCCGAAGATTGTCAGCATTGAATCTGATGACTGGTTCTCGAGCTTGGTGAGGTTGTGCCTAAATACGCGTACAGATGTCAACTGTAAACACAATACTAAATACGTAACCATGACAGAAAAGTGAGCTGTCAACCTATGCTAGCGTTGGAATCATGAACTTTCCTGCCCTTGCGCACTACAAAACCCGCTACAAACCTATCTTCAAACAAGTTTGGACGTTGGCACTGCCGGTAATGGCGGCCAACTTATTGCAAAGTGTGGTCAACGTCGTTGATGTATTTATGGCAGGTCGGTTAGGCCCTATTGCTATTGCGGCCGTGGGCATGAGCACAACTATTCGCATGTTGGTGCTCATCATGTTTTTGTCGGTAGCAGCCGGGGCCATGGCGCTAGTTGCTCAAGCAAGGGGGGCTAGAGATCCCGCGCGCATTAGCTTTTTAACGCGTCAAGCCCTTTCTTTAAGTGTGCTCATGTCACTTGTACTCACTGTGATTGGCTATGTGGTTGCTAATCCTATCCTCACTTGGCTCAACGGCGATGGTGACCCAATGGCTGTTGTCTTGGGCACTGAATACCTACAAATTCTCTTCTTGGGAACGCTGTTCTTGATTATTAACTTGGTGGTTGGGCGGGTTATGCAAGGTGCAGGCGATACCCTCACCCCGCTGTATTTAGTGGGCGCAATTAACCTGCTGAACATTGGATTCAACTACGTGTTTATGTTTGGCGTGGGTCCGCTACCTGCGTTTGGAGTAGCAGGTGCAGCCATGGGAACCTTAGCAGCTCGCTTTTTGGGCTGTGTGATAGGTATTGGCGTTATTTATTCAGGTAAAAACGTGATCCGGCTTTTACCGGGTACCTACCGTCCTAACTGGCGCACGTTCAAAGACATTTTGTCAATTGGGGTGCCATCTGGATTGCAAGGTGTTGTGCGCAACAGTGCGCAACTGTTGGTGATTGGCATTGTGACCTCAACAGCAGCGGGTACTTACGGTGCGGCGGCGCTGGCTATTGGCTTTCAAGTAGAGTCGCTTGCATTTATGCCGGGCTTGGGCGTGAACGTGGCGGCAACCTCATTAGTAGGGCAAGCCCTTGGTGGCTGGCGGGTTAAACGCGCGTGGGCTAGTGGCGATGTCGCTGTAGTGTTGGGCATTTTGGTGATGTCGGCTGTGGCGCTACCCATTATTGTGTTTGCGCCGCAGATTATCCGTTTGTTTGATGCTAGCGGACACCCAGTGGTACTGGCTGCAGGTACATCTTATTTGCGTATTAACACCTTTGCCCAACCGCTGCTAGCTATTGCAATGGTAACTAATGGTGCTATGCGCGGAGCTAGCGATACCCGCCCGGGGTTGGTTGGCACAACCTTCTATTTGTTAGCGCTACAACTAGGCTTCGGCGTTGAGGGCGTATGGTTTGCACTGGCTGCAGGCACATTGATACAAGCGATTTACATTCAAACTCAGTGGCGTAGAGGCCGTTGGCTCGAGGTTGCCCTGCGTAAAAGTCCGCTCTACGAAAGCCATTTACAGCATCTTTCCAGTGAGGTGCGCTGGCGCTTTGTAGACACCATCCGCACGCCGGTTATGGCAAATAACGAAGCTCGTGAACATGTAAACGAAATAGGGGTGAGCTATAACTTACCTGAAGGTACAGTTGTTGTCGAGTTTGCTAATGATGATTTTTGGGTGTCTGAAGGCAGGCAGTATATTCCCCGCCCGGTGCCCAAAACAACACCTGTTGTAGCGCCTGCCTACGATTGAGTCTAAAAGCTTACGTAGTTGATGGGGCTGTGTTTACCGCATTTGTTGAGGCTGAAGCGGCGTAGGAATGAAATAATACCAAGTCCGACTAGAACGTAACGAACTCCGTAGGAGTTTATGATGTGTTTTGTCGGACTTGGTATCTGTTTCTGCTC
>CAZMCW010000305.1:0-6306 GCA_964564405.1 uncultured bacterium
CCCACTGAGACCAGCTTGCGTAGGCGTCGTAAGCGACATCGAACGCGCGCTCAACATCTTGCTGACTTGCTTTGGCGGTGCGACCTACGACCGTATCTTTATTACAAGGGTCATACGACGTAAGCCACTGCTCGTTAATGGTTTTGTCGCCAATGGTTAGTGGATAATCTTGACCGAGTTTACTGCGGACGTGCTCGAGCGCTGCCTTGTAATCACTGACAACAGCATTGTTCGTAAAATCTGAGTAGGGCTCAATTTTATAGGACTCAAAAAGGCTCATGATTCTCCTATCGGCAAAATATTGCGAATGTAATCGTCCATACCTAGTTCAGCGTCAGCCATTTCTTGATCTCGGTCGAGATGTTCAAGTTCTGCCAAGATGCGTTTATCCATGATGTGTCTGTCAACATAACGATCCTGCAATAGAGCAAGCGCTGTTGTCATCACATCATTACGATTTGCAAAATGGCCTCGGGCAATAAGAAGGTCTATACTATGGGCAAATGCACTGGGTAAACTGACGCTAATATCAACTGTTGTGGATGTCATTAAGTCATCTTATACGAAAAGGAAAACCCCCTGCTTTCGCAAGGGGCTATTTTTCTGGACAAAAACGTCAACTAACCAAACACCGACATCAAAAATGGGTCTTCAATTGTCTGGCAGATAAACCGCAAAAAGCGGGCGGCGTCGGCACCGTCAATGAGGCGGTGATCGTAGCTGAGTGATAGTGGGATCATCATTTTTGGTTCAAAGGTTTCAGTTTCTTTGTTCCAAATGGGTTCAATGCCTCCGCGTGCTACGCCCAAAATAGCGACCTCAGGCGGGTTGACAATCGGCGTAAAGTTAGTACCGCCAATGCCCCCTAAGTTAGAGATGCTAAAGTTGCTACCCTGCATGTCGTCTGGCGAGAGTTTGCGGTCTCGAGCTTTAGCTGCTAGTTCCCCTAATTCCACAGCTAGGTCAATAATCCCTTTGCTGTCAACATTCCGAATGACGGGTACAAGCAAACCGTTCGGCGTATCAACCGCCACGCCGATGTTGACGTAGTGTTTAAACACCACTTCGTTACTGTGCACGTCGATGCTGGCGTTAAAGTTGGTGAAGTTTTTAAGGGCGGCAGCAGCAATTTTTAGGAGCATCGCTGTGGGGGTAATTTTGGCACCTTCAGCCTCAGCGTAGGGTTGGTATTTTTTGCGGAGGCGCTCGAGCTCCGTCAAATTCGCCTTGTCAAAGTTGGTCACCATAGGTACCGTTGACCACGCTAACGACATTTGCTTGAGCGTGGCTTTGCGAATCCCACTCATGGGCTCGCGGGTGACCTCGCCGTACTTGCTGAAGTCGGGGAGTGCTGGAATGCTAATGTCCGCTGCTGGTGCACTTGTGGTTTGGGAAGCAGCCTGAGGTGGTAAGGCAGAGCCAGTTTCTGCGTATTGTTTGACATCCTCAGCAGAAATACGCCCTAGGACACCGGAACCGGCAACATCTGCTAAGTTGACGCCTAACTCGCGCGCTAAGCGGCGGACAGATGGCGCGGCAGGTAAGTTGCTATCACCATCGCGGGTGCCATCATCGTTAGCACCTTCAGCGCTTAGAGTAGACGGCGCTGCTTGAGCTTCGCCTGTATCAGCAGCAGGTTGGTCGTTTTTGCTATTGCTTTGGTTGTCGCTAATATCTTCACGACTAGCGTCAGCAGTCTCGGTTTTATCAGCTTTAGCTTCAGCGGCGTCAGTATCGTCACTGTCAGTATCATCACTGTCACCTGCTTCAGCGGTTTCGGCATCATTACTGTCAGCGGCACTATCATCGTCCGACAAAGTTACGATGACCTGACCGATGTTAGCTTCTTCGTTTTCTTTGACGTGAATTTCGGCAACGGTGCCGGCAGCGGTGGAGGGGACTTCGACTACAGCTTTGTCTGTTTCAAGTTCTAGTAAAGGCTGGTCGACACTAATCGTGTCACCAACAGACACCAAAATACCAACCACGGTACCTGAATCAATGCCTTCGCCCACTTCAGGAAGTTTTACGTCTGTTGCCACGCTTGTGTCCTTTCGTATCGTCGTGTATAAACTGTTGATAAAAGTAAGTGCAACGCTTAGATGTATTGTCTGTGAGGCAATACTTGCTATGTTCTTAGTTGCTACTGCAAACAGCATAATTTGGTAGATAAGCGTATTACATCAAAGTCTATCGTGAAATGTGCGCTTCTCAGCCACACAGATGTACTCAAAAGTGACGCCATCATACCGTTTCTGGGGTGTTTACGTGAGGGTGGGGCTCGAGCATCCCTTGTACATCAAGACGCCAACACAATCCAACCATTTTTAACGATGCCTCAAAAACAACGTCAAGATCCAACAAAATACCTGTGCAGCACCTAGTCATTTAGGTGAGCTACACAGGTAATAACACTAATTTCTAACTGTTATGCGGATTAGCTTTGTCTGGGTTGATGCCGAGCTCTTGAATGGCTTTAGTCACCACTGCCGGGTCAAGGCGGTCAGCTTTTTTCTTACGGCTGCGCTTGCCTTCTTGCGCCAGCTCATACAGCGTGGCGACGACGACATAACGGGCATCAACTTCAAAAAAGTCGCGCAAATCTTCGCGGGTGCCACTGCGCCCAAAACCGTCTGTCCCTAGCGCCACCATCGGCTTGGGTAAGTGCCGGGCGAGGCTATCTGGTAAGAGTTTGAGGTAGTCAGATGCAGCGATGAGCACGCCGTCTTCATTTTCAAGGGCGTCGTAAATGTAGGCGGTACGGGGCGTTTCTTCAGGGTGGAGGCGGTTGTAGCGCTCTGCTTCTAAAGCGTCTTGGTGAAGTGCTTTATAAGACGTCACACTCCACACATCTGCAGCCACACCATACTCCGCCAACATCTCTTGAGCTTTGAGCACACCGGGCATGATGGCCCCACTACCAAACAAATGCGCGTGGTGTTTAGCTTTGCTAACATCCACATCTTCCAAACTTTCTGCCGGACGCAGTTTGTAGAGGCCGCTCAACACACCTTGTTTGAGGTCGTCACGGTCCAGGTGGTCAGGTTCAGGCAGTTGCGCATAGTTGTCGTTGCCTATAGTCAGGTAGTAGTAAATACTTTCTTGCTCTTGGTACATACGCCGCATGCCCTCACGGATGATAATCGCTAGTTCAAACGCAAACGACGGGTCATAACTGAGGACGTTGGGGATGCCGTACGACAGCACGTGGCTGTGACCGTCTTGGTGCTGCAGGCCTTCGCCCTCGAGCGTCGTACGGCCCGCTGTTGCCCCCAGTAAAAAGCCTCTCGTCCGCATGTCAGCAGCAGCCCAAGCAAGGTCGCCAATGCGTTGGAAGCCGAACATGGAGTAAAAAATGTAAAACGGAATGGTGTTCACGCCGTGGGTCGCATAAGCTGTCCCTGCTGCAATAAACGAGGCCATGGAGCCAGCCTCAGTAATGCCTTCTTCAAGGATCTGCCCTTGCTCGTCTTCGCGGTAATAGAGCAAATTGTCAGCATCGACTGGTTGATACAGTTGCCCAACCGACGAGTAAATGCCAATTTGCCGGAACAGTGCTTCCATCCCAAATGTACGTGCTTCGTCTGGAATAATCGGCACAACTAACTTACCCCAGGTTTTGTCGCGCAAAATTTTGCCCAAAATACGCACGAATACCATAGTGGTTGAAACTTCGCGGCCGTCGGTGCCTTTGGTAAACTCATCAAAAACACTTTCGTCGGGTGGCGCAAGGGGCTCACTTTTCACGCGCCGCTCGGGTTGTGGCCCGCCTAATGCCTTGCGGCGTTCCATCAAATATTTGTATTCGGCACTGTCTTCGTCTGGACGGTAGAAGGGGTAACTCGCAATATCATCATCGCTAATGGGTAAACTGAAACGGTCACGGAACGCTTTCATGTCCTCGAGGTCCAGCTTTTTCTGTTGGTGGGCGACGTTCATGGCCTCACCTGCTTTACCCATGCCGTAACCTTTAACGGTGCGGGCTAAGATTACTGTAGGCGAGCCCGTATGGTGGAAGGCTTTGTGATAAGCAGCATAGACTTTGCTAACATCGTGTCCGCCACGGTTAAGTTTAGAGAGTTCGTCGTCGCTCAAACCATCAATTAACGCTTTAAGCTCTGGAGTATCGAAGAATGTTTCACGCAGTTCGGAGCCGCCAAAGGCTGCATAGCGTTGCGATTCGCCATCGGTCAACTTGGCAAAGCGCTCAGCTAAGTAGCCTTGCACGTCTTTCTCGAGCAACTTGTCCCACTCGCCGCCCCACGTGACTTTAATGACGTTCCAACCAGCACCTCTAAAGATGCCCTCGAGCTCTTGAATAATTTGCCCGTTACCGTAAACCGGCCCGTCGAGCCGCTGCAAGTTACAGTTAATCACCCAAATGAGGTTGTCCAGCTTTTCGCGGGCAGCAAATTTAATGGCTCCCAAAGTTTCGGGTTCGTCGGTTTCACCGTCGCCTAAAAAGGCCCAAACTTTACCTGTACCTTGCTCAATAAAGCCGCGCTTGGTGAGGTAGGTATTAAAGCGTGCTTGGTAAATCGACATGATGGGCGCAAGTCCCATAGATACTGTGGGAAATTGCCAAAAATCTGGCATGAGCCACGGGTGAGGGTAGCTCGAGAGGCCGTCTTGTTCAACTTCGCGCCGGAAGTTGTGAAGCCGCTCTTTGTTGATGCGGCGTTCCAAATATGCCCGTGCGTAAATACCCGGCGACGTGTGTCCTTGATAATAGACAATGTCGCTATCTACACCGGCATCATGCCCTCTAAAAAAGTGATTAAAGCCCACTTCGTAGAGAATCGCGGCAGATGCGTAGGTAGAAATGTGCCCGCCTACGCCGGTGTTTTTGTTGGCGCGCACAACCATAGCCATGGCATTCCAACGCAAAAAGCGGCGAATGTTGCGTTCAAGTTCAACATCACCTGGGTAGTCCGGTTGTTCGCTTACAGGCACCGTGTTGAGGTAGGGCGTGGTAGCGGTAAAGGGAATGTCTACCCCTTGTCCTTGGGCGTAAGTGTCTAGGCGCGCTAAAATTTCCATAACCCGCTGCGGACCGGCACTATGCAAAACGTACTCGAGCGACTCGAGCCACTCTTGCATTTCCACATCGTTTAAGGTTTTGCGCTGGTCAGAGGAGAGGGTTGTTCTCTCGGCAGTATCAGCCACAGGTAACTCCTTTCGGTTTTATATCTGTGTTCATAGATATTTGACGGTTGGACAAGTCTTTGTAAGGTGTGAACTGCATTATAAATCTAATGCGATTAGACCCTACTCAATGGTGACATCACCAGGTTGTATCGGTGGGTTGTGTCGGCAGGTTGTATCGGTGGGTTACCGACGGACCTCTAAAAACTGCCCAAGATATTGCATTGTACAACCTTTGTGCGTAAGCAACGATAGTACTAGCGCATGATGCTGCATGAGGAGTTAGGGTTGTGTTACCAGATCGGTGCACGTGACCGCAGCATTTCACTTCATCCAAGATGAAGATATCTATGAGATGAATGATGCACTGCTAACAGAGTAATGACGATGAGTGGCAATGTGGGTGCGCTCGAGCTTTGTGAGGTTTTCTACAAGTTGTCTTAATTGTAAGCATATCAATCTGCCTAAAACCCACTACTTATGCGTCTAGGACAAGATTTCAACCGTATTTCACAACTTTGTGAGGTTGTGCGAGCTGGCACAAAGTGAGTGGCGTTTTTAATGAGGACGAGCTAAAGCGGCCTTTACTCTGAAGATATATCGTGGCACACACAGCTATCCCCCAAGAATGGGAATTGTGAGATGCCAGGTTACCCCGTACCATAAACGTGACTGCGTAGGAAACGTAATTTGGTTCAATGTTCTTCATCAAGAATGTCTTTACCGCAAATTACGTGACCGTGTGGGGAACGCAGAGGAGGAGTTGCGCCTTGAATTGGCTCATGAACTGGAACGGCACGTAAGTAGGTGTTGGTTGGGTGTTGACAGCACGCGGTACTGCATTCACAGGGCACTGCATTCACAGGGCACTACATTCACAGGGCACTGCATTCACAGGGCACTACATTGTTTGAACGTGCATTGTTCGGCTGTGTATTGCTCAAAGCGTAGACAAATCAAGTAGCTCCTTAGTACTTAAGTCAAGCTTAGTGCGGGAGCGTTCAAGCTTGTATGAGACTGCACTATTTAAGTGTTGTTGAGGGAGGCTCGAGTTGCGTAACAAGTACACGCCACAAGCACCACCGGTGAGGAGCATGGTTTGTCACTCAATATCTTTACTACGCTTAGCAATGGTGAAACGTTTGGCTATGTGTGAATTGA
>CAZMCW010000306.1:0-6295 GCA_964564405.1 uncultured bacterium
AAGTGTTTTTTGCATGGCGCGTTGTGCCATGCAAAAAACGCGTGAGCGTGTACCCTTAGACGATTAAGATTATGACATCCTCGAGTCAATTTAGTATTAGATTTGTAGCAACTCCACACATGCGTTACAGTAAGTTTAGGCTGTCGCTGATGACATCTCCCTTTCCCCCGCGCTCCCCTTCTCCCTTTCCAAAAATATATCGACAAGTCCGTAACAAACAACATCTCGTGTCACTGCTATGGGCATGAAATCAGTTACTGCGCGTCAGCGTTCAGCTTGAAGCTGGGGCTTAAGTGGATACACCCCCACAGGCACGTTGAACCGCTGCGGTTGGGCTGCTAGGTCAACCGTTGGGTCAATAAGCCACTGGCCCGGTCTACCATTTAAGGAAATGTTGGTAAGTGCGTGAATAGACACGTTTTCGTAACCACTGCGTTCAAACATGCTGGCAAGTTCATGTGCGTATTGATGAATCATATAAGGGCGCATGCTCATTTCATCAAATTGCCGCCGGGTAAGCAGCTCATTTTCTAAAATAAACGACCTATCCAGAGTTAACTCACGCCCACGGCTGTCGCTGAGGTTAAAGACCAGCTCACCATCTTTGTCGCGTAACATCATGCGCCACGAAAAGCGGTGCCCGTGCTCACTCCAGTTGACGTTGCTTGGGTAGGTGTAGTGACGTAGTGGGATGAGGCATTGGCTCAGCATCCACACCGTGAGTCCGGTAAGGACAAACCCGCTACGCCAGGCAGGTGGCTTGGTTGCAGGTGGCTTGGTTGCAGGTGGCTTGGTTGCAGGTGGCTTGGTTGCAGGTGGCTTGATTAATGTAGCTGTTACGTTTGCCTTAAGCGAAGTAGTTGAGGTCATAGAGGTTGTGAGAGGATGCTCGAGACCCTTATTTGACACGCTAGCCCACAACTCTCTTATGGCTTGATCTAGCGACCAAACGATAACAACACCAGCCAAAATGGACACCGCCACAGGCACCAATGAAAACGCCTCTAAACTCTCAATACTTAGCCAACCTAACAACGCCCCTAACATCAAGGCGGGCAGTTCAAACGCGAGTGGTGCTTCGCGGAAGCGCTGAATGAGTAGCTTAGGTAAATCAGGCGGATAAAAAATTAGCGTAGCAGCAATCATCACCCAAGGAAAAATGCCAATGCCAAACATGGTTGCATTCGACAGATGAAACAGGTACAGCGCAATGTACGTCACTAAGCGTGTGCGTTTCCATAGCAGTAACGGCACAGCCAGCAAATCTAGCAGCAGGCCGCCATAGCTGTACAGCATCACCATCCACTCAGCATCAAAAAACTGCCCCACAAGGGGGAAGTCGGTACGTCTTGCCAAACGGTCGCGCATGGGTTGCCCTTGGAGCCAGTCCACATTGAACTTGGCAAGTCCCCCAAAAAAGTAGGGTACGCCTAACTGAAACTGTACTAATAGCAACACCCACAAAGGTGTCGTTTGTGGTGGATGTAGTAGTGCATCAGCCGTTGGTACACCTTCAAAAGCCTGATTCTCTTGCTTGCGTTGAGCACGGCGCGTTGCTAACCGCGTTGCCAACCATGTTGCTAACCAAGCATCTAACGACCAGGTGCGCGCGAGCGGTACAAACATCATCAAAAAGCTGAGGAGCACAACCAAGTAAAAATGATTGAGATAATAGGTGTTGTCCAGTAAAAACCAATAGCTGTAACTCACAAACGCCAGCACGCTAGCAACACGGTAAAACAGCCCCACAGTAACCAGCACAGAGACAAGAGCGGTAAACCCGTAAAAAATATAAATCCACGGCGTAGGAAAAGGTACAACCCACTCAAACCCCTGGTAGCCAAAGGTGTAGTCCGGGCGCACGTAGTAACGCGTAATGCGGTCAAAGTGAACGTAGCGCCCAACCTCCCACACCATGGTTGCACCAAAGACGATCCGAAAAAGCGCTAAATTGCTCGAGTCAACCGGTGTCCATAACCAACGTTTCAGTTGGACCATAATGTCAGTTTACTGTGCAACACCATACTGTTATGTGAGTGTTAGCTTGACAACTACCACAACACTCGCGACCTATCAGCGACCTCTAAATCTTCATGACTTCATGCAAATTTCATAGGGTGTTGACATCTTCTTGTATGATGTCGATTTGAATGCATTTACAAGGCTTTGACGTATGTCTACTTACTTTAGTAAGGGGTCAGCACTCGAACTCTTAAGTTTTTAAAGGAGTTTAACAATGCGCATACAACGTTCTATAGTAGTCACCCCGATATTGCTATTACTAATGTTATTCACAACATCAGTGGCCCAATCTGAACTTGCTACTAACCTTCAGACTGTTGTTGATACATGGCAACGTGAACACGAAATCTTAGGCGTTAGTGTCAGTTTAGCAAGCCCTTTAGAAGATCGTATTGATGTTGTAAGTGGTAACGCTACCCTCGAGCAACCGCTCACAGCCGACACGCCTATGTACGTTGCTAGCATTACCAAAAGTTTTGTCGCTGCTGCTACCTTGCAACTAGTTGACGAAGGTTTGTTGCAATTAGATGACACCCTTGACCGTTGGTATCCTAATTTTCCTAATGCAGCGCAGATCACCCTCACACAACTACTAACCATGACCAGTGGAAGCTACAACCACTTTAGCAATGCACCTGACAACGCTTTTTTACCTTTGATATTGGCAGATATCTCTCGCCAGTGGCAAGCTGATGAGATCATTAACACGGTAGCTGAGTTTGAACCTGTAGACGCACCCGGTGCAAGCTATGGTTATTCCAACACCAATTATTTGATGCTAGGTGAGATCATTGCAGAAGTAACAGGACAACCCGTTGCGGACGTTCTACAAACACGGTTTTTAACGGTTTTAGGTCTAGACAATAGCTATATAGCAGGCAACCAACCTCACGCTACTAATTTGGCGGGCGGCTACTTGCGCAGCTCTGCGGCGCTTATTGGTCAAGCTGAGCCAATGCTAACTAGTGCCGCTGACTACGCTGGCCTCGAGACACTGTTTAAAAGCGCTGGCGACCTGGTGTCAACCAGTCATGACTTAACGACGTGGCTTACAGCTGTAACCCAAGGAGATATCTTAAGCCCAGCCATGACGCATTTAATGCTCGCACCCAGCGAACTCTCTTTACAGGCTAATGCTGGCTACGGTTACGGGCTCGAGTGGGTCAACACAAGCTACGGCCAAGCCGTTGGGCACAGCGGCTTAAATCCCGGTTATGCCAGCCTCACGCTCTTTTTCCCGCAACTCGACGTCACTATTTCAGCAACTACCAACGACGAACAAGGTGAGACGTTACTCTTCGGCTTAGTTGAGGATGTCATTGCTGAGGTTGTTGCTAGCTACCCCTAAGAAGTTGCCTGACACGTCTTTGGACACATCAGATTGATGCTCTTTTAAGTGAGTCACCTTTGAGGTTGTCTCTAGCTCAACCAAAACGTCTGACATTAAATTTTGAGACGCGTTGATGCTTGGTTGATGCTTGGGGCAATGTTGCCGTACAACACATGACCCATGAGCAGCAACGTGCTATACCAAATCCGGTTGATTCTTATCAACTCTTGCAAAAGCAGGTAGGATACACTACAGAATCCGTAGTGGATGCAATGATGCCTTTAAGCATTATTCAGGATACAAACGGATTCCGTATTATACCCTTTCCGGTTATTTTGGTAACAAAGTAACCTGAGCGGCTCCGAGCGTTGCGCGAGACAACTCGCGAGCAGAAACAGATATCAAGTCCGACTAGAACGTAATGAACTCCGTAGGAGTTTATGATGTGTTTTGTCGGACTTGGTATCACAACCCCAAAACCTCTTCTGCTTTTTCGTAGAGCTCATCTGGGTCAAAGGGCTTGGTCATATAAATATCTGCACCGACCTCGAGCCCTTTGCTGCGGTCAAAGTCTTGCCCTTTAGCGGTGAGCATACAAATGTATATATCCTGCATACCTAGCTCATGTTTAACAACACTGCACACGTCAAAGCCGTTCATTTTAGGCATCATGACATCTAAAAACACCAGTTGTGGATGTTCACTCTTGATGGTTGCTAGGGCATCTTCACCGTTGCTTTCAATGAGCAATTCCACGCCTTCGTCCTCGAGGTCTTCGAGCGTTTGCTCAATAAGCATACGAATCGACGCTTCATCATCAACAATTAAAATCTTTTTGTCCACAACCCCAACCTAAATTCTAATCTAGCGGTACACAAGGATAGAAATTTCCTCGAGCTCTTTTTTCTGACGTAAGGTTTTCATGACATCGGTTTTGTCAGCAAAGACAGCCCCGACAATAATCATGTCCGGTTTAGATTGGGTTGCCGCTTGCACCACATTAGCACTGTCAGTAGCTTGCACCACATTATAGCCTTTGGCTTGGAGGACGTCTGCGAGCGCTTGTACAGCAGACACACCATCATCTACGACCAACACATGGCGCTTACGGCGGTTCGGTGTGTCAACGAGCAGTTGGTCGATCTCACCAAGCAGTGCGTCAACATCAATAGGTTTGGTCATGTAACGGTCAACACCTAAACGGTAGCCACGCTTTTCATCTTCCACAATTGACAAAATCACAATGGGAATATGCATGGTAGCTGGATCATTTTTGACTACCGCTGCAACATCAAACCCGCTCAATTCGGGCATCATAATGTCTAAAATAACCAAGTCCGGTTGTAGCGTTTTGGTTTTGGTAACAGCATCTTGACCATTTTCAGCTTCTATAACCGTGTACCCTTCACCTTCCAGTTCTTGGCGTAAAAGCTGGCGGATGTTGGTGTCATCATCTACTACTAAAATGCGTTTACTACCTTTGTCGTTAGCTTGAGTTGCGGCTAAAATATGCGGTTTAAGTTTGGCGACAATGGTATCTGCATCCACACTGTAGTCTTCATCAATTTCAAAGACGTCGTCAATAAGGGTTTGTTGATCAGTTTTGGTAGCAGCACCTTGGGAAGATGGTTGCTGTGGTGATGGTGCTTGTGGTGATGGTGCTTGTGGTGATGGTGCTTGTGGTGATGGTGTTTGCTGTACTTGCGGTGATTGTGCTGCAACAGGTAGGGGAATTTGAGGTTGTGTGTTCGTTACTTCATATGGCGTTGTGATGTTGGTTGGGGTAGCTGTTGTAGCGTCAGAAACTACAGAGCTAGTTACTGGTTGCTTGGCAACTTGCTCAATGTGCGGTTCAGTATTTGCTGTGGCCGATGTTGAAGCTTGACTTGGTAGCGTAAATGCAAACGTGCTACCCACACCAAGTTCACTTTCAACCCACACTTTACCGCCATGGTGTTCAACAATTTCTTTGGAAATAGGTAGTCCTAACCCCGTACCTTTAGGTTTATCGGTTAGGGTATCACCTACTTGTTTAAATTTTTCAAATACTTGGGGTTGATCTTCGGTCGCAATACCAGTGCCAGTGTCAATTACACTAATGACAATGTCGTTACCTGCACGATGTGCACGGCAAGTTATGCTGCCGACATCGGTAAATTTGACGGCGTTAGAAAGTAGATTGATCACAACTTGAATTAACTTGTCTTGATCACCTACTAGCGTGGGCAAATCTTGTTCAATATCTTTGTGCAACACCAACTTAGGCTTAGCTTGGAACAGTGAAAAGGTTGCTGCCGTTGACCGTTCAATAAGTTCTTGAACGTCGAGGACTTCCATCTTCCAATCCATTTTGCCAGATTCTATTTTGGCTAGATCTAAAACGTCATTAATAAGGGTAGTAAGCCGTTCACCTTCAGCGACAATAATGCCAATATTTTCAGCCGCACTTTTCATGGCCCTAGTAACTTTGCTGTCGTCACTGACGACACTAGGGAATATTTTTTTCTCGAGACTTTTTTGAATAAGTTTAGAAAACCCCAAAATAGAGGTAAGCGGGGTGCGCAGTTCGTGACTCACGTTAGAAAGAAATGCACTCTTAGATGCGTTAGCTTCTTCGGCTATTTCTTTGGCATGTTGCAGTTCTTTTTCTATGTTGTCGGAGTGTTCCGTGTTGGTCTCGAGGAGTAGCTCGAGGTCGCGCTTTTCTTCTTCCAGGTTTGCGTTAACGTGGTGTAAGTCGGTTACTTCACGGCGTAATCGAGCTAACTCAGCAAGCAAAGTATCCCCGCTTGGTACGTTGTTAGCATCAAAATCAGAAGATGCTGACATCATGTTTCCTTTCTATTAGCAAAACCCCAACTGGATAGATCATACCCTTTCCAGTTATTTTGGTAACAAAGTAACCCGAGCGGCATAGGGCGTTTCGCAAGACAACTCGCGAGC
>CAZMCW010000307.1:0-2439 GCA_964564405.1 uncultured bacterium
GGTCAATCATGCGTCACCTCCTGTAGTTACAGTTGTAGTTACATTTTTAATCTCTGCGGCATCGAGTCCGTACGTGGTCGTGGCAGCCTCGGGTGAGATATAGCCTAACCGGAGGTCCTCGAGCACATCTGCTCTATCCCGCTCGATCACACTGCCAAACCCAGCCCCACCAGGCATCCGCATTTCAATTTCATCCCCAGGCGCAAAGTGGAAAATGGGAAAGCGTTCTTGCAATTCGCCATTAAACCGCACCGTGCCGGTTGTGCCGTTGTGCCCTTGGTTAATGCCGGGCGGCGCACAAAAAATTTTGTCGGGGCGCACTCTAGCGTTATAGGCTGTCTGCCCAATGTTTTTGAAGGTCATCCGCTGGCCTAAACCGCCGCGCGTCCTACCCGCACCCGCCGTATCCGCTAGTAACTCTTTGTGCTTAATGAGTAAGGGCGCTTGCGCTTCCATAATTTCAATGGGCGTCACCGAACTGTTGTGGGGAAAGGCAATTGGCAAGAGGCCGTCAAGGTTGCGCATAGCACCGCGTCCGCCGTGTGGCAAAATATGAACTGAAAAACGCCCGTAGCCTTCAGCTTCGCCGCTCACGCTAAACGGCCAAATCGACCCGCTGCCCGCTTGGGCGTGTTCGCCTAAGATAGACCAGACCGCGCCAAACAGCACTTGGTTGATGTTGTTGGTGGTTTTGGCCCTGGCTTGCACCGGATGCGGAAAGGTGCAATTAAGGATGCAGCCTTCCGGTGCAGACACGTGTAGGGGTCTAAACAGCCCTTCGTTATTGGGAATATTTGGAGCTAGCGCGCACTTAAACGGATACAAGGTTGATGCATAAGTTGTGTTGTAAACGCAGTTGATGGCAGCATAATTGACCTGCGGCGACGTGCCAGTGTAATCCACGAAGATATCTGAGCCGCGCACTTCCACGCTGGCTTGCAGGTGGACAATGTTGATATAGCCGTCGATGTCGAGTCCAAAGCTGTAGGTGCCATCGGGCAAGTCGCTGATTTTCTGGCGGATGCGCGCTTCGGAACGGGTGAGAATAACCTCAGAAAGGTCTTCGAGGTCACGCATGCCGCTATCTTCTAAAAACTCAACTAGGCGCTTGCTACCTACTTGATGGGTGCCAACAACCGCCCTCAAATCCCCCAACACGAGTTCCGGCACGCGGCAGTTTTTGCCAATGATGTCAAATAGCAACTCGTTTTCGTGACCGGCTTGGTAGAGCTTAGCGGGCGGCACACAAACACCTTCAGTAAAGACATCCGGTGCTTCAATGTCACCAGCGTGACCGCCGACGTCCGCCAAATGAGCAACGGTGCCCATAAACGCAACGAGTTTGTCTTTGTAAAACACTGGAGTAACAACTACATAGTCGGGCAAGTGGCCAGTGCCAATCCAGGGGTCGTTGGTGCATAACACGTCACCGGGTTGTAGCGTGTGAGTGGGAAAGTGCTCGAGCAACACCTTACACGTGCGCGGTAACACCACACAAAAATTAGGCGGGCTCAAACTGGACTGGCAAAGTGACACACCATCTGCATTCACCAAAATGCAGGCAAAGTCGCGGCTTTCACCAACAATGGTTGAAAACGAGGTACGCACGGTGGCGTTGTCCACTTCGTCCATCATGGCGATGAGGCGCTGCCAGTAGATTTCCAAGTCAATAGGATCAAAGTCAGCTTGAGATGAGGGCTTTAGCTGGTTGCTTGTAGGATCACTCGTCATAGACATTCCCTAGCTTTCTTCTACCTGCGTACTGATAGCATCATCAAACGTCACGATGAGGTTGTTAATATCATCAACCTGCACTTGCGTATTAGGGCCAATAACCGCCGTTGAATCAATTTCTTCGATGATGGCTGGCCCCGTAAACGCCATGCCGCTGGCAAACTTGCTGCGGTCGTAACGCGGTGTCTCGGTAAAGCCACCTGCCTCCGCAAAATAAACGGGGCGGTGACCTTTGAGTGCGTCTTCTACATCACCCGTTTTGAGTTGTGATGTAACTTGCAAGCCAACCTCTGGCTTGGGGCCACTGGCGGTTAAACGGCAATTACTAATCGCCACGTTGAGGTGTTTGTGGGCGTGTCCGTAGATACTTTCGTAGTGACTGTAAAAACGAGGTTTGAGGTCGGTCTCGAGGTCAACCTCAGCTAACTTGCCGTAGGGTAAGCTCACTGTCACGTCATACCCTTGTCCTACATGGCGTAAGTCAGCTTGCCTTGTAAACGTCATGTCGGCGTCTGCCACGCCAGCCTCAGCTAAAGTTTTGCGCCCTTCAACTTCGAGCGCGCTGTAAATGTCATCTAGCTCAGGAAGTGTGGCGGGCGTGAGTTCGCTGATAAAGGTGCGCACAAACTCAAAGGCAATGGGTGCCGTCAGGAAGCCCAACGCGGAAGCCACCCCTGCACTGGCTGGCAAAATATAACCTTTCAT